>JAJKIV010000345.1 GCA_021154285.1 Gemmatimonas sp. | reverse complement strand
GCCGCGAGGCGCAACGTGGATGCGCGGATGTCGGCGAAGTAGCGAGGATACGCGCGGACCATGAGAGAGAGGCTCGTGGCCGTTACGGTGCGCGATGTGATCACGGTCAGCGATTGAGCTCCGCCTCACGAACGGCTCCCTCGCGCTTGGCGAATCCGTAAACGGGCTACCCTGTAAGAGTTCAAGGGTTGGGAGTAGTAAGTCGCTTGGTTCTGAGAAGCTCCTACACCGTTACAGCTTCACCAAGCCACCGTACGTCTCCGGCCTACGATCGCGGAAAAACTGCCACACGTTCCGCACCTCACGGATCTTGTCGAGGTCGAGCTCCGCGGTCACGAGCTCGTCCCGATCACGCGCCGCCTGCGCCACGAACTGGCCGCGCGGATCGCAGAAGTAGCTCTGCCCGTAGAACTCTCCGATCCGCCACGGATCCTCATACCCCACCCGGTTGATCGCGCCGACGAAGAACGCGTTCGCCACCGCGTGCGCCGGCTGCTCGAGCTTCCAGAGATACTCGGACAGTCCGGCCACCGTCGCCGACGGGTTGAACACGATCTCGGCACCATTGAGCCCGAGCTCGCGCGCGCCCTCGGGAAAATGACGGTCATAGCAGATGTACACGCCCACGTCCGCATAACGAGTCTTGAAGACCGGATACCCGAGGTTGCCGGGGCGGAAGTAGAACTTCTCCCAGAAGCCCGGCGCACAATGCGGGATATGGTTCTTACGATATTTGCCGAGGTATCTGCCGTCGGCGTCGATGACGGCGGCGGTGTTGTAGTAGATCCCGGCGCCGTCCTGCTCGTACAGCGGGACGACGATGACCATCTCGTGCTGCTTCGCGATCTCCTGCATGAGTCGGGTGGTCGGCCCGTCAGGGATCCCCTCCACGGCGTCGTACCATCTCGTGCTCTGCTCGGCGCAGAAGTACGGACCGGTGAAGATCTCCTGCATGCAGAGGATCTGGACGCCCTCCCGCGCGGCCTGCTCGATGAGACCCATGTGCTTGGCGAGGTTCGCTTCGCGGATGGTCTCGAGCTTCTCGGCCGTGCTGCAGGCGTGGGAGGCCTGGATCAGACCGCACTTTACGATGCGTGGCATCGGTCGGGAATCGGGACTAGGGAATCGGAACAACCGGCGACGGGCGACGGTCAGCGCTCCTGCGTAGCTCGTCCTCGCATCAACACGAGGTAGAGAACAAAGCTCAACGCGAACGTGATGAACCACGCGTACGCGTAGAGGTGATCGAAGACGCTCGGGTCCTTCACGGTCCCGCCAGGCACGGATACCGCTCGGACGAAGCCAGGGACCACCGGAAGTATCGCGAGCACGAGCGCGACCACCGCGCGCGGGTTCACGCCATTGCGGTACGTGTAGCGCCCCCGCTCGCGAAACAGGTCATTCACATCCAGCTGCTGACGCCGCAGCACCCAGTAGTCGGCGATGAGGATCCCTCCTAACGCGCCCATCAGGCTCGAGTAGCCCAGGAGCCAGGTGAAGATGTAGGCCGCCGCATCGGCGTAGAGCTTCCACGGCATCATCAGGATGCCGATCACCGCCGTGATCAGTCCACCCGTGACGTAGCTGATGCGCCGCGGGCTGAGGTTCGAGAAGTCATTGGACGGGGACACGACATTCGCTGCCATGTTCGTCGTGAGCTGGGCCGCCAGGACGACGAGGGCCGAGAACATCACGACGCCGGTGCCGCCGATCTTTGTCACGAGGACGACCGGATCCCACACCGCCTCGCCGAAGATCACGATCGTCGCACTCGTCACCGCCACGCCGATGAACGCGAACGCGGTCATCGTGGTCGGCAACCCCAGTGCCTGGCCTAACGCTTGTGATCGCTGGGTCTTCGCATACCGCGTGAAGTCCGGGATGTTGAGACTCAGCGTTGCCCAGTAGCCGATGTTCGCCGTGAGGGCCGCGGGGAAGAGTGTCCAGAACGGCGTGTTGCCGCGCTGCAGCTTCACCGATTCGTTGAGGACGCGTTCGAGCCCACCGCCGCGGTGGATGCCCCACCAGAGCAGCAGCGCGCCACCGCCTAACAACAACGGTGCCGACCAGCTCTCCAGGATCTTGATGCCCTCGGTGCCCTTGAGGATGATGATGACCTGGATGGCCCAGAAGATCCCGAAGGCGATGTCGGCCTTGAAGGGAACGGTTGCCCAGCCCGGCCACGCGGCAGCGAACAGCGCGTCGAGTGCGAGCCCGCCGATCCATGTCTGAATGCCAAACCAGCCACAGGCGACAATCGCACGCAGGATCGCCGGCACGTTCGCGCCGCGGACGCCGAAACTCGCGCGACACAGCACCGGGAAGGACACACCGTACTTCGTGCCGGCGTGGGCGTTCAGGATCATCGGAATGAGCACGATCGTGTTGCCTAACAGGATCGTGATCATCGACTGCCACCAGTTCATCCCCTCCGCCATGAGGCCAGACGCGAGAGTGTACGTGGTGACGACGACGCTCATGCCGATCCACAGCGCCGCGATGTTGTAGGTGGACCAGGTGCGGCGTTCCGGCGGCGTTGGCGCGAGGTCGGCGTTGTACAGCGGGCTGGCGCTGATGTCCTGCGCGCCGGCAGCCGGCGGCGCGAATGTTGGCGCTTCGACGCCCGTTTGGATCGTCATCGCGCCGCCGCGGGAATCGGGAATCGGGAATCGGGAATCGGAACGACCTCGGGAGGCTTCGTTCTGCCGGCCGCCATCGTTCCGCCGTCTTTCGATTCCCGATTTCCGATTCCCGATTCCCTGGGCAACCATTTACCACGTCCCTCTCGCCCCACCACTCGGTAGTCGTCAACGATGATCTCTCCGCGCGAGAGAGTTGTCCTCGAGAAGCCCGCCAGATCCCATCCGTTGTACGGCGACCAGTCCGCGTTCGTCTCCATCGTCTTCGGATCAACCGTGTGCGTCCGCGTCGGGTGAATGATCGCGAGATCTGCATCCGCCCCGATCGCGATCGAGCCCTTGCGGGGTGACAGCCCCATGATGCGCGCCGGGTTCGTGCTGAGCTTCATGCACATCTCCTCGATCGACAGCCGGCCACCTAACACACCACGCGTGTAGGTGAGTGGCAACAGCGTCTCGAGGCCCGGTAACCCCATCGGGATCTTCGTCCAGTCACCCTCCCACATCGCTTTCTGCTCGCGCGAGAACGTGCACGTGTCCGTCGAGATCACCGAGACTTCGCCGTGCTTCAGGCCCTCCCAGAGGCGCTCCACGTCCTTCGGCTTTTTGACCTGGGGACAGCAGGCGTAGAGATGACCGTCGTCCCGACCGAACACCGAGTCATCGAGCACGAGGTACTGCGCGCAGGTTTCCGCGATCACCGGCACGCCGCGCGCTTGAGCGGCGCGGATGATGTCGGCGCCCTCGCCGGTCGACATGTGAACGATGTAGAGCTTCCCGCCCGTCGCCTCGCACCACTGCACCACCCGCTGAATCGCCTCGGCCTCCACGAAATTCGGGCGCGTCATCGGGTGCAGGCGCGCGCCGTACTGCTTCATCAGCTCCGGCGTGTGATGGCGGGCGATCAGTTCATCGAGCACGCGGGCAGATTCCGCGTGCACGAGCAGCATCGTGCCGTACTCGCGCATCTTCTCGAGCGTGCCGTAGAGCGCACGGTCATCGGACTGCCATCCCTCCGACTCGTAGATCATGAACTCCTTGAAGGTCGTGAAGCCCCGCTTCACCATCCCTTCGATTTGGTCCTTGTGCTCGTTCCACCGCGTGATGCAGATGTGGAACGTGTAGTCGATGAGTGACTTCCCTTCCGCCTTCTTCATCCAGTTGTCGGCGGCGTCGTCGAGCGAGTCACCGGCGTACGGGATGGCGAAATCGATGACGGTCGTGACGCCACCACGCGCGCCGGCGCGCGTGCCCGTCCGATAGTCGTCGGCCGAGACGGTGCCGCAGAACGGAAGCTCGAGATGAACGTGCACGTCGAGCACGCCCGGGATCACGTAGTGGTCGGATGCGTCGATGGTCTTTGCACCCGACGAGTCGAGTGCCGCGCCTAACGCTGCTATCTTTTCACCCGCGATGCCGACGTCGCCGACGAACGTCCCGCCCGGCGTAACGACCGTACCGCCCCTGACGATCGTGTCGAGTTTCATAGTCGCTCCACCGAAGGGGTCAGAGTCCTAACGCACCGTTCCAACGCCCCCCCGGGGGGCGTTGGAACGGTGCGTTAGGACTCTGACCCCTTTCGTACCATTTAGACGCGCGCCGCCTGCTCGGGCGACGCATAACCTTCTACGACCTCGTAGCCGCCCTGATAGTCGTCGCCTTCCGGCCGGCGAATCTCCGACTGGAGCACCATGCGGTCCCGCCGCGCACCGCGGAACGCCTCGAGCGTCGTCCAGCCGGTCCCAGCGTGCTTCTCGACGAACTGGTCGAATCCGGCGAGCAGCTTCCGGATCACGTTAGGCCCCACGGCATGATCCAGCATGGCCGCCGTACACACCTGTACCGTCCCGCAGCCTATCAGGAAGTAAGAGAGCGCCTGCGCGAAATCGGAGATGCCACCAATGCCGGAGAACGCGCGGTCCGGGAACGCCTGGCACATCCGCGCCATGTTGCATAACGACAGTGGCAGGATCGCCGGGCCACCCAGGCCACCAGCCGAGACGAGACCATCGACGTTGATCTCGAACTCCAGCGTCTCGGGATCGATGATCGGCAGTGACGGGAACGTGTTCGACGACACGATCGCGTCGGCGCCACCGCGGAAGCACGCCGCGGCTTCGACCACGATGTCCGGCGTCGCCGGCGTGAGCTTCGTCCACACGGGAACCGTCGCGACTTCCTTCACCGCCTCAGTCACGACGGAACAGAGCCCTTCATCCTTCCCGATGTTCGACCCCATGTCCTTTCGGTCCATGTGCGGACA
Source organism: Gemmatimonas sp. (assembly GCA_021154285.1). Lineage (GTDB taxonomy): Bacteria > Gemmatimonadota > Gemmatimonadetes > Gemmatimonadales > Gemmatimonadaceae > JAJKIV01. Next base: position 9,153 of record JAJKIV010000345.1, on the reverse strand, counting down.
CGAGAAGTTGAGCTCCACACCATCCGCGCCCGCGTCCTGACACGCCTCGGCCAGCGTCTGCCAGTTGCGGAGCTCCTTGTCGTTGCCCGAGCCCGCCATGATCGACGCGATCAGCACGCGGTTCGGAAACGCATCCTTGATCCGCCGGATGCGCGGCACCCACCAATCGAGCGCCTTGTCGGAGATGAGCTCCCAGTTCCACGACGAGTGCAGCGCCGCGCCGGGCCGCTTCTTCATCGACACGTAGGCGTCGTCAGGCGACGTGCGCATGAACTTCGCCTTTGCACCGACGACGTTGACGACGGGGTGCAGGCCGATCGTCTTCGTCACCACTCCGCCCCACCCGGCCTCGAACGCCCGCATGATGTTGCTCTCGGACTCTGTCGGCGGAGCCGACGAGAGGAGAAACGGATTCTCGAATTCTATGCCCGTGAACGTGGTCGTTCGGTCAGCCATGATACCCCCGTCTGAATCACTGGCGACTTGGCTGGGAACCGGTTCCCTGCTAACTCATCCAGTTCGTCCCCGCCTCACGGTTCCACTTCGTCGTCATCTTTTTCGACTGCGTCCAGAACTCGATCGACCCGCGACCCGTGATGTCGCCGACGCCGAACTTCGATTCGTTCCATCCGCCGAACGAGAACGGCTCCCGCGGAACCGGCACGCCCACGTTCACGCCCACCATGCCCGCATTCGCGCGGTCCATCACGTGACGCGCAACGCCGCCACTCTCCGTGAACACCGACGCCGCGTTGCCGTACGGCGACCGATTCTCCACCGCGATCGCCTCGTCCACCGTCTTCGTCCTGACGATGGCGAGCACCGGGCCGAATACTTCGTCCTGCGCGATCCGCATGTCGGGCGTCACGTGATCGATGATGGTCGGGCCAATGAAGTAGCCGTTCTCCTTGCCCGGCACGACGACACCACGGCCGTCCACCACCACCGTTGCTCCCGCGTCCTCCGCCTCGGTGATGTAGCGCTCGATGCGCTCCTTCGCGGCGCGGGAGATCACCGGCCCGATGTCGCGCCCGGGAACGATGCTCCGGGCGTGTGCGATCATCCGTTCGATGATGTGATCGACCTTCGATACCGCCACCATGACCGACGCCGCCATGCACCGCTGACCCGCGCAGCCGGACATCGATGCGATGATGTTGCTGGACGCCATCTCGACGTCCGCGTCAGGCATCACAATGAGGTGATTCTTGGCGCCGCCTAACGCCAGCACACGTTTGAGGTTCGCCGTCGCGCGTCGGTAGACCACCTTCGCGATCTGGGTCGAGCCCACGAAGCTGATCGCCGCGATGCCGGAGTGATCGCACAGCGCTTCGACCGTCTCGCGGCCGCCGTGAACGACCTGAAACACCCCGTCCGGTAACCCCGCCTCACGCAGCAGCTCCGCAATCCTGCCGGCGCTGAGCGGCACGAGCTCCGACGGCTTGAGGATCATGCAGTTCCCGAGCGCGAGCGCGTTAGGTATCGACCAGTTCGGGACCATGTTCGGGAAGTTGAACGGCGTAATTGCCGCCACGACCCCGACCGGGTACCGCTCGATGCGACACTCGACGCCGCGACTCACCTCGAGTACCTCGCCCGGCGCGATCTGCGGCAGCGAGCACGCGTACTCGCTCAGCTCGGCCGCCTTGAGAACTTCAGCCCGAGCTTCGCTCGCGACCTTCCCGTTCTCCTCGCTGACCAAAGCGGCCAGCTCGTCGATGTGCTTCTCGAGCAGCGCCTTGTACTTGTAGAACACCTGCACGCGCTCCTTGATCGGCGTACGCGACCAGCCGGGAAACGCTCGCTCGGCACTCGAGACCGCGGCGTCGACGTCGTCGCGCGTAGACATGGGCACACGCGAGATGATGCTGCCGTCGCTCGGGTTGTAGACATCGATGAACGGGAGATCGCCGGCGACGAACGAGCCGTCGCGATAGTTCCGGACTTCGGGGTATTTCATGCGCAGGCGCCGATGTTGGTTTCTAGCGCCAACTTACGCCACGCGAGCGCGCCAGGCAAAGGCAAGAGGCGCCGATTACCGCACGACTCCGACCTTCCGAGCAAGAGCAGTGATGCGCGGATCGCTCCGAAGCGGCTCGAGTTCCGGCTCGACGGCGATGAAGATCAGGTCGGGGTCTCGCGCGGCATACGACCGCTCGAGCCATGCGAATGCGGAATCGGCGTTCCCGAGAGCGCTATACACGTACGCCATCTGAGCGGGGTAGATCCACTCACCGCGACGACTCGATGACTCGAGCTCGCGCGTGACCCTCAGTGCATCGTCTCGACGACCGGCTCGAGCGTATGCGTAAGCAGTCCCAAGAGGCCTGCCGACCCGCTCCGCCTCGGCCACCGCTGCGTCGAACCTGCCTTGGTCGAGCTCCACGAGCGATAGATTCCCTCGCGCGTCCTGGAACGTGGAGTCGAGGTCCAGCGTATGGCGAAGCTGCTCTTCCGCCTCGCTCAACCGGCCGGCTCGCCAGAGCGCAACTCCAAGCCTGGCATTCAGAATGAGGGATAGCGGCTCGAGCGCAACCGCGTTGCGCACGTAGGCGATCGCGGCGCTCGTGTCGCCTCGCGCCCAGACCAGGTGGTTGAGCCACAGATACGCGTTCGCATATGTGGAGTCGAGTGCGATAGCCCGTTTCAGCTCGCGGTCGGCCGTGTCGAAATCCCAGTAGTAGAAAAGGTTCACGAACCCGAGCGACGCGTGCGCCTCGGCCAGCGTGCTGTCGAGCGCGATCGCCCGTCGCGCCGCCTCCGCCGTCTTTGGACACACCTCGCGCGCGGGTCGAAGCCCGAAGTTGGCGAGTATGCAGTACGAATCAGCCAATCCGGCCCACGCGGCCGCGAACGTGCTGTCGCGAGCGATCGCCTGGTTGAAGAACGTCGCGCCCTTGGTGAAACCCTCACGGGTACGCCGATTCACGAAGTAACGGCCGCGGAGGTAGAGGTCGTATGCATCCTTGTCCTTCGTGGTGTGATGCACGAGTTGCACAGCGGAGGAGTCCTGCGTGTTCTGCGCTATGCCCATCGCTTTCTGCAGCTCGGCCAGGATCGACTGCGCGAGCTCTTCCTGCACCTTGAACACGTCGCGGAGCTCGCGGTTGTACGTTTGCGACCAGATTGCGGAGTCGTCGGTCGCGCGTGTCAGCTGCGTCAGGATTCGCAGGTGGTTGCCGTCCTTCCGGACACTTCCCTCGAGCACCATTTGCACGCCGATGCTGTCGCCGATCGTGCGTGCGCCGAGCCGGCTTCCTTTGAAGGCGAACGACGTCGAGCGCGAGGTCACGCGCAATCCCCTAACGCGAGCGAGTGCGCTGATCAGCTCATCGGTCACGCCATCGGCGAAGTATTCGTTGTCCTTGTCGCTGCTCGAGTTTTCGAACGGCAGCACGGCGACCGAGCGTGGCCCGAGGCGCGCGACACGGGCCGTTGGTACGGCAGCTGCTGCCGGAACGCGCTGCCCACGATCGCGCGACAGCAGCGGTACGAGTGTCGCAACCGCCACGACGGCGCCCGCAGCCACGAGGACGGGACGCCGCCAACGTGGTCGGGCGGCCGTTGCCGGTGCGGCGATCGTGGGAGGATCGACGGCGGCATTCGCTCGCGCCGCTGGCTGTCGACTCGCGAAGCTCGAGGCCGTGCCTTTGGCGAGTAGCCCCTCGATCTCGCGGCGAAGCTCAGCGCTCGTTAGGCGGCTCGCAGGATCCTTGGCGAGACAGCGCATCACGAGCCCGTTCACCTCGCCCGGGATCGTCGGCCGGAGTTTCGAGACCGGCTCGGGCTCGCGCGTCAGGTGGGCGGCGAGCATGCGCTGCGGTGACACCTCCGCGAACAGTGGCTGTCCCGTGAGCATCTCGTACGCTACCACGCCGGCGGAGTAAATATCCGCGCGCTGGTCGATGTGCGCATCGGCGGCGACCTGCTCCGGCGCCATGTACGCCGGAGTGCCAACGGAGATTCCCGTGGCGGTCAACCCGCCCGATGTCACCGCCGTGTCGATGGCGCGGGCGACGCCGAAGTCGGTGACCATGGCGTACTCCCCACCACCCTCCTGCCCCGACTCGGTGAGCAGGATGTTCTCGGGCTTGATGTCGCGATGAATCACTCCGTGCCCGTGGGCGAACGCGAGCGCGGTCGCGAGATCGCGCCAGATCCGAAGTGCGTCATTTAACGGAAGCGCGCCGTCGCGACGCAGCCGCTCGCGCAGCGACTCGCCGCGGACGAACGGCATCGTATAGTAGAGGAGCGCTCCCTGCTGGGTGGCCGAGAGGACCGGGACTATCAGTGGATGCTGGAGCTGCGCGGCGAACTGGATCTCGCGACGGAATCGCTCGACGCTGACTTCCGCGGCAAGCTCCGGTGGCAGGACCTTGACGACGACCTTGCGTCCGAGGCTCGTCTCTTCGGCGATGAACACGCGTGACATGCCGCCGCTGAGCTCCCGCTCGAGCGTGTAGGCGCCACCCAGCGACGTCTGGAGTCGATCGCGAAGCTCGGCTTCCACAGGTAGTCCGGGTGTACGGTCGAGCAAGGTATGGTAGTCGAGCGCGCTCAAGCGAGCTCTACATTGCGCTACTTGAAGAACGGCTCTTGCTCGCTAGAGTGCGCCAAGCCGACGAAGGCTCACTCACCTTGTTATGGCCTGCGATGAAAGGAAAGGGGGACCCATGAACTCCGGAGCGAATGCGCTCGTACGCGTGACCGCAGCCGTTGTCCTGATACTCTGTGCTTGTAGCCCGCGCGACCGCAGCGCGGCGGACACCACCGCGAGCAAGGTCGGTGCGGCCGTGGATACGGCAGCGGGTCGCGTGGGCGCGGCCGCAGACACCGCAGCTCGGCGGACGGATTCTGCCGCAGCCAGCGTCGCCAAGCGCGGCGGCTGGACAGACGCCTCGGTGCTCGGATTCATCGGCGCCAACAACGCCGGCGAGGTGCGCCTGGGCCAGCTCGCGGAGAAAAAGGCAACCAACCCCGCCGTGAAGAAGTTCGCGCAGCAACTCGTTACCGAGCACCGAGCGCTCGCACTCGAAATGAGGTCGCTCGCACAGAAACTGTCGGTAACGCCTGATACGGCTGACAGCGACGTCCATAAGGTCATGGACAACGCGAGAGACCAGATCAAGGATCTGACCGACAAGTCTGCGGGCGCCGACTGGGACAAGAAGTACATGGACAACCAGATCGACGATCACAAGGACATGCTCGACAAGCTGCAGGACGCAGCGAAGAACACGAACAGTGCGCAGCTGCGCGCAGCGATCGAGAAGGCGTCCGGGAAGGTGCAGGAGCACCTAACGAAGGCACAGAGCATCAAGGAGAACGACCTGAAGAGCTGATAGCGCGCGCAGCACGCCGTTGGGGTTAGAGTTAGGACTCGGCCACCCGACTCTAACCCCGACCCCCATCACCGTGCCGTGTGGGTCGGGCTCTTTAGCGCAGCGGAGTGAGGAGAGATGACCACGTGACGACCATGTCCCTCGAGCACCATGCGGCTGACGAGCACCCGACCGGCGGCGCGCTCACCGCCCTTTCGCTCGCGGCACTCGGGGTCGTCTACGGGGACATTGGCACGAGCCCGATCTACGCGCTGCGGGAGTCCCTCCACGGAAAGCATGGCCTGGCGCCTTCGCCCGAGAACGTGCTGGGCCTGCTCTCACTCATCGTCTGGTCTCTCATCCTCGTCATCTCCGTCAAGTACCTCGCGTTCGTGATGCGCGCGGACAACTGCGGCGAAGGGGGAATGATCGCGCTCACGGCGCTCGTCTCGCCGCCGGCGGAACGCACCGCCGGTCGCCGCGCGATCCTCGTGCTGATCGGCCTGTTCGGGGCGTCGCTGCTCTATGGCGACGGGATGATCACCCCGGCGATCTCCGTCCTGAGCGCGGTGGAAGGTCTCGAGGTGGCGACGCCGATGTTTCGACCATACGTCATCCCCATCACGATCGCCATCCTCATCCTGCTGTTCGCCGTGCAGAGCCGAGGGACGGCAAAGATCGGCGCGATCTTCGGTCCGGTGATGCTGCTCTGGTTTCTCGTGCTGGCGGCACTGGGGCTCACGCACCTCGTCGCGCATCCGGCGGTGCTCAGCGCCGTGAACCCGATGCACGCCGTGCACTTTTTCGTGCGCAATGGGGTGGCCGGATTTCTCGTGCTCGGGTCGGTCTTTCTCGCGGTGACTGGTGGCGAAGCCCTGTATGCCGACATGGGTCATTTCGGCACGCGGCCCATTCGGTTCGCGTGGTTCGCGCTCGTGCTGCCGGCGCTTCTCCTCAATTACTTCGGGCAGGGCGCGCTCGTGATCGCCGACCCGAGCGCCTCGGAGCATCCATTTTTCCAGCTCGCGCCGGACTGGGCGACGATTCCGCTCGTGGTGCTGACGACGATCGCCACCGTGATCGCGTCGCAGGCGGTGATCTCCGGCGCATTCTCGCTTACTCGTCAGGCAGTCCAGCTGGGATATTTGCCCCGAGTCGACATCGAGCATACGTCGTCCACGCAGATCGGTCAGATCTACATCCCGGGACTGAACATACTGCTGGCCGTCGCCTGTGTCGGGCTCGTGTTAGGCTTCCGTTCGTCGAGCAATCTCGCAGCGGCGTACGGCGTGGCCGTAACGACCGATATGGTGTTCACGACGATTCTGCTCGCGGTCGTAGCCCGGACGCGGTGGAGTTGGAGCATCCCGGCGGTCGCCGCGATGGCCATCGGCTTCCTCGTGTTCGACCTCGGCTTCTGGACGGCGGGCCTGACGAAGATTCCGAGCGGCGGCTGGTTCCCCCTCGTCATCGCCGCGTTCGTGTTCACGGTCATGACGACGTGGAAGCGCGGTCGGCGGATCCTGGCGGACCGCTTGAACGAGCAGGCTTTGCCGATCACGGAACTGGCGGAGCGGATCCACGCCGCCGCGCCGATGCGCGTCAAGGGTACAGCGGTGTACCTGACGCGTGACCCGAAGCTGGTGCCACACTCGTTACTCCTCAACCTCAAGCACAACAAGGTGCTGCACGAACGCATCGTGTTCCTCGGCATGTTCACCGAGGCGCAAGCCTACGTGCCGGAGGCCGAGCGCGTGCGGATCGACACGCTGTCGCCTAACGTCTTCCGCGTGAACGCGCACCACGGGTTCACCGAAGACCCGGCAGTCCCCCCCGTCATGGAGCGGTGCCGGCAGATGGGCCTCGACATCAATGTCGACGAAACGACGTTTTTCGTCGGCCGCGAAACGTTGTTGGCGACAGACCGGCCGGGGATGGCGATCTGGCGAGAACGATTGTTCGCGCGCATGGCGCGCAACGCGCGTCGGGCAACGCGGTTCTTCAAGATTCCGCCGAACCGCGTGGTCGAAATCGGAGCGGAGATCGAGCTCTGATCTCAGGCATCCTCAGTGTCGTAGCGACCGCGTCGCAGCGACTGACATCGAGGTCGGGACTACTCCGTAACCGCAAGACTAACGCGGATTGAAAACGATTACGCGGATTTCGCGGATTTGCTCCGGAGGCAGTGGCGCCTCCGACCACCAATCGAGCTTTCTTTTCTTTGGTTAACGGCCTCGGGCGGCTCCTGCGTCCCGAGGCCGTTCAACCAAGTAATCCCGGCTCGTTGCGCGATGGCTGCGTCCCGGTCTGGGAGCCAATCCGCGAAATCCGTGCAATCGCCTTCAAATCCGCGTTAGGTTTTGCTGTTGGTCCGGGCTCGTGGCGGCGAGATCGCCTGATGCGGAACCGGATTCCAGCCGTTCACCAAAGCGTCACTGCGTACCAACCGCGCTCGCCCGCCGACCGTTAGGCGCGACCGCAGTGGCGTTACCGTTCAGGTAGCGATCGAACCAGTACAGCTGCCAGTTCAAGCTCTCCACGAGGTGCTTCGGCTCACCCGTCCTCGTCAGGTTGTGATTCTCCCGCGGGAAGAACACGATCTCCGCCGTCTTTCCGAAGTGCTTGAGCGCGCGGAACCACTGCTCGCCCTGCTCGATCGGCACCCGATAGTCGTTGTCCGAGTGCAGAATGAGGATCGGCGTCGTCACGTTCTTCACGTATTTGAGCGGCGAGCGGTCCCAGTACAGATCCATCTTCTCGAAGATGTCGCCACCAAAATCGCCCTTGTGGCCATACGCGCCATCGCGCGTGCCGTCGTCGCTGATGAAGTTCGAGATCGAGCGCAGCGTCACCGCGGCCTTGAACATCCCGGTGTGACCGACGATCCAGTTCGTCATGTAGCCGCCGTAACTCCCGCCGGTGACGCCAATGCGCGTTGTATCCACCCACGGGTTCGCGGCGATCGCGGCGCGCACGCCGTTCATGATGTCCGTGTAGTCGTTCCCGCCCCACTGCAGCTCGATCCCGCGCTGGAACCTCTGGCCGTACCCGGTCGAGCCGCGCGGGTTCGTGAAGAACACCGCATAGCCTTTCGCGGCGTAGACCTGGAACTCGTGGAACCAATCCACGCCGTACTGGCCGGCCGGCCCGCCGTGGATGCTCAGGATCATCGGATACGATTTGCCGGCCGTCCAGCCTAACGGTTTGACGAAGAACCCGTCGATTTCCCAGCCCTCGGCGCCCTTGAACGTCATGCGCTGCACGGCGGCCAGATCGAGCGTCTTCCAGAGTGCCGCGTTCACGTCCGTCAGTTTCCGCTCGCCACTACCATCGAGCGCCGACGCGTACACGTCGTCCAGATGCTGGAAGTCGTTCGCGAGGTAGACCATCGTGCCTAACGTCGGACTCACGTTCGACGCGCGCACGCCGCGCGGGCCGTGCGTCGCTTGCGTAACCGCGCCCGTGGCGACGTCCACGCGAAACACGTGCAGCTCGCCCTTCACTCCCGTGTCGAAGTAGATCGCCTTCCCGCGCTCGGCCCACTGCAGGTTCCCGGGAATGAGGTCGAGCGACTTCGCGGCAAGGCGCGGCGTCCCGCCGCCAGCACTCGACGCGATGTACAACTGCTGCGGGGCGTCGTCGTCCTCGGCGCTGACGAATGCGATCGACTTGCCATCAGGCGACCAGATCGGCGACGAATCACGCTCGTCGCTCGTCGAGACTTTCGTTAGGCTCCCGCCGGCGGATGGGATGACCCAGATATCGGTGTTGTGTCCCTCGTCGAATTCCCGGCCGGTGCGATCGGAAACGAACGCGATGCGCGAGCCGTCCG
>JAJKIV010000344.1 GCA_021154285.1 Gemmatimonas sp. | reverse complement strand
GGCGTTAGGCCCCTCATCGACATGGACGGCGTCGTACCCATCGATCAGGTCTGGCCCGCGTACGGAGCGGATCTGGAGAACCGGGCGACGAACCTGGTCAGCGTGTTCGGTCGACTCCGCCCGGGTGTTTCGCTGAACGCGGCGAAGGTCGCCGTGCACCTCAAGGCCAGTCAGCTCGAGCGCGCGTATCCCGTCACGAATCGGAACGTCGGCACGGTCCTCGTGCGCGAACAGTACACGAGGCCGAGTCTCCAGGTCAGCGACCTCACGCTCAGCCTGGCCGCGATGTTCATGACCCTCGTCATCCTCGTCATGCTCGTCGCGTGCGCCAACATCGCGAGTCTCCTCCTGGCGAGAGTCATCGCACGTGGTCGCGATCTCGCGGTCCGGGCGGCGATCGGCGCCAGCCAGTGGCGCCTCGTACGACAGGTGCTCGTCGAGTGCACACTGCTCGCGCTCCTCGGCGGCATCGGTGCCGTCGGCGTGACGTACGCGGCGACTCGCGCCATGTCATCGATCAACATCGCGACCGACATCCCGATTCGCTGGGGCATCGAGTTGAATGGACGCATCGTCGCGTTCACGATCCTGGCGACGTTCCTCGCCGCATTGACTGCTGGCCTCGCCCCGGCGTCCGCGGCGCGCAAGCGCAACCTGCACGACGTGCTGCGATCCGGCACCGGCAACTCCCCAACGGCCGCGCATCAACGACTCCGCTCGACGCTCGTGGCGGGCCAGATCGCGATCTCGGTCATGGTGCTCGTCTGCGCCGGACTCTTCGTGCGAAGCTCCGCGAACGCGATGCGATTCAACCTCGGCTTTCGCACCGATCACGTGTTGATGCTCTCCACGGAGCTTCGAGCCGAGAGCTACGATACCACGCGCGGACAGCAGTTCTATCGCGAGCTGCTCCGGCGAGCCGCCGCGGTTCCGGGCGTGCAATCGGTCGCGCTCTCGCGCTTCGTGCCGTTCGGCTACGATCGCGCCCTGCAAAACATCGTGCCGATCGCCCCGGGCATTCAGCTGCCAGTCAACGGGTTCAGCTACTTCCACAATTACGTGGCGGGCGACTACTTCAATACGTTAGGCATTCCGCTGTTGGAGGGGCGCACGTTCACCGATCATGACGACGCCAACGCGCCAGCTGTGGCAGTCGTGAACGACGCGTTGGCGAAAGCCATCTGGCCTGGTCAGTCGGCCATCGGTAAACGCTTTCGCTTCAATGGCGGATCGTACGCGGCGCCGGGGACCTCGCAGCAAGCGGGTCGCGTCATCGAGATCGTCGGCGTCGTGCGCGGCATGCAGGATCTGATGATCGGCGAGACGCCCAACCCGTACATCTTCCTGCCGGTCGCGCAGACGTACCAAACGCCGATGACGATCGTGGTGCACACGGCGTCGGATCCAACGTCAGTCACGCGAGCCATGCGCGACGTCGTCGCCGGGCTCGACCCGACGCTCGCGGTGTTCGATGTGCGCACGATGGATAAGCACCTTCGCAACGGACAGGCGCTCCTATTCCAGCGACTCGGCTCCGTGTTCGCCACCGTGTTCGGGCTTCTGGCGCTGGTGCTCGCGACGATCGGCGTCTACGGCGTCGTGTCGTATGCGGTCGCGCAGCGCACCCGCGAGATCGGCGTACGCATGGCGCTCGGCGCGCGCCGACCGGCGATCCTGCGACTCGTTGTCGGCCAGGGCATGCGGCTGGGCTGGATCGGTCTCGGGATTGGTCTCGGCCTCTCGATCGCCACGATGGGTACGGTGTCGTCGGTGCTGTATGGCGTCACACCACGCGATCCGGTGGTGTTAGGCAGCGTCGTCTCCATACTGCTGGTCGTGGTGGCGATCGCGAGCCTGGTCCCGGCGCGGCGTGCCATGCGGATCGACCCGATCACGTCGCTTCGCTCGCAATAGCCGAGCCGTCCTGGCGCACAACGCAAGACCGGCCGGATTAACTAATCGGCCGGTCTTTTGCTTGCTATCTGACCATGGCGAACGACCCGGGACAAGCCACGACTCACAAATGGGTCGTCACGGGGACGGTGCTCACGGGCACGATCATGGCCGTGCTCGACTCCAGCATCGTCAACGTCGCGCTCCCGGACATGTCGGGGACGTTAGGTGTGACGATCGAGGAGATCACGTGGGTCGTCACGGCCTACATCCTCGCGCAGGTGATCGTCATGCCGATCACCGGGCTGCTCGCGTCGCGATTCGGGCGCAAGCGCTTCTATCAGGCGAGCGTGCTGCTGTTCACGGGCGCATCGATGGCCTGCGGCCTCGCCCACAGCCTGGCCTCCATGGTCGTGTTCCGCGTGCTCCAGGGCTTCGGTGGCGGCGTCCTCCTCACTGTCTCGCAGGCGATCCTGCGCGAAAGCTTTCCGCCTGAAGAGCAAGGGCTCGCCATGGGACTCTACGGGCTCGGGGCCGTGCTGGCGCCGGCGTTCGGTCCCACGTTAGGCGGCTGGATCACGGACCAGTATTCCTGGCCGTGGATCTTCTACATTAACGTCCCGATCGGGATCATCAACACGATCCTCGTCTCCCGGTTCATCGAGGATCCGCCGTACCTGGTGCGCACGAAAGGCTATGTCGACTGGTCCGGGCTGGGATTGCTCGTCGTGGGCCTCGGCGCGTTCCAGCTGATGCTGGAGGAGGGCGAGCGCAACGACTGGTTCGAGTCCACGTTCATCACCCGACTCGCGGTCGTCGCCGCCGTCGGGCTCGTGATGTTCGTCTGGCGTGAGCTCAAGGCGGAACAGCCGGCGGTGAACCTTCGCATTCTCCGGAACATCTCCTTCAGCTCGGCCACGGCACTCGGCGGTGTGCTGGGACTCGCGCTCAACGGCAGCCTGTTCCTGCTGCCGGTGTTCCTCCAGAACCTGCTCGGCTTCAACGCCATGCAGTCGGGTGTCACCCTCATGCCGCGCAGTCTGGCGATGGCCGTGCTCATGCCGATTGGCGGGCGATTCTACAATCGTCTGGGGCCGAGGCTACTGGTGGGCAGCGGGTTGCTGGTTGCCGCGTATGGGTTCTACACGATGTCGCGCCTGACGACGGCAGTCGGGTACTGGGATCTCTTCTGGCCGCAGCTGTGGCAGGGCGTCGGGTTCAGCCTGATCTTCGTGGCGTTGAGCACCGCGGCGCTGTCGACGATCCCGAAACCGCGCATGACCGCCGCGACGGGGTTGTACAACGTCGTCAGGCAGGTGATGGGCAGTGTCGGCATTGCAATCGCGGCCACGACGCTGAGCTCGAGCACGACACGATACCACGTGATCCTTTCGCAGGACGCTGGCATGTCGATGGTAGGTCGCCAGCGTCTCGCCTCGCTCGTGCAAGGGATGATGGCCCAGGGGGCGGACATGTACACCGCGACGGCGCAGGCGAGACGCGTGCTCGATGGGATCATCACGCGTCAGGCAGCGGTGCTCGCGTACAATCACGTGTTCGTGCTGGTGTCGTCGCTCTTCGTGCTCGGGTTCCCGCTGGTGTTTCTCCTGAGGCGCGGTACGCCGGGTGAGGACGTGGAGATTCCGGTCGATTGAGAAGAAGGCCGGGGACGGGCGACGGGCGACGGCTAAACTGCGGAAACCCCTCGGGAAGGGCGGCCACTAACCATCCGGCCTCGATAACTCGTAGACGCCTAACGGCGACTCCTCGCCCTCCACGCCAACGCGCCATCGACCGACCGAAACCTTCCACCCGGCCGCCTCAAGGGACTCCAGGAACCCGAAGCTCGCTCGGCGAAACGGATCCGACAACAGAACGCGACCGCCGGGAGCGAGGTTCGACTCGAAGATGCGCGTGAGGTGCGGGTGCATCGCCGCCGCATACAGAATGTCCGACCCGATGATCCAGTCGTAGCGGTTGGCATCATCCCACGCAGCCCAGTCGGCGACGCGATGCTCGACGCTGCGCACTCCGTTACGCTCCGCATTGAGGCGACCGAGCGAGAGCGCGGCCTGCTGCTTGTCCGTCTGCACGACGTCCGCGCCGAGCTTCGCAGCGACGATGCCGGGCAGGCCCGTTCCGGCGCCGAGCTCCAGAACGCGAAGACCGCGCGGCACGTCCGACCGGGCGGCTATCTCGTGCGCGAGCGCAATCGCCCCGGGCCAGAGCGCGATGCCGTACGGTAGGCGCGTCTCGCGCTCGCTCAGCAGGATCTGCTCGTCGAGGAACGTGAGCACCGCTCCCGTGTGCAGGATGCTGTACGCATGTCCGCCGAACGTGGCGCGATACTCGTGCAGTTCCACATCACCGGCGGTGGTGTGGAGCACGGTCGGCGGGTCACTTCGGGACAGCGTCTGTGACGGCTTTTCGGACACGACTGCGCAAAGGAGGTGAGAAACTCTTTCAAGGGGGAACCGTGAAGCGTCTTCCGATGCTGGCAGCGTCGCTCGTCGTGTTCGCGCTCAACGCCTGCGGGGGGAGTGACGGCCCGACTGGCACCAATGGTAATACGAACCTCAGCGATGGCTCGATGACCGCGGCCATCAACGGCACGGCGTGGCGGAGCATGAAGGCCGGCGACAAGGGCAGTCACAGCGGAACGATCTACGCCGTCGTCGGGCTGAATAGCACGTACACCATTGCGCTCGGTATCGCCGGCCTGACCGCACCGGGGACCGTCAACCTGAGCCTCGCGAGCGGCAACGGCTCGAACGCGATCGTCTCGAATACCGCCGGCGGCTGGAGCACGGCCTTCAACGGCGGCAGCGGAACCATCACCGTCACCACGTTGACCGCCAATCGAATTGCCGGAACGTTCTCCTTCGATGCTCCGGCCGGATCCGGAAACGCGACGGGCACCCTCCAGGTTCGGAACGGCCAATTCGACGTCACGTTCTGACGCGTGCCACGCCAGGTTGCGCTGGCAACGGCCTTCTCTTTGGACTCGGCCATGCCGACTCGCCCCGTCTGTCCGCGGGTGCATGGCGTACCTTATGCCCACCCTATCGGGTAGTTGATCGTCCGGGCTGGACGCAGCCGAGCACGTCAAAGGCGGTCGCGTCCGTGACAGCGTTAGGTGCCGGCCCGGACTCCTTCCAAGAGAGGGCCCATGGCAAGCCAAGCGAAACTCTTCGGGCACCCGATTCACCAGATGTTGATCGTCTTCCCACTCGGCCTGCTCGCGATGGCCGTGATCTTCGACGTCATCCGACTCATCGCGGGCACACCGCTGGGGCTGCCCTCCTACTATATGATTGCGGCCGGCGTCATCAGCGGGCTCGTCGCTGCCGTCTTCGGCTTCATCGATTGGCTCGGCATCCCGGCTCGAACTCGAGCCAAGTCGGTCGGGTTGTGGCACGCGTGCGGAAACGTCGTCGTGTTGGTGCTGTTCGCCATCAGCTGGTGGTTCCGAGGCCGTGATCCCGCGGATCCGCCCGCGGTCGCATTCGTCCTCGCGCTCATCGGCACAGGCCTCGCCCTCGTGACGGGTTGGCTCGGCGGCGAGCTGGTCGATCGACTTGGCATCGGTGTCGATTCGGGTGCGCACGTCAACGCGCCAAGCTCCCTGTCCGGGAGGCCGGCGAGCAGCTGACAACCGAAGCACAATCCGAGATGCACGTGCACAGCGGGCCTTCGTGATGAAGGCCCGCTTGCTTTACCTAACGGCATGCTTGACGAGGCGAGTGACCGAGCGATAGAGTCCCGACCCGCACGAGTCACTCTGTCCCTCTCGGAACGATGACATCCCTCGGCGTTCGACTTCGGCGCGGTGCTGCGCTCTCGGCCCTGTTCGCGTTCACGCTGGCGATCGTCGGCTGCAGTGACGATCCGGTCGCTCCGGCCAATCAGGAAATCGTGATTGGCGGACTGTTTTCGCTCACCGGCAACTGGTCGTCACTCGGTACGGCGAGCCAGGCAGCGATGGAGATCGGGATCGACGACGTGAACGCGTATCTCACCGACGGCAACAGCGGGATGCACTTCACCGCGTCGATCAAGGATACGAAGCTCGACCCGCCGACGGCGCTCACGGCGATCACCGCGTTGAAGGACGCGGGGGTCGAGGTCGTGATCGGGCCGCAGTCGAGCGCGGAGGTCGCCGCGATCAAATCGTACGTCGACGCCAACAGCGTGCTCGTCGCGAGCCAGTCGAGCACCGCGGGCTCGCTGGCGATACCTAACGACAACATCTTCCGCTTCACCCCATCCGACACGCTCGAAGCGGTCGCGCTCGTGGGTCTCATGAAGGCCGACGGCATGGCGACGATCATTCCGTTCTGGCGGAACGACGCCGGCAACATCGGCCTCCAGGTCGCGACGCGTGAGCTCTTCTCCGCCGTGGGCACGGTGAAGCCGGGCGTGCAGTATGAGGCAACGCAGCCCGACATCGCCGGCGCTCTCGCGTCACTCAAGACGCAGGTGCAGGAGGCGATCGCGGAGCGTGGCGGCACCGCCGATGTCGCGGTGGCGCACGCCGGGTTCGACGAGGTCGTCGACATCTTCAAGGCCGCCACGGGCGACCCGGTACTGTCGTCGGTGCGCTGGTACGGCACGGACGGCACTGCCCTGACCGAGCCGCTTCGGACCGACGCGACCGCGGCCGCCTTCGCTCGTGAAGTCAACTTCTGGGCGCCGATTCCGGGAGTCGACCGCGAGGCGAGCGATCGATGGAAGCCGATCGCCGATCGCATTGCAGCCAAAACCGGGACACAGCCCGATGCGTTCGGACTGGCCGTCTACGACGCGGTGTGGGTGACGGCGCAGGCCTATCTCGCGGTCGGTGGCCGCGGTCATGCCGCCGCGCTCAAGACCGCATTCGTCACCGCAGCCAACACGCTGTACGGCGCGAGCGGATGGACCGCGTTGAATGCGGCGGGAGACCGGAAGTTCGGCGACTTCGATTTCTTCGATCTCTCGCAGTCGGGCGAGGGCTATGCGTGGACGCTGCGCGCGCAGTACGACACGCAGCGCGGGGTCCTGACGCGGGTGCCGTGAGGCGTTAGGCAGTAGAAATCCCGACCCGTTGCGCTACCACGTTAGCCTGGTCTCTAGCGGATGCCACGGATCCTTCGGATCGCTCCTCGGCAGCTGGATCTCCGCTCGCCGCGAGCGGGATTGGGAATGGAACGACCTCAGCAAGCCCCTCCGCTGGGTCCGGGGTAAGACGAGCTTGGCGTGACCCCTTCACGCGGCGCACGGCGTACCACAATGTGAGTGGAGTTGGTTTGGGTCGCCACGCCAGACGCGCACCCTGGAGGACCGCCGTGAACGTGCTGCTGCTGTCGATGCCGGACTCCTTCGAGCACATGCCCTCGATCGCGATCCGGCTGCCTAACGGGGCACTCGGGTCGCTCGCCGCCAACGTGGATGAGCACCACCACGTCGCCACCGCCGACCTGATCCTCGAGCAGTCCCAGGTAACACGCACGATCACCCGGCTGGTCGTTGACCATGCGCCGGACGTCGTCGGGCTCTCGGTCATGACCTTCCAGCGACGGACCGCGCTGCGGGTCATGCGTCTCATCCGCGCACTCAAGCCCGACGTGCAAATCGTGGTCGGCGGCTACGACCCGACGCTGGCGCCCGACGCCTACACAGACCAGGACGGCCCCGAGTTCATCGTTCGTGGCGAGGGTGAGATCACCCTTCGCGAGCTGCTGCGAGCGATCGAGTGCGGGAGCGGCTACGACGACATCATCGGTCTGTCGTTTCGCGACGGCACCGAGTACCGACACAACCCGGATCGGCCACCAGCGAACCTCAACGCCGGCGACATCCGGCCACCGCTGCGCACGTCTCGCGTACTCGATGGCTACACACTCCTCGGCCGACGCGTGGACGTCGTCGAGACGTCACGCGGCTGCACGTTCGACTGCAGCTTCTGCTCGATCATCGAGATGCGCGGCCGGAATTTCTTCACGTACACCATGGACCGCGTGATCGCGGACATTCGCGACGCGCACGATCGCGGCGCTCGCGCGATCTTCCTCGTCGACGACAACATCGTCCTGAACGTGCGGCGGTTCGAGGCGCTCTGCCACGCCATCATCGATGCCGGGCTCGCCCACATCGATTACGTCGTCCAGGCGATGACATCCACGATCGCCAATCACGGCGCGACACTCGCCCCACTCATGCGCCGAGCCGGGTTCCGTTACGTGTTCCTCGGCATCGAGAACATCCTCGATCAGGACCTGGAATTTCTCCGTGCCCGACGGAAGAACACGAAGCGCGAAGACGGCCGAAGCGCCGGCAATGCGTCGCGCGACGCCGTCCGCCACGTCCGCTCGAACGGCATGTACGTCGTCGGCGGCCTGATCGTCGGCAACCCCGACGACACGGTGGAGTCGATCGAGGCCAACCTCGAGTTCGCACGCCGGCATGTGGACTGGCCGTACATCCAGCATCCCATGCCGTACCCGCGCACGCCGATGACGCAGGACTTTCGGGCGCAGGGATTGATCGAGAGCGAGCGAGTAGAGGAGTATGATGGTACGACGCCCGTGGTCCGCACGCGGCACCTCTCACGCGACGAAGTGGCCTTCCTTCGTTGGCGCGCTGAACGGTGGATGAAGCTGCGTCACATGCCGGTCGCCTTCCGTCACGACCCGGGGTTCGTGCTTCGGAATGCGCGTCGGATGGCAGCCCACACCTTCCGCGGAAGCACGTGGCGCACGTGGCTTCACGTCGAGGACGAGCGCCGGGCATTCGAGCGCTACTGCGCAATCCGTGAAGGGGAGCGAGAGTACCTGCCGGATGTGGGTGCGATCTCCCAACCGGTACTCGCCGCGCCGCTCGCGATCGAGTAATACTGGTGCCGGTGACGCTTGTCCCCGCCGTCCTCGGCCCTTTCCACCCCACCACATGTTGCCCCGCCGTCTCGCCACTCTCGCCGCCGCCGCAACCCTCACGCTCGCCGCGTCGCTCTCCCTCCCCACGCCTGGGCGCGCACAGCAACCCGCCGCGCAGCAGCCAAAAGCCGACTCCAGCGACACGGCGATGGCGCTCCCCATCAAGCCGGTTCGCACACTTCGCTTCACCACGGACGAAGCGACGTGGATCTCGCTCGACGTCTCGCCTGATGGCAAGGCGATCGTGTTCGACATCCTGGGCGACCTCTACACCATTCCGATCACCGGCGGCACGGCCACGCGGCTGACGAGTGGCGTGCCGTGGGACTGCATGCCACGCTGGAGCCCGGACGGGCGCACGATCGCGTTCATCTCGGACCGCGACGGTGGGGACAACCTGTGGGTCGTGAACGCAGATGGCTCGGGCGCGCACCGGATCACGAAGGAAATCGACAACGCGCTGTCCTCGCCAATGTGGTCGCCCGACGGGCAGTACATCGTGGTTCGCCGCTTCGGTGCGTACCCCACGGAGGAGAACTACCTCACGAACGTTCCGCTCTGGATTTACCACGTGGGTGGCGGGGCCGGCACGCAGCTCTTTCCATCAGCCACGACGCGCAAGACGACGAATACCGGCGCTGCTTTCTCGCCCGATGGTCGCACGGTGTACTTCGGCTCGCACCCTGGCGGCTACACGGGTGAGAACTTCGCCGCCTATCAGATCATCGCCTTCGACCGCGAGCGCGGCACCGAGACCGCGCTGACCGCGAGCTCCGGTGGTGCGTATCGGCCGGTTGCGTCGCGCGATGGCAAATGGCTGGTGTACGCGACACGCGCTGGCACGAAGACCGCTCTCCGCATTCGCGACCTCACGACGCAGGAGGACCGGTGGCTCGTCGGCGAGACGCAGCGTGACGACGCCGAAGGCTACGCTCCGAACGACGTCTTCCCGGGCTACTCATTCACGCCGGACTCGAAGAGCGTGGTCTTCTTTGCCGGCGGCAAGATCAAGAAAGTCGACCTCACGACGCGCCAGGTCAGCGTGATCCCGTTCTCGGCGAACGTGGAGGTCGGGCTGGGTCAGCATCTGTTCGTGCCACTCAAGGCCAGCGACGCGCCGGTCCAGGTGACGCAGCTCGTCTCGGTGGCCGAGTCGCCGGACGCGAAGCGGATCGCGTTCTCGGCG
>JAJKIV010000343.1 GCA_021154285.1 Gemmatimonas sp. | reverse complement strand
GAGGTCGGGGCGGAGTTTATCCCGGCGTCCGCATCAGCGAAGGGAACCGTGAACGGACAGCCCTTCGACCAGTCCGGCACGTTCGTCGACGGGACGGCGACACTCACCACCAACGGTCAGCAGCAGTCGGTACCGTACGCGAAGGGAGCGTCGTGGCTGGGCGGCAACATCTTCTACGCGAACGTGTTCGTCGCGGCGCGATACGATGAGGCCAAGGGTGGATCACAACAGATTCCGATCTTTCCGCAGATCGCCATGAACCTCGAGCGAGCCGCCTTGGACACGGTGCGGCTCGACAACGGCGAAAGCGCAACCTTCACCCGGTTCGTCGCACACGTGGGCCCCCAGCAGTTCATTCTCTGGCGGGACGGCAGTGGGCGTCTCGCTGCCATGGGCATTCCCGCTCAACAGTTCTCCGCCGTACGCCCGGAGAGCGCGAAGTGGCTGCCGGCGCTCATGACGAAGCTGACCGGCGCGGCGGGTGCAGCGCCGGCCCCTTCGACCTCCACGATCGACTACTCGGCGCCAGCGGGTGCCTCCTTTACGGCCGAGGAAGTCAAGATCCCGGTCGCGACGTACTCACTCGCGGGCACGCTGCTCGCGCCGAAGGCGGGAGCTCGCCACGCGGCAGTCGTAATGATCACGGGCTCAGGACTGCAGACGCGCGATCAGCACATCGCACTGCCAGGGCTCGAGCAGTACGCGCCATTCCGCCAGATCGCCGAGCGACTCGCGTCGAACGGGATCGCGGTGTTGCGCGTCGATGATCGTGGCATCGGTGAATCGACCGGGCGTGAGACACTCGAGAACGCGACCACGACCTCGCTCGCCGAGGACACGCGTGCGCAGATCGCCTGGCTACGCGCTCGCAAGGAGATCGATCCGCAGCGGATCGTCGTGGTCGGGCACAGCGAAGGCGCGTCGATCGCGGCGATGATCGGCGCGAGCGACCCAAAGCTCGCCGCCGTCGTGATGATGGCCGGCGTCGCGAAGCGCGGAGCCGAGGTGTCGATCGAGCAGCAGGAGGACCTGCTGCGATCGGACTCGACGATGACCGAGGCGGTGAAGCAGACCATGCGCGAGAAGCAGAAGGAAGCGGTGCAGACGGTGCTCGCCGGCGGCGACCTGCCCGGTCAGAAGGCGAACGCGTGGATCCGCGAATACTTCACGTACGACCCGCTACCGACGGCGCGGAAGGTGAAGCAACCGCTCCTGATCCTGCAGGGGGAGCGCGATCGCCAGGTCGATCAGGCGCACGCGCAGATCCTCGCCACCGCCGTCCGCGACGCCGGGAACAAGGATGTGACGGTCAAGCTGTTCCCGACGCTCAACCACCTCTTTCTGCCGTCCACGACGGGATCGTTCAACGAGTATTCGCACCTCGCGACGACCAAGATCCCGGACGACGTGCTGGTCACTCTGACCGATTGGGTGAAGGCGAGAACTGCAGGGAAATAAGCGCGGGACGGCTGCTGTGCCGGACGCTATCATTCCGATCCCCTAACGGCCGTCCGGCCGCTTCCCGTCTGGTTCGATTCCTGCATTTTCGCGCACCAAATGCGGTTCTCACAATCACACGTATGTTGGCTCGCGGCAGTCATCGTCGCTGCCGTTTCGTGCAAGGGCGACTCGCTCGAACCCAGCGGCGGAGATGTCGCTTCCGTCGTCATCACACCGCCAACGGCGACGGTCGCCGTTGGCGCGAACGTGACACTGGTGGCCGAGGTGCTCGACGGGGCGGGGAAGACGCTGCCCGGCGTCAAAGTTGTCTGGGCCAGCGCCGACCCCTCGATCGCGACGGTGTCGAACTCAGGTGTCGTGACGGGTGTTGCCACGGGGGTGGTGCACATCGCGGCGAGCGCCGTCGGCAAGAGCGCGATCGCCGAAATCACCGTCAATCCGACGCCGGTCGCAACCGTTAGGCTCACGCCATCGAGCCAGGATTTGCTCGTGGGGCAAACCGTGCAGGTCGGCGCCGAGACGCTGGACGCGCAAGGGAATGTGCTGACGGGGCGCCCTGTCACGTTCACGACGAGTAATCCCGCGGTCGCTACTGTGAGCAACGCGGGGCTCGTGACGGCGCTCGCGCCGGGCAGCGCGATCATCACGGCCGCAAGCGAGGGGAAATCGGCGCCGTCGTCGATCACGGTCAGCTCCGTCCCGGTCGCGTCCGTCGCGGTGACGCCGGCTGGAAGCCAGATCGTCGTCGGGCAAACGACGCAGCTCAATGCCGAGCCGCGCGATGCATCCGGCAACGTGCTCGCCGGGCGTGCGGTGTCGTGGACCTCCAGTGCCCCTAACGTGGCGAGCGTGTCGTCGACCGGGCTCGTCACCGCGGTTGCTCCGGGTCAGGCGACGATTACGGCGACGAGCGAGGCAGCGACCGGTACGTCGACCATCAGTGTGAGCCCAAAGCCGGTGAGCTCGGTGATCATCTCGCCGGGGCAGGGAAGCGTAACCGTGGGCCAGACGTTACAGCTCTCGGGGGCGGTCACCGACGATCAGGGCAACGTGTTGAGTGGGCGGCCAATCTCGTTCACGTCCGGGGCGCCTGGGATCGCAACCGTTTCGGCCACCGGTCTCGTGACCGGTGTGGCGCCCGGTACCGCGACGATCACGGCGACGAGCGAAGGAAAAACGGGTACCGCGACCGTGACCGTGACGCCGATTCCGGTCGCGAAGGTCGTCGTCACGCCCGATACGCCTAACATTACCGTCGGGCAGACCGTGCAGCTCAACGTCTCCGTTCAGGGCGCGAACAACCAGGAGCTGACCGGCCGAACCGTGACATGGTCGAGCGGAGCTCCGGGGGTCGCCTCTGTGTCCGCGACAGGTGTCGTGAGCGGCCTCGCTCCAGGCACCGCGATCATCTTCGCGAACGTGGAAGGTGTCGTCGGTATGGCGACGGTGACCGTGCGGCAGGTGCCGGTCGGATCCGTCGTCGTCACACCGCAAACGGCCAGCGTGCCCGTCGGCGGCGCCGTGCAGCTCGCGGCCAGCGTGCGCGACGCGTCGGGCGGGGAGCTGCAGGGCCGGCTCGTGGGCTGGACCTCGAGCGACGAGTCGATCGCGGTGGTGTCCAGCACCGGGAGCGTCACAGGCATCAAGATCGGCACGGCGACGATCACCGCGTCGAGCGAAGGAGTGAGCGGGACCGCGACGGTGACCGTGACGGCCGCGGCTGTCGCGTCGGTGAACGTCACGCCGCCGTCGGCGAGCGTGACGGTTGGTCAGACCACGACCCTGACCGCGCAGACCCTCGATGCGAATGGGAGCGCGCTGACGGGACGTGCCGTCGCGTGGACGTCGAGCAATACGGGGATCGCAACCGTTTCGGCCACGGGGGTGGTCACCGGCGTGGCGCCGGGCAATGCGACGATCACGGCAACGAGTGAAGGCAAGAGTGGAACGTCGGCGATCACGGTCACGGCTCCGGCCCCCGCGCCCGTCGCGTCGGTGACCGTAGCGCCGGCGACGTTGCCACTCATTGTCGGACAAACCGGCACGCTCACGGCGACGACGCGCGACGCGGCCAACAACGTGTTGACCGACCGAGCGATCACGTGGACGTCGAGCGCCGAAGGCGTCGCGACCGTCGCGCCTAACGGGACGGTCACCGCGGTGGCCCCGGGAAGCGCGACGATCACGGCGACCAGCGAAGGGAAGAGCGGCACGGCGGCGGTGACGGTGACGGCAATCCCCGTCGCGAGCGTGACGGTCGATCCGACCACGGTATCGTTGACGACCGGCGGGACGCAGCAGATTACGGCGACCCCGCGCGACGCCCAGGGGAACGCTCTCGCCGGCCGCGTGGTGACGTGGGAGAGTCAGAACACGAACGTCGCGACGGTGTCGGCGGCGGGAGTCATCACGGCGGTGGCGCCCGGCACCACGACAGTGACCGCGACGAGCGAGGGCAAGGTGGGCACGGTGACGGTCACCGTCACGGCCCCGGCGGTCGGCTCGATCAGCGTTTCGCCCGGCTCGGCCACGGTGTACGTCGCGGCGACGACGCCGCTCAAGGCGACGGTGCGCGACGTGAACAACGGCGTGATGCAGGGGAAAGCCGTGTCATGGTCGAGCGACCAGCCGCAGACGGCGTCGGTGTCGCAGAGCGGTGTCGTGACGGGCCTCGCGCCCGGCGTCGTGACGATCACGGCGAGCTCTGACGGGAAGGCGGGGATGGCGGCGATCACCGTGCAGCCCGCGCCGGTTGCGAAGGTGATCGTGATGCCATCGACACTCAATCTCCGCGATCGCGATGGCGAGCGCACGGGTACCTTGGCGGCGACCCTACAGGATGCGCTGGGGAATGTGCTCACGGGGCGTGAGGTGAGCTGGTCGAGCTCGAAGACGCAGGTGGCGACGGTGGATGAGTCCGGGGTGGTCACCGCGCAGAACAAGGGTGACACGGCGGTGACCGCGACGAGCGAGGGCGTGAGCGGGACGGCGGTGGTCAAGGTGAGAGACGACTGAGGTCGCGGGTTCCCTTGAGAACGCCACTACGGGCCAATAGCTTGAGAGTCCTCACGGCGCCGTAGCCAAGTGGTAAGGCAGCGGTCTGCAAAACCGCTATTCATCGGTTCGATTCCGATCGGCGCCTCTCTGTGGTGCAACGACTTACGTGCGGGACAGCACGTCGCGTCGCACCGATTGATACTGTTTCCAATACCATTCGGCACGAAAACGGGCCCCTTCTGGGCCCGTTCGCTTTCCTCGGTCGGCCCGCCGCGTTCTCTTCTTCGATGCGGCGGGTCTTCATTGTGCACTCTTGGTGCTGACCGATCTCACAATGGGGAGAACGATGCGGGACGGGTAGGCGGGCCCGTGGTGGATCACGTTCCGAGCGATGACCGGGTCTTTCTCATCATAGTTGTTCCCGCCCGTATTCAGGTTGCGGTCGAAATGAGGGAAGCTGCTGCTCGACACTTCGACGCGGATCCGATGGCCGGCGCCGAACGAGTTGCTGGTGACGAGCGGGGGGATGTCCACCTTGTAGACCTTGCCGGACTCCATGAAGACGGGCTTCTCCCATCCCTCGCGCCACCGCACGCGCAGGATGCCCTCGTCGAGGTTGAACGCCTTTCCATCCGGCCCGACATCGACGAGCTTGATCGTCAGGTCCGTGTCCTTGACGTTGGACCCCAGATAGAGCGACACCTCGATGTTGCCCACGACGTCGACGCGCTCGGTGAGCGTCGGCGTGGTGTAGACCAGCACGTCGTTCCGCATCTCGAGGCCGGCCTGGTCGAACGATCCGCCGGGGTTCACGGCGAAGCAGCAAATTTGTCCGCCGAGTGACGGGACCGGGTGCATGGGGTCGTAGACGAAGGCGTCGGACGTTGCCTTGGTTGGTTTCGCGGTCGTTAGGCGGCCATTGCCGAGGGCACTGTTCGCGCTTCCGTCGCTGTCCAGGTAGTACGGGACGAGATCGATGTTCTTCGGCGGCCACGTGTCGTAGGTCTTCCACTGGTTCTCGCCCATCATATAGGCACGGACCTTGGGCTCCTTGGTGACGCCATTGTCGGCGCCCTTGAGCCAATGGTCGAACCACCGCTGGACGAGCCCCACGTAGTCGTAGCGCGCATCGCCCATGTCGCGTTCGCCGACGACCGTGTGCTCGGTCTCCACCTGCCCCTGGTTGCAGTGCAGGGTCGGCGCGACGACCATGAAGATGTTGTTACGTGCCGTCTCGGTGGCGGCGTTCTTCGTCTGGTAGTCGAACATCGCGACGTTGGGGCCGATCGAGAGGTCGTACCACGAGTTGATGTAGAGGGTCGGCGCGCCCGAGCGATCACCTTCGCCACCGAACTCGATCTCCTTCCACTTGGGATCGTTAGGCAGCCGGTTCACGAAGTCGTCCATGTCGCTGGGCATCGCGCCCAGGTTCTGCATGATCGTGTTGATCGGCAACGTCCAGACCGCGCTGTCGAGGTTGGGCCTCGGCATCAGTTCCGGGTCCATATTCCAGAACTTGCTCACGCGCAGCATCTGTTCACGCGTTAGGTCGGCCGGCCAAGTCGGGTGGTACTTGTACCCGGCGCCGTAATACCACGAGAACCACACGCCCTGCACCGTGCCGCCGCGGTAGAAGTTTCCCATCTCGTTATACGGCCCGACCTTCCCGATGCCGGCGCCGGAGCCCATCGGCACTGCCGCGGCGTGGGCCGGATGCCGCGCCGCGTTCATCTTGTGCTGCTCTTCGGCGCTCGACGAGCAGCCGATGGTGCCGACCTTGCCGTTGGACCAGGGCTGCTTCGAGATCCAGTCGATGGAGTCGTAGCCGTCTTTGCCCGAGCCGACGAGGTAGGTGTAGGTCCCCTCCGAGAAATAGCGGCCCCGCACGTTCTCGATCATGACGGCGTAACCATTCTCGATGAAGCTGCGGATGAAGCCACTGAACAGCCCCCCGCGGATCGTCCCTTCGGTGAGATACGGGATGAAGATCAGGACGGTCGGCAGGTTCTGACGCGGCCGGTCCTTCGGAAAAAGAATGGATGCTGAGAGACGCACCCCATCGCGCATCGGCACCCGTATCATCGACTCGCGCTCGCTGTGGACGAGGATGTAGTCCACCGCGGCGGTGGTCCGCTGTGCGTAGGTCTGCGCCGCGGCGGGCCGCAGGGACGTTGCTGCCAGGGCGGCACAGGTGAGGAGAACGGCGACCGGCGCTGTGCGCCCGTCCCGAGGGTTACGCGATGCACGCATCGTCTCTCCCAGCGTCGAAGGGCTGTGTGTCCTACATTTTGAGAGACACTCTCGCTCTCCGCAACCGAACCGGAGGCCGTGCATGACAACTCGACGGGATTTTGTTCAGAGCTCCATCGCGGCGGGGGGCGCAATGCTCGGCCTTTCTCCCGCACGGGTCGGGAGCGCCCGCGAGACCCCGACCGCCCCGGTGGTGGACTATTACCGGAAGCTCGGGGTGCCGACCATCATCAATGCCGCAGGGACCTACACGTACCTCACGGCCTCGCTCATGCCGCCCGAAGTTCAGGCGGCGGTCGCCTTCGCCGCGCATCACTCCGTGCGCCTTCGTGATTTGCAGAACGCGGCCGGTGCCTACATCGCACAGCGATTGAAATGCGAGGCGGCGCTGGTCTCGAGCGGCGCGGCGTCCGCGCTCTCGCTAGGCACCGCCGGGTGCATGACCATGGGCCAACCGGACGGAGCGAAAGACGTTCCGGCGCGGACCGGCTCGTTCAAGAACGAGGTCCTGATTCAACAAGGGCATCGGCTCACGCACGAACACGCGCTCGAGATGTGTGGCGCGAGGCTCGTGGAGGTAGACACACTCGCCGACTACGAAAGCGCGTTCACCGACCGCACGGCGATGGCGTTCTTCTTCAACGCCGCGGAGGAGGGACGGATAGCGCACGAGGAATGGTTGCGCGTGGCGCACGGCCGTGGCGTCCCCTGCTTTCTCGATGCGGCCGCGGACGTCCCGCCGATCGCGAACCTCTGGAACTACACGACGATGGGCTACGACCTGGTGGCGTTCTCCGGGGGCAAAGGGATTCGCGGGCCACAGAACGCCGGATTGCTGCTCGGCCGCAAGGATCTGATCGCGGCCGCCGCCGCAAACAACAACCCTAACGATCGATCCGTTGGTCGCGGAATGAAGGTCGCGAAGGAGCAGATCGTCGGCATGGTCGCCGCGCTCGATTGGCTGCTCGAGCAGACGGACGAGGCCATCGAACGAGAGGCGCGCCGCCGCGCGGGGCGTATCGTCGCCCAGCTGCGGGACCTTCCGACGCTCACGACGGAAGTCTTCGTCCCTCCGGTGGCGAATCACGTCCCGCACCTGATGATCCGCTACGACCAGCAACGCATCGCCATCACGCCAGCCGACGTCGCCATCGCGCTGCGAGAGGGGCAGCCATCGATCGAGCTCAATCCAGCGACGGGTCATACCTCGGGAGCCGCCGGTCTTCATTCTGATGAAAACACGATCGTGGTGGGGCCGTGGATGATGAAACCCGGTGACGATGTCGTGGTCGGGCGCCGGCTGCGGGAGGTGCT
>JAJKIV010000342.1 GCA_021154285.1 Gemmatimonas sp. | reverse complement strand
TCATCGCCCGCGACGGGAAGTACTTCGCACGGTTCGTCGCGTACATCGAAGCCAACACGGCGCGGGAGCGGCTGGATGCCGTGGTGCCCGGCGAGTGGGACCTGACGTTGGAGCTGTTGCCGCCCCTCCCCGGCCTCGACGATGCGGTGGACGGTGGCGCGTGCTCGTTCAAGGCGCGTCTGCAGATCCTCGGTGTCATCCGCGAAGACGTGGGGACCGGCCGAGACTACAAGGCTGCTGCGACTGACGCCTTCAAGCGTGCGGCGGTCCGCTTTGGCATCGCGCACGAGCTGTACGCGTACGAGCAGAACTGGGTACCAATGGATGGCGACGCACGTAACGCCAAGCCTCTAGAGGATCCCGGCGTGGTCTATGCGCGCCGCTTCGGGCCCACGAATGGCGCCGCCCTGCCCGCGGAACAACCTCCCGCCGTGGACGTTGCGCCTGACGTCGCTGATGCACCGGTGCGCCCTCACGGTTCGGCTAAACGTGCCCGCCAAAGCGCGGCGGCGACCGCCAAGGAAGCGGCGCCGGTTGACCTGCCGGCCGAGGCCGTGGTGCTCGAGGCCGCTGGTTCGCTGACGTGCCCCAAGTGTGGCGGCCGCATGTGGGACAATCGGCTGTCCAAGCGAAACCCAAAGGCGCCGGACTTCAAGTGTCGCGATCGCTCTTGCGACGGCGTGATCTGGCCCGCCCGACCCGGCGCGGCCGCCAGTCCTCAGGCGGCGAAGCCCGCGGACGCGGTCGCGTCCACGGACACGCTCGACGCTTCACCGTTAGGCATGTCGCTCGACGACATTCCGTTCTGAGATGGTGAGATCGAAGCCGGAGCTCAGCTAAGCCGAAACGACAGGGCGCCTCGCGGCGCCCTTCGTGTGCTCGGTGTCGCCACAGCGGGCGAAGCGCCGGAGGACCACATCGCGTGAGCCGTTTTCAGGGACGATTCCGAAAGACAGGGCATAACCTCCACGGAGAACGCCCTGATGCGTCGACTACACCCGGGCACATCGCACCAGCATTGCGATGACCGCAGACGTGCCGGGGGACGTGCTGACACTCGGCGACAGAGTCACCGTGCGCCGGCTGGCGCTAGAGGACCTGTCCGGCCGATCCGGCAACGTGATCGGCATCGTATCACGCCACGATCAGGACCGTGTTTCGGCGACGATCGCGGAGACCGAGATCGTCAATCCGAACGCTCACGGTGTGGGGCCACAGGGCCCGACCGGGCGCGGGCTCGCCGTGCTCACGCTCAACCCGAACCTGGGCGCCGATCCGCTTCCGCATGCGGGTGCCTCGATGACTGCCCGAGTTACGCGCTCGCTGATCCGATCGCCGGCGATGGGGACTGGCTGCGGGCTGTTCGCCTTCAACTTCGCGCCGTCCGCCAGCATCTCCGTGGACGTCTCCGGCAGCGTCATTGGCGGCGGCGTCATCGCGAGCGGAGGGGTCAGTCGACCCGACGCCGTGAACGACTCCCGCACCGTCCTCGCGTCGGACCACAACCCGTACCGCGACGACACGGGGATCCGTGCGCGGCACAGCGCCTCGGTTGGAACCTGCAGGGCGGCTCCGGAACCCCGGTTCCGCTTCCGAACCCGGGGGCGGCGCGCAACGCACTACGCCTTCACTCTGTGAGCGACCGGATTGAAGGCTTTACGACCGGCGTCGTGGCGACCGGTGACCGACGCTTCTTCGGCGCGCCGACGGCGGGACCGGTGACGGACAACAGCGTGGATCTCGAGCTCCTCGGCACCACGATCTCGACGTCTGCGTGCGGCGCAGGCGCGTTTGTCGCCGATCTGCAGCTGGCGGGAGCGCTGGTGTCCGATGGCGCCATCGTACCGGGCGACGGCAATACGCTGCGCGCCGTCCTCCGCGGCGTGACGGGGAGCGGCTCGCGGTCCAACGACTACGCCGACGTGCTCGGGCCGGCCGGATCGCAACCTCCGTCGCTGCAGGGCGCGGGCAACCGACTCTCGATCGTCGGCAGCCCGCAGGCGTTCGCGCGGACCAACCACGCGATCGCTCCTGCGCCTGGAGCGGCATTCTTCACCGGCGGCGCCCGATGAGAATAAGGGTCCACCCTCGTTAGGCATGGGTAGGCCACCGTGTGCGACGCTCGTTTTGCTGACGGGTCGCTGATCACCCGTTACGACAAGTACAAATGCCGGGACCGGGAATCGAACCCGGATGGGGTTACCCCCACAAGATTTTAAGTCTCGCGCGTCTACCGATTTCGCCACCCCGGCCGGGTTTCGGCCTCTTGGGCCGCCGTCCTCGTTGAGCTTACGGCGTGACGCCGACAAAAGAAACGGGAGCGGCCTGAAGCCGCTCCCGTTTTGTACAGCGATGGCTCTCGCCGCCTGGCGCCAGCGTACCGAGAGCGGGAAACGGGACTCGAACCCGCGACCCCAACCTTGGCAAGGTTGTGCTCTACCAACTGAGCTATTCCCGCGTGCGATCTAGTATAGCGGGCGCCTCAGAGGTGCGACAAGCGACGTCATGGTGTGACGCCGAGCGCGTGCACCGCGTACCAGAGCGTGTGCGCGAGGAGCCCCGCGACGGACGCGTCGCCGCCATTCGCCTGTGCGCGTCCGGATTCGTCAGTCTGTTCAGCCGCGAAACCATCGTCCAGCGGCGCACGCCGAACCCATTGCATGACGTCCGCCGACTCCGGGCCTAACAGGCGAGCGCATTGTTGGACGAGGAAACGATGGTCCTTCGGCGCCGCGCGCACCGTGCGGCGATACGTGGACTCATTTCGGTCAACGACGTCGTAGACAGGAAGCCAGTAGACCGACGCGAGCGGATCATCGTCCATCACGGCGTTGCCGTTCAGATCGATCGCGGACGCGTACATCGTCTTCCCTTCCCGGTCGCGCGAGAAGTGCCGCTTGAGCGCAGCACGCACCGCCTCGGGGTCCTGCACGTCGCGCGCAGTCTGCTCGTCCAGCGTTCGGCGAAACACGTCGAGCGCCTGTGCGGCGACGGCGTTGCCGTGCAGCGTGTAGGGTAACGCCGCCGGATTTCCGCTCGGTACCACCTCGGTCGAATAGAGCGGAACGCCTGAGTTGCGCCGAGCGGCGATGTCATCGGACGCGAGGTAAAGCGTATCGGCGAGAACGGGTTCCTCGACAATCTGGTCGTCGTTCGTTTCGCGAATGTACCGGTCCACCGCGAGGGCGTATGACGCTGCTCCCTCCAGGCAGAAGCCCGGCTCGAACAACGTGCCGTCGAGATATCGCACACCACTGCCCGGCGAATAGCCGTGCACCTCGCACGCTCGGAGAATGAGCTCTCGGGCGAGCGCGGAGTCGGCAAGCTGCACCGCGGGCAGCGTCCATGTGAGCGATTCCCACTCGCGAAACGTGACGCCGCGCCCGTGCCATGGCGTCCGCGTTCGAACCAGGTAGAAGTGCGCGTCGTCGAGCGCGCGGCCCACACCGTAGAAATAGGCTAGGAGCAGGTTCCGGTTGATAATGCGATCAAGCGCTTCGTGACCCGTCGTCTGCTCGAGATCGCGAAGCGCGTCGCGCGTTGCAGACAGGAGCTCTCTCCACCCGCGACGTCGCATCACCGAGACCGTTGCATGCGCGCCATCCTGCTCCGGTCCCGCTGCGATGTAGAAAGCAACGTCCGCGTGTTGGCCCGCCGCGATTTTCATCGTGCGTCGAATGGAGTACTGTGCCGGCTCGCTGCGCGCTTCGACCTCGGCGCTCCCATCGCTTCCGATCGCGAGCGCGACGAGGCCCGGCAACGCGGCGCCCTTGAGCACCACGACGTCATCCGGCGCGTGCATCGCCAGGTGCGCGTCTTCGAATGGGCGCGACGAGCGGACGCGCAGCTGGCGATACCCGAGGGCGCCGTCGAGCGTCACCGTGAGGTCGATGTCAACGCGTCCCCGATTCTCCACCGCGACGGCGTACACGACGCCCGCGGTGTCGGCGTCCCGTCCGTACGGCGCGAACACTGTCCCACGAATGACGACGGGATCGGCACTGCAGGTGAACGTCGGCAGCCACTCCATGGCGCGTTCCCATGCGAGGCCGCTGCGTGCGAGAGACACCGGAGCGCCGTTCACGCTGAACCCGAGCCGCGCGAGCGGCGACGCGTTCCCTTCCGCGAACCCCGATCCTCCGGCAAACTCCACGGCGGCCCTGGCCCCTTTGTGCAACATCCCCAGCGCATGCAGCGAGCCGTCGGCGGGATGGATGCAGGGCAAGGCGAGCCAATGATTGCCAGTTCGAAGCCAGGGGACGGAAGGGAGTGGCGTAGCGGACACGACGTGGTGATGTTGAGGGGACGTTGTCACCTAGTCATCATAACGGGCCATGCCCGGGCGGGCGACCGCCACCTCGCCAGTTGTACTTTTCGTCCGCCGCCACCTCCATCATCAACATCACTGCTTCACGACGTGCGATTACGCTCCACTCATCGCAGGATTCTGGTGTGCGCAGCGCTCTCGCTTGTCGCGATCATCCCGCGAAACAGCCACGGCCAGCGCGTACTCGGCGCGGGCGAAGATGCGACCGTGCTGCCGGGCGGCGTGGTCCGCTGGACCGTGCAGGTGGGTTGGTCTGCGTACAACGAGGTGTACACACCCGGCGGACCATTGGAACGCCTCGCCGCGCGCTACTCGAGTGATTCACTGGGCGCAGCCCAGCTCGAGATGCTGCGGCCTCTTCGCACGTCGCTACGTGATCTGGCGCAGCTTCCAAACGCCGACGTCACCCTCGGCCCGATGCGCACGGACTTCACGGCGCGGGTCACGCGCAGTGAGTTCGCACTCGATATCGGATTGACGTCGCGCCTCATGCTCACGGCGCGCGTACCGTACGAGCACACGATCTCCGAGGTCGTGGTCGATGTGAATCCGCGGAATGAGCTGAGGAATCCGGCGAACATCGGGCCGAACCCGGCGTTCATCTCGGGCCAGAGCCTTGCAGCGGCCGCACAGAACAAGCGACTCGTCGACTCGCTATTGAATGCGTCCGATATCGTGCTCGCACGACTCAACTCGTGTGCGGCGGGCAGCACGGATCCGGTGTGCGCCGATCAGGCACGTGCGCGGGCGCTTGTGAACGACGCGCGCGCATTTGCTTCGGGTATCGCAAGGACATACGGCACCGGCGCAGACACTGCGCAGGGCAATGCGTTCGTCCCGATGAGGAACAGCGCATTTCAGAGCTCGATCGTCGGGCGCGTCGAATCGATCAATGCGTCGTTCAAGGCGTACATCGCGAACGTTGGGACGTGGGATACGCCGGTAGCGGCGGGTGCGCCCATCACCGCGGTTCAGGCAACTACCTACCTGAGTGATTCGCTGCAGGTCGCGCCGCTCGGGCTCGTCGAACGAAGTCACCTGGGAGATATCGAGCTCGGCGCAAAGGTGCTGCTGCTCGACACGTTCGGCAGCAATCCCGCTGCTCGCGCGCACCGGAACGGATTCGGCATGCGCGTGGCCGCCGGCGCGTTCGCTCGGCTCGCCACCGGACAGCTGGAACGGCCGGACGACATCTTCGACATCGGAACGGGCGACGCGCAGACTGATTTCGAGGGCAACGCCGCCGTCGATTTCGTATTCGGTCGACGGTTGTGGGCCTCGGTCGTTGGCCGCTATGGCGCGCAGCTCGTCGACCAACGGACATTCCGTATTCCGGACGTCGCACGGAATCCGTTCATCATGAAGTATCGCGAGCAGGTCGTGTCGCGGGATCTTGGCGACTATTTGGAGCTCGAAGCGTCGCCACGATGGGTCTACAACGATTACCTGGCGCTCTCGGCGAACTACATGTTCCGACGGAAGGGCGAGGACAAGTACACCGGCATGTTCACGACCCAGGATCCGACCGGCCAGCCGATCACGCTGGACGCGAGCATCCTCGGTATGGACACCGAACAAGAGGAGCAGCGCATCGGCGGCGGCGTGACCTTCTCTACGCTGCGCACGTACGATCAGGGCAGGTCACGTATTCCGCTCGAGGTGCAGTTGTCCCACTGGCAGTCGATCAGCGGCACAGGCTACGCCCCAAAGCAGTTCACGACGCAGGTCCAGCTGCGTTACTACACGCGTCTGTTCGGCGCACCGATGCGACCGCCCCGAACGGAAGCGTCATCGAGCAGGTGACTGCCTAACGCTTCCTGGAGCGTTTCGGCGTCCGGACCTGTTCAGGCACGGCGGCAGTAGCGAGGAGCTCGCGCGCGTGTGCCTGACTCACCGTGCTTTCCGGGTCGCCGCCGAGCATCCGCGCGATCTCGAGCACGCGTTCGTCACCGTCGAGCACGCGAGTGTCGGCGGTCGTGACGCCCTCGCGAGCGCCCTTCGCGACCACAATGTGGTGGTGGGCTCGCGCCGCGATCTGCGGAAGGTGCGAGATCGCGAACACCTGATGGTGTGCGGCGACACGCCGCATCGTTTCGCCAACCTGCAGTCCGACTCGTCCGCCGATCCCCGCGTCCACCTCGTCGAACACGAGCGTCGGCACGTGATCGAGACGGGCGAGGATCGTTTTGAGCGCGAGCATGACGCGCGACAACTCGCCGCCTGACGCGACGCGGGCCAACGGCCGCGCGTCGTGGCCGACGTTCAGCGCGACACGGAATTCGACGTCCTCCGCGCCCGCTGGGCCGATCTCGACCCGCGGCGTCAGCGTCGCCGAGAACCGTCCGTCGGAGATGCCGAGGTCCGGGAGCACCTGATCGACGGCTCTCGCCAGGCGGTCCGCTGCCGCGACGCGCGACGTGGACAACGCGCCAGCGGCTTCGGCAAGGTGCGCGGCGGCTGCGTGCTCGCGTTCCGTGAGCTGTCGAATGTCGAACGCCGCGGAATCCACCAGGTCGAGCTCTGCGCGCGCGCGCTGGGCCGTCTCGAGCACGTCACCGAGTGCGGGCCCGTATTTCTTCGTTAGGCGGAAAATGAGGTCACGACGACGCTCGACCTCTGCGAGACGCTCCGGGTCGAGCTCGATGCCTTCCTCGTATGTCACGAGCTCCCGCGACAGCTCTTCGAGACCATAAAACGCGGCGTCGAACGTTTCCTGCAGGCGCGAGAGCGAGGGGTCGATCCGCTGGATGCTGGCGAG
>JAJKIV010000341.1 GCA_021154285.1 Gemmatimonas sp. | reverse complement strand
GGTCGCTTCACCATGCTGGTCGTCGCAACGCCGTCGCGAACCGAGCTCACCCCATATCAAAACCTCCAAACCGAGGTGCTTGCGGCCGTTCGTGAGATCAACGAGCGGTACGGATCGAGCGACTGGGATCCGATTGTCCTCATCCACGAGAACATCCACGCCGAGCTGCTGGCAGCCATCTATCGTGCGGCAGACTTGTGTCTCATCTCGTCGCTACAGGATGGCATGAACCTCGTCGCGAAAGAGTTCGTGGCGTGTCAGGTGGATGAAAACGGCGTGTTGGTGCTGAGCCGCTTCACGGGCGCTGCCGAGGAGATCGCGGAAGCAGTGCTGATCAATCCGTTCAATGTTGGCGGTTTCGCTGACGGCATCCGCGAGGCCGTGGAGATGGAGCCGGGCGAGCGACGGCGTCGCATGCGAGCGATGCGTACGCAGTTGCACAAATCGACGATCTTCGACTGGCTCGAGGCCATTCTCGCCCGGTGCGCAGGGCTGATGGATGGCGGCGTCGTGCCGCCCGATCGGGAGCGACAGCGCGACATTGTCACCGAGCCGTCCGCCAACGGCAGCGATGGAGAAGTCGCTCGGCCACCCGACGCGACGCCGTGGGGAGAACTGCGCCAATGACGGGGGCACCCGTCGCCGACGGGTCTCCCGAGAGTGAATTGGACAGGGTGATTGCAGCGCGACTCACGGGCCGCCCGTTGGTGCTGTCGTTCGACGTGGACGGAACGCTCGCGCCGATCGTAGCGCATCCGGCGCTCGCTCGAGTTCCGGACGCGACGCGTCGCATCATCGCGGCGCTGGTGACGAGGCCAGGAGTCGTCGTCATCCTCATTTCGGGCAGAGCGGCAGACGATGCGAGGCGAGTGGTCGGTGTCGAGCACGTCTGGAGCGTCGGCAATCACGGCGCGGAGATGATCGACCCCAACGGCGGCGCCACCGTCGACGCAGCGGTTTCGCGTTATGCAGAGGCGATGGCACGAACGGCGCAAACACTCGAGCCCCTCGTCGCGGCGATCCGCGGCGCCCTGCTCGAGAATAAGACCTGGACGCTCAGCGTGCATTACAGGGCGGCGGACGAGCGCGCCGTTCCGCGGCTGCGCGCCATGGTCGAGGACGTCGCGGTACAGCACGGACTCATCGTAACCGAGGGAAAGAAAGTGCTCGAAATTCGACCACCCGTCGCCGTCAACAAAGGAACGGCCATTTCGAGACTCGTTGGCGAGCTTGGTGGTTTCAGCCACACCGCGTCCGTTCTGTTCGCCGGCGACGATATCACGGACGAGGACGCGTTTCGATTTCTCCGCGAGCACCACCCCGCGGCGGTAACCATCTACATCGGTGACCGAGTCGACACGGCGGCAGAATTCACGTTCCGCGATACCGACCGGCTGCGGTCGCTTCTCGAGCGCGTTGCGCGCGCGACGGTGGAACAATGACGGCGCGTGTATGGCATGAGACGCCACAGCCGTGGCGACTAACCGAGCATCGCGACTATCGCCCGATCTCCTCGTACGCGCTGATTGGAGATCTGCACACCGCGGCACTCGTTGGACTGAACGGCTCCATCGACTGGTGCTGTTTCCCCCACTTTGATTCCGCGTCGGTGTTCGCCGCTATTCTCGACGCCACGCGCGGCGGAAGTTTCGTCATCGCTCCGACCGTGGCGCACACGTCGGAACAGCGCTATTCGCCGTCGACGAACGTGCTGATCACCACCTTCAGTCTCGATGCCGGCGGTGTGGTCGAGCTCACGGACTTCATGCCGGTGACCGCGTCGGGTCACCGCGGTGACTTTCCGGAAATCCACCGGCGGGTGCGCTGCAATCGCGGCGAAGCCGAGGTCGTCGTGCGATTCGGGCCGCGCTTCGACTACGGCGAGCCGATGATTCGATTGCAGCCCCGATGGAATGGTGTGCTGGCGACCGACGCACAGGACGATGTGCTGACGCTCGCGGGACCGCGAGACATCTGGTGGCGATTCGATGGTGGTGTTGCCGTTGCGGCGATCAAGCTTCGCGAGGGCGAGCAGGCATGGTTCGTCGCGCGTTATGACGACGACGAAGTACGTCCGATCGACCACTATCAGTCGGAGATGAAACTCAAGGAAACCACCGCGTTTTGGGACACGTGGACGGCGAAGATTCAATACACGGGGATGTATCGCGAAGTGATCGAGCGATCGGCGCTCGCGCTCAAGCTGATGTGCTTTCAGCCGACGGGCGCCATCGTCGCAGCGCCGACCACGTCGCTTCCGGAGCAGATCGGCGGCATCCGGAACTGGGATTACCGCTTTTCCTGGCTGCGCGATTCGGCGTTCGTGCTCTACTCCCTCAACATTCTCGGCCACTTTGAGGAGGCGGATCGCTTCATGCGCTTCCTGAAGCGCGTGTGTCGGAAGACCGATGACACACACCTGCAGATCATGTACGGCATCGATGGCGCGCGTGATCTTGGTGAGCGAACGCTCGATCACCTCGAAGGCTACCGAGGCTCACGGCCGGTGCGTGTTGGGAACGGTGCCTACGATCAATTGCAGTTGGACGTCTACGGTGAGGTTCTGGAGACGGCTTACCTCTGGAGCCGACGCCACGAAGTGACGGAAGGGACGTGGCTAACCCTTCAGCGCCTCGTGGACTGGGTGGCGGACAACTGGCGACGGCCCGACAGCGGGATCTGGGAAGTTCGCGCGGGCCTCCAGCACTACGTGTTCAGTAAAGTCATGTGCTGGGTTGCACTCGACCGAGGGATACGCCTCGCGCGCCGCTTTAGCCTGCCGGCGGACCTAACGCGTTGGAACGCGGAGCGCGCGGCGATTCACGCGGAGGTGATGGAGAAGGGTTGGAGCGAGCACAAGCAAAGCTTCGTTCAGTACTACGGTACCGAAGCGCTTGACGCGTCCAACCTCGTCATCCCGATGGTGCACTTCCTACCGGCCGATCACCCTCGCGTCCGCGGTACGGTGATGGCCACGCTGCGTGAGCTGACCAGCGAGGACAAGGAGCTGGTGTATCGGTACCGGAACGACGACGGGTTGCCAGGCGAGGAGGGCGTATTCTCGATTTGCACGTTCTGGCTTGCGGAAGCGCTCGCGTTATGCGGCGAGGTCGAGCGCGGTGAGCGAATTTTCCAGCGGATGCTCAAGCACGCCAATCACGTGGGTCTCTACAGCGAGGAGCTGAACCCGGCGACAGGGGAATTTCTGGGTAACCACCCGCAGGCGTTCACGCACATTGCGCTGATCAACTGCGCGCATGTGCTGGAGAGGTTGAAGCGCCGTAGGACCCGTTCGTAGAACTGGGTCCCACGGCGCTTCGCGTCGCGCAGCGCGACGACTACTCCTACCGCTTCTTGGTCGGCTTCGCGCTCGCCTTGGCGACTGCCGGACGCTTCACCGCGCCCTTCGCCGGGGCGACTTTCTTCGCCGCAGCGTGGGCGGTTTTCTTCGGGCTGGCGGCGGCCTTGGTGGGCGCCGGCTTGGCGGGGGGGGGAGCCGTCGCAGCCTTAGGCGCTGCTGGAGGTGGAGGCGCTGGCTTTACGGGAGCGATCGTCGGCGGCTTGTCGACGGCTTTGACCGTCGGCCGACTCGCGGCGCGCTCCGCCGGCGGCGTTGCGGGCTTGTGCACCGCAGCGCCCGGGTTGCGCTTCCCATGCGCCTCCTCGGCTTCGCGAATGAGTTTGTCGGCTTCGTCCTGCGTCATCTGGCCACGCCGGACCATGTACTGGACGAGGTCTCGCGCGCTTTCCACCGCGAATCCGGTGAGACCGGCCGCGGCGTTGATGACGTCTTTCATTGCCGCCGCCATCTTGCTGCCGGCTTCGAGGCTGATCTCGTGCGCGCGCGCAGCCATTTCGGCGACGGTGTCTCGGACGTCCTGCCCGCGGTGTCCGGGGCTTCGGCGCGGAGGAGTAGTGGCTGGAGCGGTGGCTTCAGCCGTGGCTGGCTTCGACTCGGGAAGGGGCGCTTTTTCCGACATAGGGGAGGGGCCGCGCTCCCTCGGGGAGCGGCCGTCGTGGTGATTGAGGAGAAACCGGCCAAGTGATACCGTTTGCGGCGGACAGCGAATTCTAACCGTCGGACGGCGGTAAGTATATGATTTTTCGCGAGCTATGCAAGTGACTCGGCTGTAGAGAACTCGCTGCAACACAATGCAATCGTATGTATTTATCGTTTTCTAACAAACCATTATAACGCCATAATGGCGACTTTACCGCTAGCTGGATTTAGATTGGTCGATCTCTCAAGAGTGCTGGCTGGACCGCTCGCTGCCATGACACTCGGCGACCTTGGCGCCGACGTCATCAAAATCGAACGGCCAGAAACGGGGGACGAGACGCGTGGCTGGGGGCCGCCGTTCAACTCCGAGGGCGAAAGCGCCTACTACCTCAGCGTCAACCGAAACAAGCTCAGCATTGCTCTGGACCTCGATGCGCCCGGGGACATACGCTTACTCGAGTCCCTCATCCGAACCGCCGACCTGGTTGTCGACAACTTCCGTCCGGGAACGCTCGAACGCCGCGGCTTGAACGTCTCGGCCTTGCTGGCGGATCGGCCCGAGCTGTTGTGGTGCACGATCACTGGCTTCGGCCCCAAGAGCTCACGCCCGGGATATGACTTCGTCGTCCAGGCCGAAAGTGGCTGGATGTCGATCACGGGTGAGCCCAACGGCACCCCCATGAAAGTCGGGGTGGCCTTAGCGGACGTGATGGCTGGCAAGGATGCCACCATCTCGATTCTCGCGGGCCTTGCGAGCCGAGGGCGCGGGCGCACGGTGGATGAGCGGCGCACTTTCGTGTCGTTGGCCGGGAGTGCCGTCGCCGCGTTGGTAAACGTCGCACAGAATGCGCTGGTGTCGGGCCAGAACGCGACGCGATGGGGAAACGCGCACGCGAACCTGGTTCCGTACGAATTGTTCGGCGCGGCCGATCGACCGATCGTGATTGCCGTTGGCAGCGACAGCCAATGGAAAAGCTGCGCCCGAGCACTCGGTCTGGACGCCTTGGCCGCCGATGAGCGACTGGACACCAACGCCGGCCGGATCGCCAACCGCGCGACCATCGTCACGGCGATGGCGGAGCGCGTTGCCTCTCGTCCGGCATCGCATTGGCTCACCGCCCTGGCTCGGGCGGGCGTGCCGGCGGGTACCGTGCGGACTGTTCCCGAGGCGCTCGCCGAGGTTGACGCCTCGCCACTCACCGGCGTGGCGCCTAACGCGCCGGGTACGGTA
This sequence comes from Gemmatimonas sp., assembly GCA_021154285.1. Lineage (GTDB taxonomy): Bacteria > Gemmatimonadota > Gemmatimonadetes > Gemmatimonadales > Gemmatimonadaceae > JAJKIV01. The sequence goes on along the minus strand of JAJKIV010000341.1, from coordinate 20,129 downwards.
CGGCTCGCTCCGCCCAAGCTCGATGAGCATGGCGCGCTGGTGCGAGAGTACGGATGGGAAGCATTCGAGCGCCTAACGTCGCCGCCATAGCAAGCCGAGGCGCGGTGCCGTCCCGGTAGGTCGTTCCCCAAACCGCTACCGGAGACGCAGTCGCCAGATCGTGTACCACACACCCAGCGCAAGCGCCGGTACCCAAACCCACGACGAAATCCTGTTTCGCAGGACGACGGCGACGACGACGAGGAGGACAAGGATAGCGATCGCGGCCCAAGGCGCATGCGATACCGCGTCCCTGAACATGGCGACGAATTCCTGTAGCGCCGATCCGATGACGTCGCCCACACGCGCCTGCCGCAACAAGTGATCGTGCACGTTACAATCATTGTCCGACACCGTCCAGCGAAGACCCTTCAAATCGCATAACCCGGGATTCGGAGCACGCGTCGCTCCAATGCGCTACATCGGCAACAAGACGAAACTGCTACCGTTCCTCCGGTCCGCGATCGCGAGACTCGGCATCGCTCCCGGCGTTGTCCACGATGCGTTCGCGGGGACGGCAGCCGTCGGGCGAGCACTCAAATCCGCTGGCTGGGTCGTTCACTCGAGCGACCTGATGACGTACTCGTACGTCATGCAACGGGCATACGTCGTTGCATCGAGCGTCGATTCCTTCGACGAGTTGGCGAAGGCAGACGCCGGGATTCGCGGCGTATTCACCGAGCGCGGCTTGGCGGCACCGCATCGATCGATCATCGGGGCGGGACGAGCCATTCCTTTGGAACCCACAGATGCTTCGGCCACGCGGTTGACCGCAGTGGCCGAGCATCTCGCCGCCGGCGTGGCGCCGAACGACGGGTTTTTCGCAAAGAACTTCGGTCCGGCGGGCGGGAGAATGTATTTCACGGACGAGAATGCGCGCCGAATAGACGCAGCGCGCATGACGCTCCATGACTGGCGTCGGCGCGGACTGCTTGCCGACGACACGTTCTACATCCTGCTTGCTGCCGTTCTCGAAGGGGCGGATCGTGTCGCGAACACCGCTGGGGTCTACGCCGCGTACATCAAGCAATGGCAGCCGAACGCGCTCCGGCCGCTCGCCGTCGTTGCCGAGCGTCCAATCGGCACCGTAGCCCGGTGCGTGGCCCATCAGGCAGACGCCGCGCAGGTCGCGGAGACACTCGGCCCGATCGACATGCTGTACGTCGATCCTCCTTACAACACGCGACAGTACGCCGGCTACTATCACGTACCGGAGCTCATCGCGCGCGGGTGGTTCGACGACGACGTCAAGCTGCGCGGAAAGACCGGCCTTATTGCCGACGAGGAACAGAAGAGTGCCTGGTGCTCACGACGGGACGCACCAGACGCGCTCCGCGGTCTGCTCGCAGCGACGGGCGCTTGCCACGTTCTGGTCAGCTACAACACCGAAGGCGTGATCGGGGACAAGTCCCTGCGATCAATTCTCGCCGACGCCGCAGTTGACGGTCGCGTGAAGCGGTTCACGCAACGGTACAAGCGCTACCGAGCCGACAGTGATCGCGAAGGGCGTCGCTACAAGGGCGACGAGGTGCGAGAGCTGCTCTATTACGCCCGTCTGCGGTAACAGCTGCCGCCAAAAAAATGTCGCCGTGTTGATCTCTTGTTACGCCGCCTTCACTGGTTCGTCAGATCCATGTGACCAACAACACAACTGCCAGGCCGGCGGCGAGGCGCGCCTCACCCGCACTATCGACGGCGCGAGAATCGGGTTACTCTAGCACCGTGAAGACGACGGTGCCGGCCTCTCCGACCGACCAACCGGAAGTAGATCAGGACATCATCTCGCGCGTCCTCGCGGGCAACCGGGATGCCTTTTCGGTTCTGATCAACCGATACAGCGACCCACTGTATCGCCACGCGTTGGGCATGACCGGCAGCCCGGATGTTGCCGAAGACATCCTCCAGATGTCTTTCATCAAGGCGTACCAACACCTCGCTGAGGTGCGCGGACGCTTCGACGCCTGGGTATTCCGGATCGTAGCGAACGGGTGCAAGGACTGGCTGAAGAACATTCGGCGCACGCACCTGAGCTACGATGAAGACGACCAGCCTTCCGGATACTCGACTCCCGATGAGGAGTTGGACCGGACCGAGCTTCGCTCGGATCTCGACAAGGCGCTAATGACTCTCGCACCGTCATTGCGAGAGGCGTTCGTGATGAAGCACGTCGAAGGGCGGTCGTACGAGGAGATGGCCGATTTGTTGGGTACCACCGTTGGGGCCCTGAAGATGCGCGTTCACCGCGCTCGTGAGGCGCTCCAGGCTCTTCTAGAGGAGAAATACGCATAATGCTTGACAACCTGAACGCACGCGACGGCAGCGGCGACGCTGGGCGCGAGCGCCCTCGCCGAGCCTCGGAGCACGCGCAGCCGCTCAGCGATAGGGAAGTTCCGCTCGGCGGAACGGCGACGTCCGAGATGATCAACCGCTGGCTCGACGGCGAGTCGCCGGAACCGGTCGCACTCAGTACCGAATCAGCCCGCCAGGTCGACCTGTGGCGGCGGATCGAAGAGGAGTCCGAGCGTCGCCGTCATCTGATGACGCCGGCGCACGTGAAGGCGCAGATCATGGCCGCGCTACCTGCGGACGCCCCGCAGATCGCGCTGCCGTGGTGGAAGAAATCGATTCACGTTTCGCCGGTCGTTGCTCTCGCGGCTGCCGCCGGCCTGGTCGCCCTCGGCGCCGCCATCGGCAACAGCATGCGGCTCCGCTGATACCGAAGGCGCTCCGCAGCACAAAAGGCCGGTCCGATATCGGACCGGCCTTTTTGTCTTCTTAACGACGACGGCGTCCTCGGCGTCTGACTCGGCGACCCTCGTGTGACAGCAGCCGGACCAGCATCGCTTGATCGGGTTTGGTACTCGGCCCATCGTACTTCGCACGACAACGCCATCCGAAGGGAGAGTCGTTATGCGAGCTCGTTTCGTGTTACTGCTTGGAACGATTGCAGTTCTCGGGGCGTGCGACCGATCGACGACGCCTGTCTCGCCCGCGGCCACCGCCGATGATGTTGTCGATTTGGTCCCGGACTATGCCGTGAGTCCCGCGGCGTCGATCGACGCCGCGGGAATTGGTGGCTCGCTCCTGCCCGATGCCCTGAGGCTCACTGCCGAACAAAAGGCGGCCATCGTCGCGCTCCACGACGCCTTCATGACGGCAACCGCAGCCGACGTCGCTGCGCTGCAGGCAATCGAGAAGGAAGCCAGGGCAGCGATCCGCGCAGGCAAGTCGCGCGCTGATGTGCGGGCGATTCTTGCCACGGCAGCTCCGATCGTAGCGAGGCTGGACGCGGCATTCAGGAAACTGCAGGCCGACATATGGGCAGTGTATACGCCGGAGCAGCAAGCGTGGGTCGCCGCACATCGGCTACGTGACTGTCGGCGAGGATCCCTCCACCTGACGGACGATCAAGTGACGGCAATTCGAGATCTCGAGGACCGGTTTTATGCTGCCGTCAAGCCGGATCTCGAGCTCATTCGATCGATCGTCGAAGAGGCGAGGCAGGCGAGGGAAGCGGGCAAGTCGCGCGCGGACGTTACCGCGATTCTCGCGCAGGCGATCGAGCCGCAGCGTCGAGTCGCAACCGCCGAGCGAAGGTTGCAGGCGGCAATTCTCAACCTGCTCACGCCCGATCAACGCCTGCTGTGGGCGTGTCGCCGGGGATAGTCCGGGCAAGTACAACGAGATCGGTGTTGTCCCGGAAGTAGTCGGCCACCCGTCCGATCTCGACGAAGCCGCACCGATCGAGCAGTGTCCGCCCCGGCAAGAACGATGGCTCGTCCGGAACTTCAGCGACGACGAGACGCCCGTCATTCGAGCGGAGATCGGCAACGGCGGCCTCGCAGAGACCTGTACCGACGCCGTCCAGCCGCGCGCTCGAAGTCACACTGACAAAGTGCACGCGGCCGGTGCCGATCGTGCCGGCAACCTCGCCAAACAGGACGAACCCAACGACGGTCCCGGCGCGCTCGGCCACGATCGCGCGGGATTCGTTGGCCGCGCCGTCGCTCGCGAGGTGGAGAAAGTATTCGACCACAACGCCGTACGGCGTTGTGGCGAGATCCTGCGCGACGAACGCGCGCATCACATCGCGATCGCCGTCGACTGCGGGGCGATACGTTGCCGCCGACGACAGCCGCGGGGCCATTGATGTCGCGTGCCGGCTAGCCCCGATCCAGCCGGACTTGCCGCACGCTGTGGACCTCGGGCAGCGCGCTTAACGCGTCGACAATCGCCGGATCGATGCGGGCGTCGACCTTGACGACTGCGAGCGCGTCACCGCCAGCGTCGAGTCGCGACTGATGGTAGCCGGCGATATTGATGCCGGCATCGCCCAGTAGCGACCCCACTCGCCCGATCACTCCGGGGACGTCCTGATTTCGGAGGATGAGGAGCGTTCCCTGGGGCGCCATGTCGACGCGGAAGTCATCGATCCGTACGAGGCGCGGGTGCGCCTCGCCCAACAGGGCGCCCGCAACGCGCGTCTCTCCCGACTCTGTTTCGGCCCGAACCTCGAGGTGCTCGGAGAATCCATCGCGCCGGTCGAGTTGAATCTGATCGACGCGGATTCCGTGCGCGGAGGCGACGTGGAGGGCGTTCACGGTGTTCACGTCGCCTTCACCCACTACCCGCGAGAGTGCGCCGGCGACGGCCGTTGCCGTGAGCAAGCGCAGGCCATTTGTCGCAGATCCGGCGTAGCGGACCTCCACACGAGCAATTCCACGTTCGGCGAGCGCTGCCGCGAGAATACCGAGACGTTCCGCGAGGTCGAGCAGTGGTCTCAGTCGGCGCATCTCCTCTCCGCCGAGGCCAGGCGCGTTGACGGCTCGTGAGAGATCACCCTCTACCAGCGCGGCACGCACTGCTTCGGCGATCTCGATGGCGACGTTTTGCTGAGCCTCAGCGGTAGACGCGCCCAGGTGCGGAGTCAGGACGACGTTGTCGAGCGCACGAAGCGGGTGGTCGGCGGGCAAGGGTTCTTGCTCGAAGACGTCGAGTGCTGCACCGGCAATCCGCTTGTCCTTGAGCGCGCGAACGAGAGCATCCTCGCGAACGACGCCGCCACGGGCGGCGTTCACGATCACCGCGGTCGGCTTCATCAGCCCGAGCTCGCGATCACCGAGAAGACCCGTCGTTGCGTCGGTCAGGGGAACGTGCAGCGAGACCACATCCGCCCGGCGCAACACGTCATCCAGCTCGGCGCGTTCGATGCCTAACGCTGCTGCCCGGTCCGCGATGAGGAACGGATCGAACGCCACCACCTGCATGCCGAAGGCGCGTGCGCGTTTCGCCACTTCACCGCCGATGCGACCCGCGCCGACGAGACCTAACGTCTTTCCATAGAGCTCGGTACCGCTGAAGCTCTTGCGGTCCCACTGGCCGGACTTCATCGATCGGTCGGCTGCGCTTACCCGCCGTGCCAGCGCCAACGTCAGCGCCAACGTCAGCTCGGCAGCCGAAATCGTATTCCCGGCGGGCGCCGTGAGCACCGCGATCCCTCGTTCGGTCGCCGCGGTCACGTCGATGGTATCGACGCCCACGCCCGCACGGCCGATCACTTTCAACCCGTTGGCGCGCGCAAGGGACTCGCGAGTGATCTGCGTGGCGCTGCGGACGAGCACCGCGTCCGCCGAGGCGATTGCGTCAGCCAACTCGGCGCCCTTGAGACCGGGTTTGATTATGAGGTCGAAGCGCGAGTCATCACGAAGCGGCGCGAGACCATCGAGCGCGATCTGGTCAGCGACCAGTACCCGATACTGCGCGGTCATGCGGCCAGCACCTCACGCAAGTTGTCGAGCGCTTCGTTGAGCTCATCGAGCGTATGATCGCCCATGTGCCCAATCCGAAGGCCGGTATCCTTCAGAGACCCGTAGCCTGTCGAGATCACGAAGCCGCGCGCCTTCATCGCCGACGTCACGGCGCTTCCGCTGTGCGTTTGCGGGAGCGAGATGCATGTTACCGTCGGTGATCGATTGCCCTTTGATGCGAGAACCGAGATCGGAATTCCCGCGTCACTGACCTCATCCACCCAATCCCACGTGCGTTTCGCCATGGCGGCGTGGCGCTGCCACCTCGCTTCGATGGTCTCGCGACGAATGTCCGTTAGCTGGGCCGCCAGCGCATAGAACAGAGACAGCGCCGGCGTGTTTGGCGTCTGGTTCTTCTGAATGGATTTGTCGTACTCGATGAGGTCGAAGTAGATGCCGCGGTCTGTCTTCGCCTTTGCTCGCTCGATCACGTTGTCGCGGGCCGCGGCGAAGGCAAGGCCTGCCGGAATCGCGAACGCTTTCTGCGAGCCAGTCAACACGAAATCCAGCTCCCATGCGTCGGTCTCGACGGGTGCGCCCGCCATACCACTCACACTGTCGACCAGCACTGCCACGTCACCGGTGGCGTGCGCGACGCGAGTCAGCTCGGCGATGGGGTTGAGCGCGCCGGTCGACGTTTCGGAATGGACAACCGTGATCGCGTCGAACTTTCCGCCCTTGAGCCCCGCTTCGAGCATTTCGGGTGTGTGTACCTGTCCAAGCGGAACCGTGAGTGCTTCGGCCTCGACGCCGCACGCGCGAGCGATCTGGAAGAACCGTTCGCTGAACGCGCCGTTGACGAGGCACAGGACCCGCGCGCGCACCCCGTTTCTGATAGCGCCTTCCATGAGCCCCGTGGCTGACGAGCTCGCGATGTACACCGGTCGCTTCGTGCGAAACACGTACTGAAGGTCCGGCTCGATGCGAGCAATGAGATCCTCCATTCCCTTGCCGCGATGGCCGATCATCGGCCGCAGCATTTCCTGGAGGATGCTCGGCCGAACCTCTGTTGGTCCCGGCAAGAAGAAGCGTCCGAACCCGCGATCATTGTTGGCGGAAGAAGGACTGGCTGCCACACCCGCACTCGGTTTTGCCGTCATTGAAAGCGATTGATTCGGGTTAGCGAGCCGGGACTGCCGCGTTCATCGCGGCGCCGCGCTCGTACAGCGAGTAATGGGGAGTATGAAGAAGCTCGTCCGGGTTGAGCACGAGAGGAAGCACCGGCGCGAGAGAATTCGCACGCACTACGGCATCTGCCGCGTTGACGACGTTCGGGCGCTCGACAACACCGGCGAACGCAACGAAAAGATCGACCACTGGTCGTGCCTCGAGGTCGGTCGTGCCGTCGCCCACCATCATGGCCGGGCGGATGATGCCCCACCGCTCGATCGCGTTGCGCTTCCCGCCCGACGTTGTCAGCGGCGATGACGCGTCAAAGCCAGCGTACGAGCCGTCGGCGTTGAAGGTGACGTCTACTGCGGCCACGCAGCTTGCATCCACACCCATGACCCGAGCGACCGCAAGCACTGCAGGGAGCAGTCCGCCAGAAATGATGCGAACGTCTACGCCGGCTGCCTGCAATGCGGCGACGGTTTCCGCGGCGTCAGGCACGAGACGCGCCACGTATTCGCTTCCGAGCGCGTCGACTGCTTCGCGCGTCGGCTGCACGAGGCCCAAGCGGCGCCCATAGACTTCCTCGAGCGGGATGCGCCCGCGCATTGCGGCGTCTGTGAGCTGCTCGACCTCGTGTCGGCAATGGACAGCCAGCTCGTCGATGCCCTCGATTGCCGACAACGTCGAATCGCAATCGAACAGGACGGTGCGAAACCGCGGCATCCCTACAGGCGATTCTAGAAGTGGATCGCGCGGCCGAGAACAGCGAGCGCCGCTTCCTTCACCGCTTCGGACAGCGTGGGGTGAGAGTGCACCGTTACCCCGATGTCCTCCGACGACCCCCGGTATTCGAACGCCAGCACAACCTCCGCGCACAGCTCCGACACGTTAGGCCCGATGAGATGGGCGCCGAGCAGTTCATCGGTTTTCGCGTCGGCGATGAACTTCACGAAGCCCGCGGTCTCGCCCATGGTGCGCGCGCGGCCGTTCGCAGAGAACGGAAACTTGCCGACCTTGTACTCACGGCCGCTTTCGTTGACCTCGTGCTCCGGGAGCCCAACGCTGGCGATCTCGGGCCACGTGTAGACGATCGACGGCATCGATCGGTAGTGCATTTCGGATGGCTTGCCAGCGATGACTTCCGCGGCGATGACGCCCTCCTCCTCCGCTTTGTGTGCGAGCAGCTTTCCACCGACAACGTCACCGATCGCGAACACGCCAGGCAGGTTGGTGCGCATGGCCTGATCGACGATGACTTCGCCGCGTTTACCGACATTCAATCCGAGTGCGGCTGCGTCGATGCCCGTGAGCGACGGCCGGCGGCCGATCGAAAGCAGAACGTAATCGGCTTCGAGCGTCTCCGCGGCGCCGTCCCTCTCCGTTTGCACTAGCACCCGATCCTGCTCGACCGTCGCGCCGACGACCTTTGTCCCCGCACGAATCTCGAGTCCCTGCTTGCGGAAGACCTTGTCCGCTTCTTTCACGATGTCGCCGTCCATCCCCGGCAGAATGGTCGGCATGAGCTCCACAACCGTGACTTTCGCACCGAGCCGCCGCCAGACGGAGCCGAGCTCCAGCCCGATGACTCCGCCGCCGATCACGACGAGGTGTTTCGGGACTTCGCCAATAGACAACGCGCCGATGTTCGATAGCACCCGTGTCTCGTCGACCTTGAGAAACGGCAGCTCGATCGGAACGGATCCCGTGGCGATGATGACGTTTCGGGCTTGGTAGGTCGTGGCCGAACCGTCGGCCCCGGCCACCTCGACGACGTTGTTCGCGCGCAGCGTGCCGCGACCCTTGGCCCACGTCACCTTGTTCTTCTTGAAGAGGAACTCGACGCCGCGGGTGTTCTGCGCAACGACGTCGACCTTGCGTCGCATCATCGTGGCGAGATCGACGGTCACGCCTTCGATGTTGATGCCGTGCTCTCGCGCGTGGATCCGCGCGAATTCGAAGTGCTCGGATGACTGCAGGAGCGCCTTCGACGGGATGCAACCGACGTTGACGCAGGTCCCGCCGAGCGTCTTGTCCATCTCGACGCAGACGGTTTTCAGTCCGAGCTGCGCGGCGCGGATCGCCGCGACATATCCACCAGGGCCGCCGCCGATCAGGACGACGTCGGCCATTTCACTCGCGTTTGCCATTTGTTCAGCAGAGCCAGAGGGAGTAAAAAAAAAGTAGCGGGTACGGCAACCCAAGGCGACCGTACCCGCTCCTCCCCCTCGTCCGTCGTGTCGTTAATCGTGCGGCTTCGAGTCCTCGCGGATCGCGACGAACTTTCCAGCGCGAACTGGGCGATACCCTCGAACGAGTCGCGTGTTGAACTTGCCCGAGATCTTTCCCTCGACGCGACGGCCTTCGAACACCGTGACCACCTCACCGTTCTCTCGGGGGTCGAAGTATGGGCCGATCATCGCGACGAACGTGCTCTGGCTTGCCTCGAGCAGCTTCACGCCGGTCGGTGGTACGTCCTTCGTCATGAAGAACAGGAATCGTCCAACCACCGACGCGTCGACGGAGGCGTCACGGATCAAGGTGAAAGGAATGCTGACATCCTCGTCAGCAGCCATGAGGTGACCACGCCAAACTCCCGCGAGTGCCGACATGATCGGCGGCCGGAAGCCCCGCGCGGGGGGTATCGGCGTGAATGCGAATGAAGTCGAAGACTTGCCCATCTCAGTACTCCTGTCACCGCTCACTACGCGCATCCCACTCAAAAGTGTCGGCTCGGCAGGACGTCTCGGCCGAGGCCGCCCGGACAGTCGCAGCAGCAACGCGCGCCTGTCTCTCGATCTCTGTCCAATTTGATGCAGTGAAGGGCAAAAGGGTTTGCCATTTACAGGAAACTGACAGAGTCCGGAACGCCCGCACACAGAACCGTGGCAATATCGAAAAAAAGGGCCCGAGCTCGCGCGAGCTCGGGCCCTGAACGTTCGTCAACTGTCCGCTAGTTGATCAACATGGTAGCTGGATCTTCCATCAATTCCTTGACTCGCACGAGGAACAGCACCGCCTGTTGGCCATCGATGATTCGGTGGTCGTACGAAAGGGCGACATACATCATCGGCCGAATCTCGACCTTCCCATTCAAAGCGATCGGGCGATCCTGAATCTTGTGCAGTCCGAGGATGCCGACCTGCGGGTAGTTGATGATCGGCGTCGACACGAGTGATCCGAAAACGCCGCCGTTCGTGATCGTGAACGTTCCGCCCGTGAGCTCATCCATCGTGAGCTTGCCGTCGCGCGCGCGCTTCGCCAGGGCCGTTATGTCGCTCGAGACTTCGATCATTCCCTTTCGATCGGCGTCCTTGATGTTCGGAACCACGAGGCCCGCATCGGATGCGACGGCGATCCCCATGTTCACGTAGTGCTTGTACACGATGGAATCGCCGTCGATCTGCGCATTGACGACGGGATACGCTTCGAGCGCGAGGCACGCGGCCTTCACGAAGAACGGCATGAAGCTCAATTTCACGCCGCGCTCTTTTTCCACGCGCTCCTTGATGCGCTCGCGAAGCGCGCTCACGGCCGACATGTCGATCTCGTTGAACGTCGTGAGATGAGCCGTTGCGTGTTGCGCCTCGAGGAGATGTTCCGCGATGCGCTTTCGCCTCGTCGACATCTTCTCACGTGTCTCGCGCGTCCCGGCCGGCGTGGCGGGCTTGGATGGCGGTGCCGCGGCGCGAGGCGCTGCCTCCTCGGTCCGGCGAGCGGGCGGGGCAGCGGCGCCATCGCCACGCGCTCGCCCGCTCGGAGCCGCGCCAGCCTGCTCAATTACGTCAGGTTTGCTGACGACGCCGCCTCGACCGGTGCCGGTGATGGCACCGAGGTCGACACCAGCTTCTGCCGCAACTCGTTTGGCGGCGGGCGACGCCCGCACCTCGGACGCTACAACTGGCGGAGTCGCTGCAGCAGCCGACGCAGCACCCTGTGGCGATGCTGCTTCCGCGGTTGCGGCCGAGCGCGAAGGCGCGGGCGGCGCGCCGCTGGCCGACTCGTCGATCTCACCGAGCACATCGTCCACAGCAACGACGTCACCGTCGTGCTTCGCCTGGCGAGCCAACACACCCGCTTTGAGCGCAGGCACCTCGACGGTAACTTTATCCGTCTCCAACTCGACCAGTGTGTCGCCTGCCGCGACCGCATCCCCCTCCTTTTTGAGCCATCGAGCGACCGTCGCCTCGACGATCGATTCTCCGAGAGGGGGCACCTTGATCGAAATCATTCCGCGAATCCAGTGACCGGTATTTGGTGGGGCTGCCCGGAACGCGCGTGCGCGCGGGAGCAACGTGCCGCGACGAAGCGCGACGTGGGGGTGCCATCGCGAGGGGCGAGTTTTGGCGGAATATAACTGTCGAGGAAGCTTGTGCGAGCGTTGACGATCGACGCTCACGGCGAGCTCGATCAGCTGTGTTTTCGCACTGACGCGCCCGTGCCCGACCTCGCGGCTCCCGACGACGTTCGCGTGCGCGTCTGCGCGGCTGCGCTCAACCATCTCGATCTCTGGGTCGTGAAGGGCGTGCCCGGGGTGCGCATCACGCCCGGGTGGATTCTGGGCTCGGATTGCGCGGGGATCGTGGATGCGGTTGGGGTGGGAGTGACGTCGGTGCGGGTAGGGGACCGCGTCATCGTGAACCCCGGGGTGAGCGATCGGACGTGCGAGTATTGTCTCACGGGAGACAATCCGCTGTGCCTCAAATACGCGATTCTCGGAGAGCACCGGCCCGGTACGCTCGCGGAGTATGTGGTGGTGCCAGCAGCGAACGTCCTGCCGATTCCCGAGAGCATTTCTTTCTCGACCGCTGCTGCGTTTCCGCTTGTCACGCTCACCGCATGGCGCATGGTGGTCACGCGGGCGAACGTTCGCGCGAACGACCAGGTCCTGATTCACGGCATTGGTGGAGGTGTCGCGCTCGCGTCGCTCCAGATCGCGAAGTTCCTTGGGGCTCGGGTATGGGTGACGTCGGGGAGCGATGCAAAGCTCGAGCGCGCACGCGTGTTAGGCGCTGACGAGGTACTCAACCATCGAAGCCAGGATGTAGCGAAAGAAATTCGTACGCGGACGGGGAAGCGTGGCGTCGATGCCGTGATCGACTGCGTCGGTGAGGCGACTTGGGGCTCGTCGCTCGGATCACTTGGGAAACGCGGGCGACTGGTGACGTGTGGTGGGACGTCCGGACCGATGGTGCAGACGGACATTCGCCGCCTGTTCTGGAACCAGTGGACGATCATGGGCTCGACGATGGGCAGCGACTCGGAGTTCGCCGCCGTCGTGAAGGAGCTGAGGGCGGGGCGGCTGTTCCCGCCGATCGACTCCGAGTTCCCGCTCGAGCGCGGGGCCGATGCGTTTGCGAGGCTCAAGTCCGGCGAGCAATTCGGGAAAGTCGTCGTTACGGTAGCGGACGCGTGACCGCTGATTCCGCCCAATTCACGCACGAGGAACAGCGCGACATCCGGAGCGCGGTCGCGGCGGGGCATGCCCCCGAGTGTCCCCGCTGCGGTGTCGGACTATCCACCCGAAGCATCGGCGGCGGTTCGTTCGGGCTCGGGTATGCCCGGCGGCGTGAATGGCTCATCTGCCCGAAATGCCATCGAAGCGCCATCTTCGATGTGAAACGAGGAACACGGAATTGAGCAGTCGCGAACCCTTACGTTCGTTTGCGTTCGCGTACGTGACGCGCAATCGGCCCGGAGCCCACGCATGACATTTCTGGAGCGACTGCAAAGCAGCTTCGCGCAGTTCGCCGAATTCGTTCCTGCGCTCTTCGGAGCGCTCATCATCCTGTTCGCCGGCTATCTGCTGGCGAAGCTCATCGAGCGCGGCACCGAGCGAGTGCTGCGTCGCATGCGACTCAACTATCTGCTCGAACGCGGCGGCGTTATGCAGGCCGTCGAGCGATCCGGATCGCACTTCAATCCGTCACGCGTACTCGCGAACCTCGTGTTCTGGTTCGTGATGTTCGTGGTGATCATGATTGCGGCGAACGCGCTCGGCATGGAGACGCTCGCCGACGTATTCTCGGAGCTGGTGAAAGCCATCCCGAGCATAGTGGCCGCGATCGTTCTGCTCATCGTCGGGATTGTGCTTGGCCGATTCGTCGGCGGGTTGATTCTGGCGTCCGCCGGCGCGATTCAGGGTGGGCCAACGCTCGCGCGGGTTGGGCGGTGGGGGGTGATCGTTCTCGCGATCTTCATGGCGCTTCAACAGCTGGGGATCGCGACCGAGATCGTAGTCACCGCGTTCGCTATTCTCTTCGGGGCGGTCGCGCTGGCGCTGGCCCTGTCGTTCGGTCTCGGAAACCGCGAGCTGGCAGGTGAGATCACGCGCGCCTGGTATGAGCGATACAAGGCGGAGCGCGATGCGATCGCTGCCGCTGAGCGGGAGTCAGAGTTGGCCGAGGAGCGCGAGGAGGCTGAGGGGAATCAGGTGCTCGGGGCAGGGGACGGCCCTGAATAGTCGGGAATCAGGAATTAGGGAATAGAGGGAACGGGGAACCGAGAACAGTGAACAGCTGTTACGACGAGGATGATTGACCATGACTGAAACTGCCACGATCGCCAACGTACTCGGCTCGGAGCTCTCACTCGAGGAGCTCTGGATGCCGTTCACGGCCAACCGGGCGTTCAAGCGCGCGCCACGACTGCTCGCGTCGGCCAGCGGCATGTACTACACGACGGTGGATGGTCGACGGGTGCTCGACGGCACGGCCGGCCTCTGGTGCGTGAATGCCGGGCATTGTCGCGAGCCGATCGTGCGAGCAGTGCAGGAAGCTGCCGCGACGCTCGACTTCGCGCCGGGCTTCCAGATGGGGCACCCGTACAGCTTCATGCTCGCGGAGCGGGTCGCGGAGCTGCTCCCGGGCGATCTCGATCACGTCTTCTTCGTGAACTCCGGCTCGGAGGCCGTCGACTCGGCTCTCAAGATCGCGATGGCGTACTTCCAGTCGAAGGGAGAGACGCAGCGCGCTCGGTTCGTCGGCCGATTGCGCGGATATCACGGCGTCGGATTCGGCGGGATCTCCGTCGGCGGGATCGAGCCGAATCGCCGGGCGTACATGGCGCAGCTCCTCCCGCAGGTCGATCACCTGCCGCATACGCATGACATCGCGCGTAACGCATTCACCCGTGGGCAGCCGGCACACGGTTCGGAGCTCGCCGAAGACCTCGAGCGGATCATTCGCGAGCGCGGTGCGGAGACTATCGCCGCCGTGATCGTGGAGCCCATGGCGGGATCGACCGGCGTGCTCGTCCCGCCGAAGGGCTACCTCAAACGGCTTCGTGAGCTTTGCGACAAGCATGGAATCCTGCTGATCTTCGACGAAGTCATCACGGGATTTGGCAGGCTCGGGGCCCCGTTCGCCGCTGATTATTTCGATGTTATTCCAGATCTCATGACGGTGGCCAAGGGCCTAACGAATGCGGCGGTCCCGATGGGTGCCGTGTTCGTCCGGCACGGCGTGTATGACACCGTCGTCAATTCGGCGCCGGCGGGCATTGAGCTCTTCCACGGCTATACGTACTCGGGTCACCCGCTTGCCGCGGCTGCCGGTCTCGCGACGCTCGATGTCTATGAGACCGAGGGGCTGTTCGAGCGAGCCGCGAGCCTCGCTCCGTACTGGGAGGATGCTCTTCACTCGCTGCGTGGGCTTCCCCACGTCGTCGACATCCGTAACCTCGGACTCGTCGGCGGGATCGAGCTCGAGCCCCGGGCGGGTGCGCCTGGAGCGCGAGGCTTCGAGGTCTTCGTCGACTGCTTCAACCGCGGTGTCCTCGCCCGCGTTACCGGCGACATCATCGCGCTCTCGCCGCCGCTGATCATCGACAAGTCACAGATCGACGAGCTCATTGGCACGATCGGCGCGGCGATCAAGGCCGTAGCGTAACCATCAGCGGCACTGCGTTAGGCAGACTATTGCCTAACGCAGTGCCTGGCTCGACATCGGCATCGTCAGAGGCTCCCCGGCTATGAAACGACAGTGGCGTTTCGGACTTGGCATGGTCGTCGCACTCGCCGTCACCGCGCCCGTTGCACACGCACAAACGGCGGCCGCGACGAAACCGCGCGCTCGTGATCTCGCCCTGCCCATCGGGGGGACCGCAGGTCCGCTCGACGCAATTACCGACGTGACAGGCGTGGAGGTCGGTCACACCACGCTGATCTCCGGAAGCGGGAAGCTTGTCGTAGGGAAGGGGCCCGTCAGAACGGGTGTCACGGTCATTCATCCCCGCGGCAAGGCGAACCCCGATCCGGTGTTTGGCGCGTGGTTCACGTTGAACGGGAACGGCGAGATGACCGGGACAACGTGGCTTCAGGAGTCGGGCATTCTCGAGGGGCCGATTGCAATCACGAACACGCACAGCGTCGGCGTGGTGCGTGACGCGATTCTGCAGTGGCAGGTCGGCAAACCGGGCATGCAACCGTGGGGACTGCCAATCGTCGCCGAGACCTACGACGGTGGTCTCAGCGACATCAACGGCTTTCACGTGAAGCCCGAGCACGTGATCTCCGCGCTCGATGGAGCCAAGGGCGGACCGGTTTTGGAAGGTGCCGTTGGCGGCGGCACCGGTATGGTATGTCTTGGCTTCAAGGGCGGGATTGGTACTGCGTCGCGCAAGCTGCCGCCGGAGCAGGGCGGGTACACGGTCGGTGTGCTCGTGCAGTGCAACTTCGGAGCGCGTCGTGACCTGCGCATTGCTGGCGTGCCGGTGGGCGAGGAGATCACTGATCTTCAGGCCTGTATTGCGAATCACGACCCGCAACCGAATCCGCCGGGCCCAGGTCAGCGCCGGCAGTGCGACGCTCCGTCGGGAACGACGCGAGACGATGAGGATCTGGGATCGATCATCGTCGTGGTCGCGACCGATGCGCCGCTGCTTCCGCACCAGTTGAAGCGGATTGCGACTCGTGTGGCGCTTGGCGTCGGACGGTCCGGAGGCTTTGGCGGCAATGGCTCCGGGGACATCTTCATCGCGTTTTCCACGGCCAATCCGGGGGCGGCTGGCGCCGCAGATACCACGTCGGTCCGGATGCTTCCGAACCCGCGCATGACTCCCCTTTTCAGCGCGACGTCGCAGGCCACGGAAGAAGCGATCGTCAACGCGATGCTTGCGGCGGAGACGATGACGGGCGCCAACGACCTTCGCGTGTACGCGCTGCCTGTCGATCGGCTCAAGGCGATCATGAAGAAGTACGGCCGCTAGCAGCGGCGTCGGGACCTCGAGCGGGTGCTTCAAAGGGAGCTCTACGGTTGAGCTCCCTTTGCTTATTACGGTGTGCGTCGTCTCACAGAACAGAGGTGATGCGCGCGCGAGAGACAGGCTGGTCGAAGCCTCTGTAATGCGTTGCAGCAAACGGGTTTACAGACGGCTGCGCACGTTGCGATTCGTTTCTCCTTCGGGTATACTTCAGCTACTAAAAATCCCTCCGCATTTCCCTCCCGCAGGACCTTCATGACCGGCCCAAGTAATCGCGAACGCATCCTCCCGCGTCTCATCGACGAGGAGATCAAAGAGTCGTTCATCAATTACTCGATGAGCGTCATTGTTTCGCGCGCGCTGCCCGATGTGCGCGACGGACTCAAGCCCGTCCATCGTCGCATCCTGTACGCGATGAACGACCTCGGGCTCCTGCCCAACAGGCCGTTCAAGAAGTCCGCGACGGTCGTGGGGGACGTGCTCGGCCGATTCCACCCGCACGGCGACGGCGCGGTGTACGACGCGCTCGTGCGCATGGTGCAGGACTTTTCGCTGCGCTATCCGCTGGTGGACGGGCAAGGGAATTTCGGCTCGATGGATGGCGACCCTGCGGCCGCGTATCGGTACACCGAAGCGCGGCTCATGCGGATCGCGACCGAGTTGCTCTCGGACATCGACAAGAACACGGTCGACTTCGCGCCGAATTTCGATGACCACCTGACGGAGCCCAAGGTCCTTCCGGCCGGGCTCCCAAACCTGCTGGTCAACGGCTCGTCAGGCATCGCGGTCGGCATGGCAACGAACATTCCGCCGCACAACCTGAAGGAAGTGATCACCGCCACCATCGCGCTGATCGACAACCCGGATCTCACGTTAGGCGACATCCGCAAGATGGTGAAGGGCCCGGATTTCCCGACGGGCGCGTACATCTACGGTCGCGACGGGATCAAGGACTACCAGGAAACCGGGCGCGGCAAGATCGTCATGCGCGCGCGCGCGGTCATCGAGGAAAAGGAGACCTCGAACAAGTCGCAGATCGTTGTCACGGAGCTGCCATACCAGGTCAACCGCGCGAACCTGGTGAAGGACATTGCGGAGCTCGTCCGCGACAAGAAGATCGAGGGCATCAGCGACCTCCGCGACGAGTCGTCGGACACGACGCGCATCGTAATCGAGCTCAAACGCGATGCAATCCCTCGCGTGGTGCTGAATCAGCTGTACAAGCACACCACGATGCAGGCCACGTTCGGCGTGATCATGCTGGCGCTCGTGCCCGACGCGCAGACGCGTCAGCTCGTGCCGAAGGTCATGGACATCAAGACGGTGCTCGAGCACTACATCACGCACCGCCACGAGGTCATCGTCAGGCGCGCGCAGTATGAGCTCGACAAGGCGCTCGAGCGCGAGCACATCCTCGATGGTCTCAAGATCGCCGTCGACAACATCGACGAGGTGATCAAAGTCATTCGCAAGGCGGAGGACACGCCGAAGGCGAGTGCCCAGCTGCAGAAGCGGTTCAAGCTCTCGGAGCGTCAGGCCGAGGCGATCCTCAACATGCGGCTCGCGAAGCTCACGGGTCTCGAGATCGAGAAGCTGGAGGCCGAGCTCAAGGAAGTGCGTGCCTTCATCAAGGACATGCGTGCCCTCCTCGACTCGAAGCCAAGGCGCATGAGGCTGATGAAGGAGGAGCTACAGAAGATCGTCGACACGTACGGCGATGCTCGCCGCACGGAGATCACGAGCGACCAGGGCGAGTTCACGATCGAAGATCTGATCGCCCAGGAAGACATGGTCGTCACGATCTCACACACCGGCTACATCAAGCGGACGCCGGTCACGACGTATCGGCGCCAGCGCCGAGGCGGGCGTGGATCGAGCGGCGCGGACCTCAAGGAGCTGGACTTCATCGAGCGGCTCTTCATCGGCAGCACGCACGATTACCTCCTCATCTTCACCGAGGACGGCCGGTGCTTCTGGCTCAAGGTGCACGAGTTGCCGCAGGCGGGTCGCGCGACCAAGGGCAAGCCGATCGTCAATCTTATCAACGTCACGCCGGATACGCAGATCAAAGCCATCGTGCCCGTCCGCGAGTTCAACGACGAGAGCTTCCTGCTCTTCTGCACGAAGGACGGTACGGTCAAGAAGACGAAGCTGAGCGAGTACTCGAACCCGCGCGCGAACGGCATCAAAGCGATCAAGATCGAGAAGGGCGATGAGCTGATCAACGTGCACGTGACGAGCGGGACGAACGACATTGTGATCGCAACGAAGCACGGGCTTTCGGTGCGGTTCCACGAGAGCGACGTTCGCGACATGGGTCGTGACACGACGGGAGTGAAGGGCATCGAGCTGCGGCCGGACGATCGCGTCGTCGGCATGGTGGTCATCAAGCGCGAAGCGACGCTGCTCGTCGTGACCGAGAAGGGAATGGGCAAGTGCACGCACATCGACGACTACCGTGTACAGAAGCGGGGGGGGAAAGGCATCCTGACGGTAAACCGCACCGAAAGGACCGGTGACGTGGTCGCGTTGATGGAGGTCTTGCCCGAGGACGAGGTCATGCTGATCACACGCGGGGGTATCGTGATCCGGTCGTCGGTGGATCAGGTTCGCGTGACCGGACGCAACGCGCAGGGTGTGCGTCTCGTCTCGCTGGACGACGGCGACGTCGTGACCGCGGTCGCCCGGGTGATTTCGGAGGACAAGGGCGAAGGCGAGGGCGACGAGGCCGACGAGCCACTGGGTGTCGCGCCGGATGAGGAATAGCCCGTAACCCTACCGTCGCGGGCGAGGCGGGGCCTGCCTGTCGGCAGGCCCCGCCTCGCGTCGCGAGTTCACGTGACGAGGGGCTGGCGCTTTCGTCAGGCGAGGTCGGTGCGCGACATCACTGTGGTCACGATGCCACGCCGCACAACATTGTAGAGTTCGGCGCCAACGTAATCGGCTATACTGCAACTACTTAGCAGCGAAGAACCGAGGGCTCGAGGTATGCACCAGCGAGCCCTGCCATTCCGTGCCGCTTCTGAACTCGTACGCGCTCCCCATCTATCACTTCGTGCACGCCTTCCACTCGATGACCGTCCGACCAGCCGCCGAGGTTCCACCTCGCGATGGCTAGCGCGCGCATCGTAATCGCCGACGACGACCCGGCGATCCTCCAGACCATGACCTGGGTGCTCAAGGAGCACGGCTATGACGTCGGTTCAGCGACGAGTGGCCGTGATCTCATGACACTCCTCGAGGAGCGCACGCCTGACCTGCTCCTTCTCGATGTCATGTTCCCGGATGTGGATGGGTTCCAGCTCCTCGAGCGTATCAAGAACGACGTTCGGTGGCGTGACATGCCAGTGCTGATGATCTCGTCGCTGCCGCCGGAAGAGGCAGCGGTCAAGACACTCGGCCTCGGCGCATCGGACTTCGTGCGAAAGCCATTTCGCGTACGTGAGCTGCTCGCCCGCATTCAGGCGCAGCTGCGTATGCGAGCCATTCTTCGATCTGCGTACGAGTCGCTGCGTGTGACTGAAGAGGAGCTCGCGCGCGCACGAGCGGAAGCGGACAGCCGACGCAAGCTCGTCGACATCCTTCGCGAGGTCACCGGAGATCTCACCTCGAACGAGATCTATCACGTGCTCGCGCGGCGCGTCGCGCGCGCACTGGACCTCACCCGGTGCTCGGTGATCCTCGCGCGGCCTGGAGACCGGGTCGGCATAGTCGCTGCGTCGTTCGAGCATGCGCTCGTCAAGAATTTCGAGATGAACCTCGATCGCTACCCTGAGATCCGCGCGGCCCTCGAGACTGGCCAACCGGTGCTCGTGGAAGACGTTCATTCGAGCCCATTGTACGCGGACATCCGCGAGCGCTGGCGGGAGGAAGGCACGCGCGTGCCGATTCGGTCCGTGATCGCGATGCCGTTTTCGCTCGCCGACGCCCGACAGTCGGGTGTCTTCTTCCTGCGGCGAGGCGAGGACGAGC
>JAJKIV010000340.1 GCA_021154285.1 Gemmatimonas sp. | reverse complement strand
TTCCGCGCGCCGCTCCTGGTGCATGCGCGCGCGGTCGGTGTCGTTGAGGTAGCGCCGCGTGTATTCGAGATCTCCGAACTCGGCGCGGGCGCGAGTCGGCGCATCGGCCGGGGACGCCCCGCCGTCAATGAGCTCCTGGGCTTTCATGTCGAGGTGGAATCGGAGCTCGTCATCGACTTCACGCCGGACTCGCGAGGCGGAGAACCACGGGAGTCTGAAAGCTGGCCGGAGGCCGCGAATGCGTCTCATGGGAATGGTGGAGCGAGAGTGTTGCGTGTCAGGTCACGCGGTCTCGAGAACTTTGAAGACGGCCTCGGCGTACTGTCTCCATTCGCTGGTTTCCGCACGGAGCTGAGCGCGGCCGGCTTGGGTGAGCTGGTAGTACTTCGCGCGTCGATTGTTCTCGGAGAGTCCCCATTCGGATTCGATGAGGCCTTTGCGTTCCAGGCGATGGAGTGCCTGATAGAGCGCCGCGTCTTCGACCGTGAGGACATTATCGGTGCGTTGGCGGATCCATCGTGAGATGGCGTAGCCGTGCATCGCCTCCCACGAGAGTGTCTTGAGGATCAGGACGTCGAGGGTGCCCTGGAGGAGATCCATCGTGGCGAATCGTTAGGCAGTGGTCGTGAAGCGAGCTTCCACTCACAATGTGAGGGGAAGGGTCGGAATCTGTCAAGCGGCGACTCGGGACATCGGGACTCGGGACATCGGGACATCGGGACTCGGCCGGGAAGGCTATTAGCGCCGAGGAGCCTTCCACTGCTCGTAATAGCCTCCCGGCCGAGTCCCGATGTCCCGATTTAGCAACTTCAACGCGACTCAATCGC
Source organism: Gemmatimonas sp. (assembly GCA_021154285.1). Taxonomy (GTDB): domain Bacteria; phylum Gemmatimonadota; class Gemmatimonadetes; order Gemmatimonadales; family Gemmatimonadaceae; genus JAJKIV01. The sequence continues at coordinate 7,854 of JAJKIV010000340.1, read as the reverse complement.
GCCACTTTAATCACATTCGATTCAATGTGCCTAGTGAGCCGAATAATTCGCTTTATGACTCGAAATTGACCGCCGGGCCGAACCGCGGGTCGCCTTGGACTTTCAGGTTGGTTGTTGGCGATCCCGGGCAGAGTTAACATCCCTGTCCCTCGATCGTCGCTAGCATACTCGACGATCGTGTGCAACGATCGAGGTCGCTCGGACTGTCAGTAATGAAGTGGCGCTGTTCCTGCTCAAGCGATGCGGCGCGCTCAAACGCGCGACGATCGAATGAGCATACGTCTGGACACGAACCGGGTAGCCGCAGCAGTCGAGCGGCACTCTCATGGCGTCTCGGCACGGATGCACTGACGCCGATGGAGGCGAATAGCATGACGAAGTCCGTCAAACCCGCTTCGTGGCTCTCGTGGCTGAAGCAGATCGCGGTGGCGGCTGGTGCGGTCGGGACCATCATTGTCACGACCCAACACATCCGCCCCGTCTATGCCGGCCGCGCGCCGATCGTGAGAGATCTGCTCGATGCTCGCGGCTGGAGTGACTCCTCGCTCGCACGGGCGCCCTGGGCAACCGGGTCCGGCGACGTGGCCCTCATGAGCCCTCAGTTCGAGATCGACCGCCGCGCCTTCATGGAGGACCTGATTCGTACGACCGGGAGCACACCGAGTCGAGCGGACTCCGTCGCGACGTTCGCCGTGCGCGAGGCGTACCGTCGTCGCATTCCACCGGCGCTCGTCTTCGGCGTGTTGATGGTCGAGAATCGTGAGCTCAAGTCATCCGCGACATCGAACGCCGGCGCGGTGGGCCTCATGCAGATCGACACCAGCACCTGGGTGAGCTCACTCGGCAAGCGCTTCGGCACGAACCTGCGCAACGACGAGACGAACCTGCAGTACGGCGTGTTCATTCTCAGTCATCTGCTGTACGACAGCGATGACGACGCCGTCGCCACCGATTCGGCGAACGTGCACGGGTCGCTGCGACGTGGTCTGCTCCGATACAACGGATGCGTTCGCGGCACGAACACGCGGAATTGCTTCCGCTATCCGGAGATCGTGCGGACGCGCATCGACACGTTCGCGATCGCGCAATGCGGTTGGCGCGGCTACGAGCGATGCGTCGCCGAGCCGCTGCGGTACGCGCTCGTCGACGACTAGGGCGTCGAGACTCGCTATTTCTTTCGCGCCGAACGCTTGCTCGTTCGTTTGCGCGGAACCTTCGCGCCCTTCTTTCGCGCCTCGGAGAGTCCGATCGCGATGGCCTGCTTGCGGCTCTTCACCGTGCCGCCTTTGCCGCCGCGACCACTCTTGAGAGTTCCCTTCTTCCGCCGACGCATCGCGCTCTCGACGCGCTTCGACGCGGACTTTCCGTATCGCCGTCCGCTGGATCGTTTCGACGAGGTCTTACGCTTTGCCGCGGCCATTGGCTCACCCCGGATAGAGTTGGCTTCGTGGACGGAGACCGGCGCGGCAAAAAACCAGCCACATGAGTCGAAAGTCGGCTAAAGCACGCCGTATCCCGCCAGTTGCTGCGCCAAAGATTCCGCGTCGGTGAAACGAATCGTGTGCATCCCGAGCGCGGCGGCGGGCGCGAGGTTCTGATCACGGTCGTCGATCAACAGCGATGACTTCGGGTCGGCCTGTGCGATGCCGAGCCCGCGCTCGAAGAACGCGCGCTGCGGCTTGCGGACGCCGAGCCAGCATGAGCTCAGGAACGTGGGGAAGATCTCCCGCAGGCCGAAGTGATCGATGCGGTAGACGTTGAGCACCGCCGACTCGTTGTTCATCGTCATGAGCCTAACGCGCCTCGTTGCCGCCAGGTGCTTCGCCACCTGGATGCTGTACGGGTTCGGCTCGCTCAGCGACAGCATATAGAGCTCGAAGTCCTCGCGCGTGAACAGGCGTGGCGTGTAGAACACCGTGACGTCGAGGTACTCCTCGAGCGAGATAGCGCCGGTCTCGAACTCGCTCACCACCTGATGGTGGCGATGCTCGAAATCCTCGTCCTCGACACCGAACTTCTGGAGAGCGCTGGCGCGCTGCTCGTGGTCCCAGCCGTTCGTCCCGAGGACTCCGCCGATGTCGAAGAACACGTGGGTCAGTGCCGTGTCTGACTCCGGGTGCGAGCGTGGTCAGCGCCCGAACGGCGAATACGCGATCCCGTCAGGCCCCGCGCCCGTGGGCATGTAGGCCACGACGGCAGCCTTCGCGATATCGATCATCGCCACGCGCGAGCTGCCCTGCAGCGCCACGAAGGCGTAGCGCCCGTCGCGCGACAGCACGATCCCTTCCGGCGAAGGCGAGCCCGGGAACTCCGCGTTCGGCCCGACGCTGTCGGCCGGGATCTTCACGCTCGCCCTGTCCTCGCGCGTCGCGCGGTTGACGATGCGCACCATCGCGTTAGGCGGGTCGGTGATGATGACCGTCCGGCTGTCCGGGGTGACGGCAAGCCGGTACGGCATGCCGAACCCTGACAGCGTTCCCACGGCTGCGCCGGCGCTCGGATCGAGGACGGTCACCGTCTTCGCCTGGTTGCTGCCCACCCATACCTGCTCGCCGCCGGGCGTCACCGTGATCCCCTCGACCGCCGGCGCGACGTTGAACTCCCGCACGAATCTCCGCCCAGGCACGTCGAGCTCACTCACCGTGCCATCCGCGACGTTGCTCGTGTAGATGCGCTGTCCGTCTGCAGTGAGCGCCAGCATGTGGGACGCCGGATGGTTCGTCGGAATCGACCCGACAACCGTTCCGGCGGCGAAGTTCACGAGCACGACCGCCTTGCTCACCTCCGACGTCACGGCGAACAGCGAATCGCCCGGCAGGAACGCCGAGCCATGCGGGCGCTTGAATTCGCCGAGATCGATCGTTCGAACGACCGCGGCCTTGGGCACGTCGATCACCGTGAGCGAGTTGCCCGGAGCACCCCGGACACCATAGTTGCTGACGACAGCCCACCTCCCGTCATGCGAGACGGCCACTTCGTGCACACCGTTGCCTGCGGGCAACGTTGCCACCACGCGCTTCGATGCGACGTCGAGCAGCGTCGCCGTGTTGTCGCCCATGTTGGCAACAATGACGGTACCGGACCCCGTCGCAGCATTCGCCGACGAGGTCGGGGCGCCGCCCGCGGTGACGCCCGACCGCGCGCCGCCGGAACACCCCACGGCGGCAAGCGCGAGACACACGATCTCGATGCGGATCACGATGTGGCCTGCAGCTCCATGTCCACCTCCGCCTTCAGGCTCTCGATGTCCCGGAAAATGCTCGCGACGGCCAGCGTACGGCCACCGCGCTTGAACCGCACGGCCACATCCCTCGCCGCCGGATCTCCATCCACCTCCACCGCGTCCCAGTGCTCGGCGTGGCCAACGTAGTTGATCGACACGTCGTAGTGTGCGCTCCAGAAGAACGGGACGTCGTCGTATGGCCAACCCAGGCCAAGCATGTTGCGCGCGGCAGCCTGACCCTGGCGTTCCGCGTGCACCCAGTGCTCAACCCGGATGCGCTCTCCGGTATACGGGTCGGGATACCGAGCGATGTCCCCGGCGGCGAACACCTGCGGCGCGCTCGTTTCGAGAAATTCGCTCACGGTGACACCGCGGTCGATGGCCAATTTCGCTTGCTCGGCCAGACCAATGCGTGGCCTAACGCCGACACCAACCACCACCAGGTCGGCGGCGAGCGTCCCGCCGCTCTTGAGCGTCACATCACGATCGCCGATCGCCGTCGCGGTGTCCTCGAGGTGGAAGACGACGCCGTGCTCCTCGTGCAGCGCCTTCACGAATGTCGCGAGCGCGGTCCCCATCACGCGCTCGAGCGGCAGTTTCTCCGGTGCGACGACGTGCACCTCGATCTCACGCTTGCGCAGCGAGGCGGCTACCTCGAGGCCGATGAAGCTGGCGCCGATGACGACCGCGCGCTTCGACTGCTTGGCCTTCGCGATGATCGCCCGGCTGTCGGCCAGCGAACGCAGGTAGTGCACGTGCGCGCGATCTGCTCCGGGCAACGAAAGCCGGACGGGTTCGGCGCCCGTCGCGAGCAGGAGGCGGTCGAACCCGTAGGCTCGTCCGCCTGCCAGCTGCACTTCACGTTTCGGAAGATCGAGCGCCGAGACTTGCGCGTTGTGTACGAGGTCGATGTCGTGTTCGGCGTGGAATCCCGGAGGGCGGAGCGGGATCCATTCCTCAGGCGCGTTGCCAGCGAGGTAGTCCTTCGAGAGGTTCGGTCGATCGTACGGTGAGTCTTGCTCCGCGTCGAGCATCGTAATGCGCCCCGCGTAGCCGAGCCGACGAAGCATCTCCGCCGACGCGTTCCCGGCCGCGCCGGCCCCGATGATGACGATGCTCTCCGGTGCACGCGCGGGCGATGCCTGGCGGCTTGCCGCGTGCGCTTTCGCTCTGGTTCGCGTTACGCCGCGCTTGTCTTCGTCGCTGGGGGCGAGGGGATCACGATCGGTCTTGCCGGCGAGTCGTACGCGATCGCCCGTCCGCTCGACGCGCCAGCACGAGACCGGGTTGAGTGCGGGTGCGCCAACGGCCTCGCCCGTGCGCAGGCTGAAGCACGCGTGATGCCAGGGACACCGAACCGTGTCCTCGACGAGGAGCCCCTCGGCGAGCGGCCCGCTGTAGTGCGAGCACGTAGCGCCGATCGCAAAAATTTCGTTGCCGCGTCGCGCGAGCAGCACGCTCTCGCCTTCTGCGTGGCCGAGCAGCATTGCGCCGTCGGCGATGTCCGTGAGTGGAATGCCTGACGAGAGATCCGGTCCCTTCAGTTCTTCTTGCCCGCCACCCATATCCGCCCCGCGTGTGATTACCGGTAATCAAACCGAGACGGGCTGGCATCGCGACCCACCTGGAACTCAGTTGTCGCGAATGCGCCGCGAGAACTCCGGAGTGGTCACGTAGCGGCGGGCGTCGTCGTTCACGCGAAAGCGGCGACGAGCTTCGTCCAGTGAGTTGGCGTTGTCGATCAGACCGAGGCTGTACGCGACTTCGTCGGCATAGCCGGGGAGAATGGTCTTGATCCCGTGTGGCACCGCTCGCGGCACGATGTGGTTGACGTGGTCGACCACGTTGCTCGTGCAGTTGTTTGTGAGGGTGTTGTAGAACTCCGGTCGCGTTGCCAGCGCGTTCGCACGCGAGAGCATCTCGAGGAACAGTGCGCGAATGCGCGCGCGGCTCGCGCGGATGGGATAGACGTACACGTCGTAGCCGCCGTACACGGCACGCGACCCGATGAGATCGCGTTCGTCACCGATGACATAGATCAGCTCGTATTGACGGAAGAGCCCCGTCAGTGCGCTGTACGTCGTTTCGTCGGGCTCGCGGCGCGCTTCGACCGAGATCCCCACGTACTGCGAGTCGGCGAACCCGAAGCTGACGAACGTGTGGGCCGGGCCACGCCAGCGTTTCGAAAATGGCGTGACGATGAACCACACGCTCTCGAGCGCGTTCAGGTCGTAGGCGCGATCGTCGTATGCCGGCGTGAACGCTTCCTCGGCCGTATAGGAGAAGTTGCGCACGTGCTTCACGAACACGGATTCGCCGCGGACATCCGCGTGCGCCATCACCGCCTGCTGCGGAATCCACTGTCGATCTGATCGAGGACGATCCGTGGCGACCGCGATGCCGATCGCGAGGGCGATGACCGCCACCGCCATCGCGGCGACCGCGACACGACGGCTCGTCAGCCGCTTGGAGCGGCTTGTCACGGGCGATTGTATTGATTCGATCATCTCACTCGACGACGACGCCGAACGCGACGAGGTTACGTGCCCCACTGACTGGCGACGGCGCCAGTGGATTTATTAGTATCGGTCGGCTACGAAATTGGAGACACGGCCATGAGCGAGACGAGCCCACGCGGACGCTTTGTCTGGTACGACCTGCTGACGACGGACCCTGACCGGGCCACGGAGTTCTACAGGAAGGTCGCGGGCTGGGGCACGCAGGACTGGCCCGGCAGCGGCGCGAAGCCGTACACGATGTGGACGACGCACGACACGCCCATCGGCGGCGTGATGGAGCTGGCGCCGGAAATGAAAGGGTCAATGCCGCCGCACTGGATCGGGTACGTCGCCGTGCCGAGTGTCGACGAAAGCGCCAAGCAGGCCGAGTCGCTTGGCGGGAGGGTGTTGACGCAGCCGATGGACATTCCGGAGGTCGGGCGGTTCGCGGTGATCTCCGACCCGCAGGGCGCGGCGATCGCGATCTTCACGCCGAAACCCGGCGCGTCACAGCCGGAGCACGTGCCTAACGTCGGCGAGATCTCGTGGCACGAGCTCACGACGACGGATCACAAGTCGGCGTACGACTTTTACAAGCAGCTGTTCGGTTGGGACAAGACCGGCGACTTCGACATGGGCGAGCCCATGGGCGTCTACCAGATGTACGGCCGCAACAACCAGTCGCTCGGCGGCATGTTCACGAAGCCGGCCGACATGCCGATGCCGCCCAACTGGCTCTACTACATCCGCGTTCCGAACGTGGACGACGCCGCGGAGCGGGTGAAGGCGTTAGGCGGGCAGGTGCTGAACGGCCCGATGGACGTCCCCGGCGGAGACCGCATCGCCCAATGCCTGGACCCGCAGGGCGCCGCATTCGCGGTCCACGCGCGGGCCGACTGAGAATTTGTTAATGCAACCTTTAGCATCGGCAAACTGCCGTTCACGATTGTTTTAGGCGGACTGGTGCACTTTGGTGCATACACGAACCAAGGTGCGCCAGTGCGTCTCGTCGTTCCGGTCCTTCTCTCCATCGCCGTGACCGCTGGTCGCGCGCAGTCGCCCGTCGCGAAATCCGATTCAGCACGGAGCGACTCGGTTACACGGTTAGGCAGCACCACACTTCCCGAGCTTGGCAAAAACACCGTCGGGATGATCCTCGGTGCCGCCGGCGTGGCCGGAGCATTGGCGGCGTTCGATGCACGGCTGTCCGCCGACGCACGGCGTATGGGCGGCGACGACATGTCGGCTCCGTCCGCGGTCGGGAGTTTCGTCGGCGGGCCCGGCCCTCTGGCGCTCGGCGCCTTGCTGTATGGCGTAGGACACGTTCGCGACAACGGGTTCGTTACCCAAACCGGTCGCGAAGTCATGCGTGCGGTGATCGTGAGCGGCGCCATGACCGCCGTCCTGAAGGGAACCGTCGGCCGTGCCCGCCCGTTCGCCGCGCCCGGTGACCCCGACGAGTTCAGCCCGGGTCATGGCTTCACGAATGCTTCCTTCGCATCGTTTCCGTCGGGCCATACGAGCGCGGCGTTCGCGACCGCCACCGTTCTCTCGCGAGAGCTGAGCCTTTCGCATCCTGGCTCGCGGTGGTGGATAAACTCTCTGCTGTTCGGCGGCGCGACTTTTGTTGGATTCTCAAGGGTGTACCAACGCCAGCATTGGCCGAGCGATGTGGTTGCCGGAGCGGCCCTCGGCACCATCACGGGCTACGAGGTGGTCGCGCACGCTCGCGGCGATCGGTCAAGGATCGGCTTGCCGTTCATGTCGCACCTGTCGCATCTGTCGGTGGGACCGAGTCCGAACGGCACGGCGCTCCAATGGTCGCTTCACTAACGGAGACCGCGGGCCGTTGAGTTCCAAGAGAGCGAGACGTGGCAGGCTGTGGCTGTTCGCGCTGGCAGCAATGCTTCCCGTGGCTGCGGTTGCGCAGAGCGCGACGCCGCCGGACTCGGTCAAGCGCATCCGGGTGGGCAAGGCCGACGTGGTGCGACGTGATTCCGCGACCGGGTACGCGTACACTCGCCCCCGGCTACTGCACGCTGTGACGGACGTGCCGGCGGCGTTAGGTGGGTCCGCTCGCAACGCATTCCGCCCGAGCAACATTCCGGCGATGATTGCGGTCGTCGCCAGCAC
>JAJKIV010000339.1 GCA_021154285.1 Gemmatimonas sp. | reverse complement strand
GCCTCAAGCCCGCGCAGGCGGCGTGGGTGCGCGCGGCGCTCTCACTCAGGCAGCAGTTGATGACGGCGCGCGATTTCTGCTTGGTACAGTGGGACTACAAGACGGGGACTGGGGACTAGGGACTGGGGACTCGGCCGGGAAGCTATTAGCGCCGAGGAGCCTTCCTTTCCAGTAATAGCATCCCGGCCGAGTCCCCAGTCCCTAGTCCCGATGTCCCGTTACATCTCTAGCCTCTCGTGCAGCAGACAGATGCTCCCCATCCACATCAACAACGAATCCGCCCGGTTCCGCGCCTGCACATCCATACCAGGGATCGCGTCGAGCATGCGGACGACCTTCGCGCGATCGTAGATCCCCGGGCCGTCGAGCACCGAGCTGCGCAGCGTGTCCTGCAGCATCGTGTACAGCTTCCCGCCCTGCTGCACCGTCGCGGGCGGAGACATGAACGGGTGCTTCTGCCGGCGGTACACCGTGTCGGTGATCACCGGCCGCGCGGCCTCGCGCAGCACCCATTTTTCCGTCATCCCGTTGATCTTCATCGAGACCGGCATCGTCGCCACCGCCTCCACCAGGTGGTGATCGAGGAATGGCAAGCGACCTTCCACCGAATGTGCCATCTCCATCCGGTCGCCCAGATTGCTCAGGATGTAGTTAGGCAGCATCGTCTTCGCCCACACGTAGAGCGACTGGTTCACCACGTCGCGCCCGGCGAGCTGCCGCTCCACGTCCAACGTGTTCATCAGCTGGCGATACGTGTCCCGCTCGGCGTACGCACATCGGAACTCGTCGCTCGTCACCCCCAGAAGGCCCGTGCCGATCTGCGACCACGTCTCGAGCTGCGACGGCACGAAGCCCATCGTGCGCCTAACGCTTTCGATCTGCGTCCCCGCCTGCGGCATGAGGATGCCTGACGACACGCGGTTCGCCTGCTCGAGCTGCGCGAGGAGCTGCTGGCGCGTCTCCGGCGCCATGTCCTTGCTGCCATAGAGCACGGCGTCGCGACGGAAGTGCGGGTAGCCGGCGAGAATCTCGTCGCTGCCCTCGCCCGTCATGACGACCTTGATGCCGTCGTCACGAACCGCTCGGCTCAGCAGATACTTCGCCACCACGTGAGCGTTCGCGAACGGACGCTCGGCGTGATACAGGGCGTCGGAGAAGTGGTCGGCCGTGTGCTCGGGGCGAATATCGATGCGTCGGAACTCAGCGCCCGAGAGCTCCGCCTGGGCTTCGGCGATGTCGCCTTCGTCGTAGTCGGCGTGGTCGAAGGACAGCGTGTACGCACGGAGCGGTCGAGGCGACAGCTTGCTCGCGACGCCGAGCACGGTGCACGAGTCGATGCCGCCGCTCAGGTAACACGCGACCGGCACATCAGCGCGGAGGCGGAGGCGCACGGCTTCGTTGAACTCGTGCGCGAATCGCTCGATGTGCTCACGCGGGTCGGTCGACGTGTCGATGTCGTCGCCGCGCGGAAAGTCCCAGTCCCAATACTGCGAGACGCGCACGTTCTCGCCGTCGGTAACGAGATAGCTCCCCGGTGGAACCTGGTAAACGCCGCGGAACAGCGATCGGTCTGGCGCATGCGTGACGAAGTGAATGTCGTAGAGCGTCTCGCGATCCCACTCGAGCGGAACGCCGAGCTCCACGAACGCCTTCACCTCGGATGCGAGGTAGAAGCTGCCGTCGTAAACGGTGTAATAGAGCGGCTTGATGCCGAAGCGATCGCGCGCCGCGAACAACACCTGGTCGCGCTGGTCCCAGATCGCGAATGCGAACTCGCCGCGGAGTGCGTGGACGGACTGCGCGCCGCGATCCTCGTACAGGTGCAGCGCGATCTCACTATCGGAACGCGTGGAAAACGTGTGCCCGCGCTGTTGCAGCTCGGAACGGATGCGTTCGAAGTCGTAGAACTCCCCGTTCGCGACGATGTGAAGCCGCTTGTCTTCGTTCGCAATGGGTTGATCGCCTGTGGTCAGGTCGATGATGCTGAGCCGCGCGTGCCCGAGTCCCGCGCGTCCGGTCGGATCGACCCAGACTCGTTGCGCGTCGGGTCCGCGATGCTGAAGCCGCCGGGCAGACCGGTCGAGCGCCTGCGCCGAAACACCGCCTCTCCGCGATACGGCCGCTACGATGCCGCACATATATGAATTCCTCCCGTGGCGAGCGCGTCGGTTCGCGCTGCCAACGACGGGTTAGAAAAAATTGATGCGGAGGAAGATCCAAATTTGGCAGATTCTTACAACCCGACAGGGGGTGGGATCGTCCCCTATCGATGGTCAGGCCTTCTTAGAACGGCGATTCCTCGGCTGACGGGCCGTCCCCGGACGACCGTCCGTCCGACTTGCGGCCGTCAGCCGTGCTCCCTACTGTCGCAACAACGCTGGTCCCTCCCCTTTCCAGGAGTCTTCGGTGATTGACGGCAACGGCGCCCGCGATTTTTTCGCGGCGACGCTGTACGAGGCTATTCCTCAGGCCTTCGTCGCGCTCGACGCCGAGTCGCGGTTTACCTACGTCAACGCCAAGGCCGGCGTGATCCTGGACCGCGAGCCGGCATCGCTCCTTGGCCGTAGCGTATGGGACGAATTCCCGGATGCTCACAAGCGGCCGTTCGCGAACGCGTACGAGCAGGTGAAGGCGACGAATATGCCGGTTGTCGCCGACGGCTGCTTCGCGCCGTGGGAGTGCGAGTGCACGAGCCGCCTCTACCCGTGCGACGGTGGCGTGCTGGTGGTCTTCGCGGAGGGCGTGTCGCTCGACCAGCGGAAGACGCATGGCGTGGAGCTGTCGCGGTATCTGCGCGCGGTCCTCGACACGACGCCGGAATGCATCAAGGTCATTGGACGGGATGGAACGCTGCTGGACATGAACGTCGCGGGTCTCACGCTGATCGAGGCGCCGTCGTTCGAGGCGATCGCGGGCAGCTCGGTGTATCCCGTAGTGGTCGAGCGCGATCGCGATGCAATGCGGCGAGCGATCGAGGCCGCGTGCGATGGCGAGCGCTCGAACCTCGAGTTCGAGATCGTGACCTTCGGCGGTAAGCGATGCCGGATGGAGTCTCGCATTGGTCCGCTGCGCGACGAGAGCGGCGTGATCATCGCCGCGCTCTGCATGACGCGCGACGTCACACAGGTCCGCGCGAACGAGGAGCGGCTTCGCGAGAGCGAAGCGCGGTTTCGCCGGCTCGTCGAGCGGGCACCGCTCGGAAGCTTTCTCAACGACGCCGACGGAAACACGGTATACTGCAATCCCCGCCTCGCCACGATCTTCGGCAGCCCCGCGGAGGCAATCGTCGCCGGGGCATGGCGGGAGAGCGTTCACCCTGCCGATCGAGATCGGCTCCTGGCCGCGTGCCTCGCGTTCTATCGCGGTGACGATGAGGAGATGCACTACGACTATCGCATCGTCCGTCCGGACGGCGCGACCCGCGACCTCGTGGTCGAACAGGTCCGGCTGCGCGCACGCGATGGGATCACCGAGGGATTCATCGGGATCATCGACGACGTCACCGAGCACCGCGTGCTGGAGGAGCAGCTGCGCCAGTCGCAGAAGCTCGAGGCGGTGGGGCGGCTCGCCGGCGGTGTCGCGCACGACTTCAACAACCTCCTGACCGTCATTGCCAACTACGGACAGTTCCTCAAGCAGGAGCTCGAGCCGGGCACGCGCGGCCGGGCCGATCTCGAGGAGCTCCTTGGCGCGACGCGACGGGCGGCGTCGTTGACGCGCCAGCTGTTGACGTTCGGCCGCAAGCAGCCTTCGTCGCCGAAGCTGCTCGCGCCTAACGATGTCATCATCGGCGTCGAAGACATGCTGCGGCGCCTCATCGGTGAGCACATCGCGCTGGTTACCGACCTCGAGCCCGACGTCGGCCGGGTGCTCGTGGACCCGGGGCAGCTGGAACAGATCCTCGTGAACCTCGCCGTGAACGCGCGCGACGCGATGCCGGCCGGCGGGCTGCTCACGATCGAGACGGCGGCCGTGTACCTCACGCAAGCCGACATCCTGCAGCCGAGCACCGGCGGATCCATTCCCGCGCTCGTCGGCAGCCCCGGCGACCACGTCGTCCTTCGCGTGAGCGACAACGGACTCGGCATGGACGATGAGACACAGCGTCGCGTGTTCGAGCCCTTTTTCACGACGAAGCCGCTGGGTCATGGAACGGGGCTTGGCCTCGCCACGATCTACGGGATCGTGGCGCAGGCGGGTGGGCGGCTGTGCCTGCGCAGCGCACATGGTGAGGGCACGACGGTGGAGGTCTATCTACCGCGCAAGTGCGCCGAGGTGATGGAGCACGCGCTGCCGGAGGCGCCTAACGTCGATGTGCGCCACGGTACGGAGACGGTGCTCGTCGCGGAGGACGAGGCGGCCGTGCGCGAATCGGTGCGGCGCATCCTCGAGCGTGCCGGCTACCACGTCATCGAGGCGCGCCACGGCGCCGACGCGCTGCTGCTGTGGCGCGAGCGACGAGATGAGATCGCGCTGGTGCTCACGGACCTCGTGATGCCGGAGATGCGCGGCGCCGAGCTGGCGATGACGCTGCGCGAGACTGCGCCGGACACGAGGATCGTCTTCATGTCCGGCTACGCGTCGGATGCCGCGCGCGCGACGATGGCGCCTGACGACGTACTGCTCGCAAAGCCATTCGACGCGGAATCATTACTGCGCGTTGTCCGCGACGCACTCGATGGTGTGGCGCAGCGCAGCTAGCGGGCTGCTGCTCGCTGCTGGCCGCTGCAAGCTGGTAGCCGAGTGCGGCGGGCTACTGCCGCTTGCTGCGAGCTGCTGCTGTTAGCCCAACGAGCCGCCTGCCGCCAGTCGCCAGTCGCCAGTCGCCGGTAGTTTTCAATCATGATCGACCACCCGGTGCTCCTCTACGACGGCCTGTGTGGGTTCTGCGATGGCACCGTGCAGTTCATCCTCAAGCACGATCGTCGCGGGGCCCTCCGGTTCGCGACGCTCCAGGGTGATTTCGCGCGTGATGTGATCACGCGGCATCCGGAAGTCGCTGGCGTCGACTCGCTGCTACTCGTCGAACCCGACGGTGCCACTGGTGAGAGGATCTACGTCCGCTCCGAGGGCGCGCTTCGTGTAGCACGCTACCTCGGCGGCGTCTGGCACCTGACGCGCATCGTCGCGATCGTGCCCCGCTCTCTCCGAGACATGGCGTACGACGCGTTCGCGCGAATCCGGTATCGCGTCTTCGGAAAGTACGACAGCTGCCCGATTCCGACTCCGGAGCAGCGCGCGCGGTTCATCGACTAGGCTGGATCTTCGCGGGCACCAGCGTGGCAATGTTGTGATGTCGGCGTCGATGCATCGATGATGCTCTAGCGCGCGCAACTAGCGACTTCACGCCTAACGACGGAGTGTTTGACCACAGAGGTCACAGAGGACACGGAGAAAGGAGCGAACGCGATGGTGCTCAATGAGATCACGGGAGCCGTAGTGGATGCGGCGATCAAGGTTCACTCGGTCCTCGGACCTGGGCTACTCGAGCATGCATACCAGGCGTGCCTTGCATACGAACTGAGAAAGCGAGGGTTTG
>JAJKIV010000338.1 GCA_021154285.1 Gemmatimonas sp. | reverse complement strand
TAGACGAGATCCCCCACTTCGGCGTAGACGACATCGTCGCCGAGCAGTGCACCCATTCGCCCCTCGAGCACGTAGCTGTACTCGTCCTCTCGCGCGTGACGGTGGTACGGGGCAGCGAGCGTTCGCGGCGGAATTGGGTGCTCGAGGAGCGAGAAGAGAGCGCCCGTCTCCGCGCCCCAGCTCATGAACCGGACGCCGACGGATCCGAGATCGGTGAACTTGCCGTCGCGTGGCCCGATGACTCGCGGCCCGGTCGAGCCGTCGAACCGGGCGGTTGGGATTTCGAATGGCTTTCGGTCTTCGGGTTGAACCCTGGTTACTTCTGGCTGGAGCATAGCCATGGTGTTGCCTTTCTGTTGCCTTTATGGTTGAGAAATTAGATTTCATTGAACACATACGTTCACACTAGTGTGAGACGACTTTAAAAGTCTACTTCATGTTGTCAAGAGTTCAGTGAACACTTAAGTTCACTCAAATGGCAACTCGGAAATACAAAGAAGCGCCGAGCTGAGCAGGAGTCGGAGACGAGGCGTCGGATCGTCGAGGCGGTGTACGCGCTGCACGGCGAGATCGGTCCGGCGCGAACAACCATCAAGGCAATCGCCGAGCGTGCGGGGGTCGAGCGGCTGACCGTGTATCGGCATTTCGCCGACGAGGGCGCCATCTTCGCCGCGTGCGACGCGCACTTCCGCTCGGAGACTCCGCCGCCGGATCCGGCGGCGTGGGCGAACATCGCGGAGCCGGCTGAGCGCCTGTTGGCCGCGCTCGTCGCGCTCTACGGTTTCTACCGGCGCGGCGAGAACATGATCGCGAACGCCGAACGCGACGCCGTCGGGCTTCCCGCGTTAGCCGCTGTGATCGCGCCTCGCGATGCGATTCTCGCGGCGGTGCGCGAGGACCTGCTGGCGGCGTGGGCAGTCGAGGATCGTGCGCGAACAAGGCTCCGCGCGGCGATCGCTCACGCCCTGCGATTCGACACCTGGCGCTCGCTCGCTCGCGTCGAGGGGCTCGAGGATGTGGAGGCGGCGGAGCTCATGGTCGACCTCGCGCGCGCGGCGGCGGTCTCGTAGCACGCATCTGTATCGTTAGGCGCCCGCGTCACGAGGCGGCTTCGCGAAGCGGGCGTCGAGTCGTTCCGCCACGAGCTTCGTGGTAACGCGCTGCACATCGCCGATGCGCTCCACCTCGAGCCCAATGGCATCCAGCGATTGCACAATGCGCTCGAGGCGCGGATCGGCCTCCTGCTCGGCCAGGATCTGCTGACGCCGCACCCGTGGCACGAGCCACCAGACGAACTACGCCCCGAGGATAAACAGCCCGACATGAGTGGCAGTATGCAGCACTTCACCGGCCACCGCGCCATCCCGGCGCCAGCGAGGCTGTCGGACGCCACCTTCAGGGCATCCCCGATTTGCCAAAGGTCCACCATGCGCTCAACGCTCTTCGCTGCTGGACACTCGGTGGCGTTGCGTCGTCTCGGCCCTTCGGCTCAGCCGGCGGCCGGCAGGTACGCGGAGGTGTTCCGGAAGGCGGGATTCACACGCGTTAGGCGCACTGCCGAGACGCCGTTCAATCTGATTCTGGAGGTGCGGCGATGATCGACGCGGGCATGAGGTATCCGGCAGCGGCGGTGGCGCCAGCCTGGGGCCAGCCCCGTTGCTCGATCGTGACTTCCCCGCGAGGCCGCGCCATATTCGCACAGCAACCTCGAGAGTCTACCGGCGCTGGGCAGGAGGCACGTTGATCACGAACACGGCGGATCGGCTCGGCGCCGCCCTCGGCGACCGTTACCGCGTTGAGCGGCAGATCGGGGCCGGCGCCACGGCGACCGTCTACCTCGCGCGCGACCGGCGTCACGACCGCGACGTAGCCTTGAAGGTTCTGCGGTCGGAACTCGCCGAGTCGCTCGGGCGCGCGAGGTTCCTCCGCGAGATCCGCCTCGCGGCGCGCCTCAACCACCCGCATATCCTTCCCCTCCACGATTCGGGCGACGCTGGCGGGTTTCTGTACTACGTCATGCCGCTGATGGAGGGACACTCGTTACGCGATCGAATGGAACGCGAGCGCCCGCTCCGTGTCGACTTCGCGCTCCGCATCGCGCTGGAGGTCGCCGATGCGCTCGACTACGCACACCGCCATGGCGTGGTGCACCGCGACCTGAAGCCCGAGAACATCCTCCTGCACGAGGGGCACGCGCTCGTCTCCGACTTCGGGATCGGGAAGGCCATCGCCGCCGCGAGTCAGAGCGCCACCCTCACTCAGTTCGGCGTCACCGTGGGGACGCCGACGTACATGAGTCCCGAACAGGCCGCCGGCGAAAACATCGACGGCCGGAGCGACCTGTTCTCGCTCGGCTGCGTGCTGTTCGAGATGCTCACCGGCGAACCGCCATTCACGGGAGACAGTGTGCAGGCAGTGATCGCGAAGCGTTTCGTGCACACGCCTCCGGAGGTCATTGCCGTGCGCCCGGCGGTGCCTGCCGCCGTGAGCCACGCCGTCGCGCGACTGCTTGCGAAGTCGCCGGACGAGCGCGTCGCGACGGGCGCCCTCGCGATCGACGCGCTGAAGTCCCAGGAGGTGCCGCGCTCGACCCCACCAAGCGCGGCGCGCGTGGAGCAGTCGATAGCGGTGTTGCCGTTCACGAACATGAGCGCGGACGCGGACAACGAGTTCTTCAGCGACGGCATCACCGAGGACATCATCGCCGCGCTCACACAGGTGCCCGGGCTCAAGGTCGCCGCGCGAGCGTCGGCGTTCGCGTTCAAGCGGCGCGAGGAGGATCTCCACGTGATCGGCCAGCGCCTCGGCGTGCGCACGGTACTCCAAGGGAGCGTGCGGCGCGCCGGCAACCGCGTACGCGTGACCGCGCAGCTCATGAACGCGCACGACGGCTACCAGCTCTGGAGCGACCGCTTCGACCGCGACCTCGACGACATCTTCGCGCTCCAGGACGAGATCGCGCGCGCAATCGTCGACCGGTTGGAGCTGACACTCGGGCTGCGCGCCTCGGGCCCACTCATCGCACCACAGACCGACGACCTCGAGGCGTACCAGCTCTACTTGCGAGGCCGCGAGGCAGTGTGGCAGCGCAGCCCCGCCTCGATGCGGCGCGGAGTCGAGTTCTTCCGCCAGGCGCTCGCGCGCGACCGGTGGTACGCGCGTGCGTACGTGGGCCTCGCCGAGGCCTACAATGGGCTCGGCGCGTACCAGTACACGTCGACCATCGAGGCACGGCGGAATGCCGAGGAGGCTCTGACGGCCGCGGAGCGCGCGGACCCGACGCTCGCCTCGCTCCACCTGTTCCGCGGTCAGTCCAAGCTATACCTCGGCCCCAAATGGGACGCCGCCGGCGACGACCTCCGAGAGGCGCTACGCCTCGCCCCGCAGGACGCAATGGCGCATCTCTACACCGGGCTGTGGCACGGGATGCGCGGCGAGCGCGCGCCACGCGACGCCGCAATCTCGCGGGCGGTCGAGCTGGACCCCCTGTCGCCCTTCGTGCACGCGATCTCTGGGTTCGCCTATGACGTCACCGGCGACTTCGACGGGGCAGTCGCGCTCACCGAAAAGGGGCTGGCGCTCGATCCGAACTCGATCCCGACGCTCTGGGTGTCGAGCGCGAACCTCCTCCACGCCGGCCGCGTCGATGACGCCGTCCGCCACGCGTCGCGGGCCGCGGAGCTCGGGCAGCGCGGTGCGATCCTCCTCGGTACGCTCGGCCACATGCTCGCGAGGGCGGGGCGGCGCGAGCAAGCGTTGGCGATCCGCGGCGAGCTGGAGGACCGCGCCGCGCGCGAGTACATCGGGCCAGTCGCAATGCTGCACGTCGACCTCGGGCTCGGCGACGAGCTGCTGATCGAGGAGTCGCTGCGGAGAAATCTCGCGGCGGACACAGGGCCGGCTACGTACTCCGTCGTCTTGTTCCACGATTTGTACCGCCTGCTCGACCACGCGCGGCTCGGGGGCCTGGCACACCAGCTTTCGCTATTCGTAGGGCGCTGAGCCGGACCCCATACAACGACGCGAAGGAGGCATACACGGTGGCAACGGCGCAGGACCTTCGCGCTATTTGTGACGGCTGTACGAGGATGCTGTCGAACGCCACCTTCAGGACATCCAGGATTTGCCAAAGGTCACCATGCGCTCAATGGTCTTCGCGCTTCGCTGCTGGACGCTCGGCGGCGTGTGCCTCGTTTCGGCCCTTTCCGCTCAGCAGCCGGCCGGCAGGTACGACCCGTCGACCTACGTTCACACATCGGCGGACATCCCGATGCGCGACGGGCTGAAGTTGCACGTCGAGATCTTCAGCCCGCGCAACGCGACGGAGCCGCTGCCGTTTCTGTTCGAGCGGACACCATACGGCGTCGGGGGGCTCCGCAGACGAGATCACCATGTCCTACAAGGACCTCGCCGAGGACGGCTACATCTTCGTCTTCCAGGACATTCGCGGACGCTACAAGAGCGAAGGGACATTCGTCATGCAGCGTCCGCCGAAACCGGTCGACGCCGGGGCAAGCATTCGATGAGTCGACCGATACGAACGACTCGATCGACTGGATGCTCACGCACGTCCCCAACAACAACGGGCGAGTGGGAATGTTGGGCGTGAGCTACGACGGCTGGACCGCGGCGATGGGAATGCTCGGCGGCCACAAGGCGCTCAGAGCGGTGAGCCCGCAGGCGTCGCCCGCCGACATGTTCCTCGGCGACGACTTCCACCATAACGGCGCGTTCCGGCTCTCGTATGGCTTCGAGTACGCGTGGCTCACCGAGGCGACGCGTGAGAACTCCGACTTCGAGTTCGATCGCTACGACACGTACGAGTGGTATCTGAAGGTCGGGCCGCTGTCGAACATCCAGTCTAACGTCCTCAAGGACAAGAAGCTGCCGACGTGGACCGACTTCGCCGCGCATCCCAACTACGATCAGTTCTGGTAGCGTCAGGCGATGCGCCCGTATCTCACGCGCGTCACGGTGCCAACGCTCAACGTGGCCGGCTGGTGGGATCAGGAAGACTTCTACGGTCCGATCACGATCTATCGAGGGCTCGAGAAGCACGATCAGGCGAATCGCAACTTCCTCGTCGTGGGTCCGTGGAGACACGGCGGGTGGAGCGGCGGACCCGGGCAGAAGCTCGGCAACATCGACTTCGGCTCACCGACTGGCGAGTACTATCGGTCGAAGATTCAGGCGCCGTTCTTCGCGTACTACCTGAAGGACAAGGGCTCACTGGTGCAGCCCGAGGCGACGGTGTTCGAAGCGGGGAGCAACACGTGGCGTACGTTCGACTCGTGGCCACCGAAGAACGCGACGACGAAGTCGCTCTACTTCCAGCCTAACGGCGGGCTGGCGTTCACGCCGCCCAAGGCGACCGGCGACTCGTCGTTCGACAGCTACGTGAGCGACCCGGCGCACCCGGTGCCGTATCGGACGCGG
>JAJKIV010000337.1 GCA_021154285.1 Gemmatimonas sp. | reverse complement strand
GCGCCTCCACCTGGGCGACGGCAAGTTCGCCGGCCAGCAGCTGATCAGCAAACGGATGACCGACGAGATGCACTCGGCCCAGACGGTCATCAAGGTCGATCCGACGTGGAACGGCATGAACCCGTCGGCGCACCTCATGGCGTACGGGCTTGGCTGGTTCCTCAGCGACTACGAGGGCAAGTACCTCGTGCAGCACGGCGGCAACATCGACGGCATGACGGCACTAGTTGCCATGGTGCCGGAGGAGAAGTTCGGCATCGTCATCCTCTCGAACATGAACGGGTCTCAGATGCCGACGGCTGTGATGCTGCGCGCGATCGACATGCAGCTCAAGCGGCCGGCGCGAGACTGGAGCGCGCAAATGCACACGCGGATGGATTCGCTCCTCGCGCGAGCGCGCGCTGCCCAGGCAAAGACGACGGCGCGTGTGCCGAACACGAAACCGTCGCTTCCGCTCTCCGAGTACGCCGGCACGTATGCGGACAGCGCCTACGGCACGGTGAGCATCACGGAGTCGAACGGGGCGCTCAACTTTGCGTACGGCTCGACGTGGCGCGGGCCGCTCGAGCACTGGCATTTCGATACGTTCCACCTCAAGCTCGATACGCCGGTCCTCCCGCCCGCTCCGGTGACGTTCCACCTGAATGCGGCCGGCAAGGTCGAGGACATGGTGGTGGACCTCGCTGGATCGGTCACGTTCAAGCGCGTCCCCGACCGGCCGCGACCCGCTACGGCGGCGAGCTCCGGGAGCAACCAGCGATGACGATGCCTAACGAAATCAACCGGAAAGCCGGCGTGATCTCGCGCCGCGCACTCCTCGAGAGTGCCGCCGCCGCGTGCGCGGCGACGATCACCGCGCCGTTCATCAATCGCGGCCGCTATCAGCTCTTCGCCTGGTCCACCACGGAGTATTCGGCGCGAACGATCGCGCTCGTCCAGCGCTCGATCGTGATCGACATGCTCTGCCCGCTCACGCTGAACTTCCCGCAGGGCGACAAGTGGTTCGCTGCTCCCGAGACGTTCACGGACAAGGACTTCCAGAAGTGGCGCGACTCGGGCATGACTGTGATGCACCCCGCGGTCGGTCTCGGCGGCACCGATGCGTACGAGACGGGGCTGACGTTCTTCGCGCAGTGGAACTCGTTCATCGCAGGAACCGAACAGTACTTCGATCGCATCGACAGCGCGGCGGACTTCAAGCGCATCAAGGGAACGGGGAAGGTTGGCGTCATCCTCGGGCTGCAGAACTCCGAGCATTTCCGCCGACCTGATGACGTGAATGCGTTCTACGGGCTCGGCCAGCGGGTCTCGCAGCTCACGTACAATGCGCGTAATCTCATCGGCAACGGTTCTACCGAACGTCGCGATGAGGGGATCAGCGACTTCGGCGTGCGGATCATCGAGCGCATGAACGAGGTCGGGATGGCGGTGGACGTGTCGCATTGCGGTGACCGGACGACGCTCGACGCGTTCGAGCTGTCGAAGAAGCCGGTCGTCATCACGCACTCGAACGCTCGCGCGCTCGCGCCGGGGCACCCACGCTGCAAGCCGGACGAGGCGATTCGCGCGGTGGGCAAAGCCGGCAGCGTCATGGGGATCACGGGCGTCCGGATGTTCGTCAAGAACGAGGAGCCGACGACCATCGAGGATGCGCTCAATCACTACGACTACGTCAAGAAGCTCATTGGCCCGGAGCACCTGGGTGTCGGCAGCGACATCGACCTCGATGGCTATGACGACATGCCGCCGGAGCTCAACAAGGCTCTGCGCGCGGGCTACAAGGGGAGCTACGGCTTCCGCGAGAAGATCGACATCGAAGGGCTGGACAATCCGAAGCGGATGTTCGATCTCACCGAGGGCCTAATCCGTCGCAAGTACAGCGACGCCGAGATCGAGGGCATACTGGGGGGGAACTTCATCCGGGTGTTGTCACAGATCTGGAAGTAGTTGTCATTCCTCGCTGCGCTCGGAATGACTACGTAGGCAGCGCCAGACGAGCCCCGCCCGGCGTCACGAGGTCTGCGGGATGGCGTTCCATGATCCCGACCTTCGCCACCACCGCCTCGAATCTCGGCTCGCCGCGCAAAATGGTCCACGCGGGTTCGACGCCTAACCCGACGACCCAGCAATCACGCACCTCGAACCCGCGCTCGACCGCGGCGATCGCGTCCTGGTAGCGACCGAGCGACGCATGGATCGCCCCAAGGCTCAATGGCGATATCCACTCGCTGGTCGACCGGCGTTCCAGATCGTCGAGAATGCGTTCCGCTTCGTCGGTGTCGCCGATCCGCGCGCGGGTGCCCGCAAGCGCGGCAAGGTTCCACGCCGACGGGCCGGTTAACGCGAGCGCCTGCTTGTGGGCATCGAGCGCCGGGCCCGGCTGCCCGAGCGCCATGAGGCAGGCGCCGAGGCATCGGTGGCCTTCGGCGTAACCGGGGTTGAGCGACAACACGCGCCGTGCACACTCGATCGCCTCCTCGAAGCGCTGGGCCGTATAGAGCGCGTAGAGCTCGATGTAGCTCGCGGGGGCGGCAAGCGGGTCGACCTTGATGGCGCGCCGGGCCCACTCGAGCGACGTGTCGGGGTCGCCGCGGAGTGCGTGATACATCGCGAGCCAGGTGTAGGTGCTCACGTTGCTCGGGTTGAGCGCGATCCCCTTCTCGAGGAGCAGGCGCGCCTTGGCGAAATCCCAGTCGTGAAAGAGATTGATCGCGCCTAACGCGGCGTAGGCCTCCGGTAGAGTGTCATCGAGCTCGTGGGCACGTTCGGCGGCGACCCGCGCGAGCGGAAAGGCCTCGGTCGGCGGCATGTGCTCGAACAGTCCGGCAGCGATGAAGACGTCTGCGACGCCGGTGTGCGCGAGCGCGAATCCCGGATCGTGCTCGAGTGCCTTCTCGAACAGCTCGAGCGACCGCTCGATGCCCGCACCAACCTGGTTCCAGGTGTAGCGACCCCGCAGGTACAGCTCGTACGCGTCGAGGTTCGTCGGGCGGCGTCGAGCCGCCGGCGCACTCCCCGCCGGCAGCAGCGTCACCTGCAGCGTTTCCACGACCTTCGCCGCGATCTCGTCCTCGACATCGAACACGTCGGTCGTTTCGCGATCGTAGCGTTCGGACCAGAGTTGAAAGCCGCTGGCGACATCCACGAGCTGCACCGTCACCCGCAGCCGGTTGCCCGATTTCCGCACGCTTCCCTCGAGCACGCTGCGAACACCGAGGCGCTCGCCGGCCGCGCGCACGTCGGTGCCCGAGCCGCGAAACGCGAACGACGAGCTGCGCGCCGCCACGTGCATCGTACGGAGCCGAGCGAGTGAGTTGAGGATCTCTTCGGCGATGCCGTCGGCGAGGTAGTCGTTGTCCGGATTGCCAGTGCGGTTCGTGAACGGCAGCACGGCGATCGACGGCAGCGCCGCGTTCGAGGGTGTGGGGGTGTGCGCCAGCGCGCCGCTGCTCATGCCGACAGCCAACGCTACGCTATCGAGCTGCTCCACGGCCTCGCTCGCCGACGGTCGATCGGCCGGTGACTTCGCGAGACAGCGCATCACGAGCGTCGCCAGCGCGGGCGGAAGGTCGGCTCGCCGGTCGGTGATCGGCGGCGGCGTCCGCGTGATGTGCGCCGCGAGCAGCTCCTGCGCCGTGCGGGCGACGAACGGCCGCTGGCCGGTGAGGATCTCGAACGCCATGACGCCTAACGCGTACACGTCCACGCGATGATCGGCGGCCGGATCGGCCGTCGCCTGCTCCGGCGCCATGTAGGCCGGCGTACCGACCGTCATGCCGCGCGATGTCAGCTCGGGGTCGGCGTCGTCGCGAGACGACGAGACCGCCTTGGCGATGCCGAAATCCGTGACGACCGCGTACCCCGAGGAGAGCAGGACGTTGTCGGGCTTGAGGTCGCGATGCGCAACGCCGTGTTCGTGGGCGTGCGCGATTGCCGACCCCACATCGCGAAGGACGCGCACCGCGCGCGACAGGGGCAGCAGGTGCCCACTCGCGACCTTCGTGCGCAGCGATTCGCCCGTCACGAACGGCATCGAGTAGTACGGCACATCGTCCATGAGACCCGTGGTCAGCACGGGGACGATGCACGGATGCTGAAGGCTTGCGGCGATCTGGATCTCTCGTCGGAAGCGCTCCGCGTCGACCTTCGCGCTCGGATTCGGCGGAAGAATCTTGACGACGATGCGACGGGATAGCGCGGCATCCGCCACCAGAAAGACGTGCGACATGCCTCCGCCACCAAGCTCGCGCTCGATGGCGAAGGAAGGTCCGAGCGTCGTCTGAAGACGAGCCGCGAGATTCGACAATTCGTGCCTCAGCTCAGCTTGCGAAGGTACTCGAAATCCTGTTTCACACTGGCGAGCGGGTCCACCGGGCCCTCCTGCTCAACGTAACAGGGTTTGGCGTCGATGTTCGGTACACTCGAGAGGAGTTGCTTGAAGTTGACCGTGCCCTTACCGAGCTCGGTATCGCTCGACCGATTCGCCACCACGTCCTTGATGTGGAAGCTCCAGTACCGGTCCTTGTACTTCTGGAGGTAGTGCATCGGGTCGCCACCACCGATCACCATGTTCCCGATGTCGAACTGGAGCCGCACGACTGACGGGTCCGTTCGTTCAACGAAGACCTCGTACGGGATCTTGCCGTCGATGGGCTTCATGTGCTCGGCTTCGTTGTGGAACGCCAGCCACAGCCCGTGTTTGCGGGCGATCGCGCCAGCCTTGTTGAAATGGTCCGCCCACTCACGCCACTGATCGAGCGTCTGGCTCGTGTCGTCTGTGAAGCTCGGGACGATCAGATACTCGTGGCCGAGCGTCTTCGCGTCGTCGAGCCGTTTCTCCCAGCCGATGAGAATCGTGAGCGGCGAGATGTGCGCGGACGGCGCCTTGAGGCCTTCGCGCTGCAGCGCCGCCTTCACCTCGGCCGTCGACTTCCCGAAGTTGTTCATCGACCAGAGCAGCTCGACGTCCGTGTAGCCGATCTGGCGCACGGCGGCGAGCGTACGGTCGAAGTCCTTCGCCATCTCCTTTCGCACGCTCCACAGCTCCAGGCCGATCCGCTTGAGCGGCAGCGCCGACTTCGCACTGGTCTCAGCGGCCGCGAGCCGTCCGCTGCTGCCTAACGCCATGCCGGCCATCACACCACCGGTCGTGTGGAGAAAGTGTCGTCGGTTCATCAGATCCTCGGGTCAGGGGACCGTGCTCTCTTTCCACTCGTGACCAACGCGCGCCATCACGGCCGCGAACAGCTCGATTCCATCCCACAGGTTCTGCATCCGGATGTTCTCGTTCGCCGCGTGCTGGTTGTTGTCGTAGTTGGCGATCGGCAGCACGACGAGCGGAACACCCAGCACCTGCTCGAAGGTGGACGTCGGCAAACTCCCGCCGAGCATCGGGACGGCCAGCGGCGGGTTGGTGGCGCCGGCGGACGCGGCGGCGAGCAGCGCTCGTGAGAACGGGATGTCCATCGATGCACGCGTCGCGGCGTATCCACCTTCCCATTCCACCCGTACGATTTTCGGATGCGCCATGCGCGTTGCTGAGTCAGGCGTGTCGCGAACGATGAAGTAGCCGCGGGAGCGCAGGTGTGCCTCGACCAGCTCGCGCACACGCTCCGGCTTCTGGTCGGGGACGAGGCGGAAGTCGATCGACGCCGACGCTTCGGTCGGGATCGCGTTGGCGGCCAGCTCCCGTACGCCACCGACCTTGATACCGCGCACGTTCAGGGCGGGGAGCATGATTCGCTCCGCCAGGGGTGCGTTGTTCGCCTCGGTCGCGCCCATCTCCAGCGCCTTGCGCAGCGTAGTATCGGTCAGCGGCAGCGCGCCTAACGCCGCACGCTCCGCTGCGGAGATCGGCCGCACGTCATCGGCGAAGTGGGCGATCGTGATGCGGCCGTCGTCGTCCCGCATGCTGGCGATCAGCGTCGCCATGAGGACGGCGGGGTTCGGCGCCCAGTTTCCGTAGTGGCCGCTGTGGAGGGCGCGCGCGGGCCCGTAGGTCGTGAGCTCGAGGCCCATCACGCCGCGCGCGCCGAACACGACCTGCTGGCGCCCGCTCTGATGCACCGGCCCATCGCAGAAGACCCAGGCGTCGGCGCGAAGGAGGTCCGCGTGCGTCTCGAGCATGCGACGCAGGTGCGAGGACCCCGCTTCCTCCTCGCCCTCGAAGAAGAACTTCAGGTTGACCGACGGCGTGATGTTCGCGGAGCGCAGTGCATCCAGAGCGCTGAGCATGGCGATGATCGCGGCCTTGTCGTCGCTCGCCGACCGCGCGTAGATGCGCGATTCGCCGTTCACGCGCTGCCCCGGCGCCGGTGCGGGGATCACCTTGGCTCCCGTGGCGAGCGATCCGTCACGAAATACCGGCGTGAATGGGGCGCCGGTCCATTGGGTTGGGTCGACCGGCTGGCCGTCGTAGTGCGCGTAGAACACGACGGTTCGCGCGGCCCCGGCCGCCCGCAGCTCGCCGTACACGGCCGGCGGTCCGCCGTCGCCCTCGAGCGCGCGCGCGCTCACGCCGCGGCGGCGAAGCAGCTCGATGACGGCGGCCGTGTTGCGGCGGATGTTCACGCTATCCGACGCCACGTTAGGTATCGCGAGCAGGTCGGCGAATTCGCGTGCGATGTCTGCCTCGTGCGCCTCGCGGTATTTCCGCGCTGCGGTGCGAGCCGCTGCTCCCTGAGCGGCGCCACGGGCCGGCGCCACCGGCTGCTGAGCGGCCGCCTCGGCGGCCGAGCCCAGCGCAACGATCAATGCCGCGAACGCGTAGCGGGTGATTCGCACTAGAACCTCGAGTCCCGAAGTCCCTACTTCAGCAGACCTAACGCGGCCTCCGTCATTGCCTTCTGCGCTTCGCGCGCGCCCGGCGTGCTCCGATCCGCCGTGGTGTTGAACGCCACCAGGACGGCCGTGTGCTTCACCGGATCGAAGTACATGAACGCGCGGAACCCGGCCTGGCTCCCCGTGTGACCGAGAATCTTCACGCCGTCCCGCTGCATGCCGAAGAACGACAATCCCATCCAGTCGTTTTCCGAGCCGTAGCCGTTGCCGTTCGTGTTGACGACGGGTCGCCACATCTCCTCGAGCGTCGAGCGCCTGAGGATCACATCGTAGCGCTCCTTCGGCAGGCGACCGCCCGGAGCGTTGGTCAGAAACGCGAGGTACGTCGCGAGGTCATCGAGCGGTGCGTTCCAGCCACCGTTCGGGATCGTGATACCTGGATCGAAGTCCGCGCCGTTGTCGACCACGCTGTCCCGCCGGGTCACCGAATCCCGGCGGACGTAATAGTTGTGCGAACGGTCTGCGGCGAGATAGTACGGCGTGCCGCCGAAGTAGCTCCGGTCCAGACCTAACGGCGACAGGATGTTCTTCTGCACGTACGACTGCCACGGATCGCCCGTCAGCTTCTCGATGATGCGGGCGAGGTAGATGAACCCCGGGTTGGAGTAGCTGTACTTCGAGCCGGGTTTGAACAGCAGCTGCTCGTACGGCATCATCGCGACGAGCTGGTTCCACGTGGTCGGCTCGAACGGCTCCCACGGCTCGCCGTTGCCCCACGGCCACGTCGGGTTCTGAAAGCCTGATGAGTGCGACAGCAGCATCAGGATCGTGATGCTGTCGATCATGCCATAGGGATCGTGGATCTCGCGCAGCTAGGGCACCCACCGCGTCACCTTGTCGTCGAGCGTGAGCAGCCCGCGATCGCGGAGCTGCATGATCGAGATCGCCGTGAGCGTCTTCGTGATCGAGCCCCAGTGGAAGATCGAGCGGTCGTCGATGCGCTTCCCGCCGCGCTTGTCCGCGAACCCGTAGCCGTGGCGGGCGAGGATCTTACCGTCGCGCATAACGAGCGCGCTGGTGCCGACGATCTTGTCGCTGTCGGCGTAGGTGTCGAGGAGGCGCGTGAACGCCGCCCACCCTGCGGGAGGGAGAGGCGCGCCGTTCTGCGCGAGGACGGACGAGGGCTGGCTGGCGACGGCCGACGCGAGAAGTGCGGCGGTGATGGCGTATTGGGCTCGACTCACGTGATATCCGGGACGAAGGCTCGGCGATGATGCGGCCCGCGTCCCGGATTTGCCAGCCTTCCCGCGCCGGAGGCTTCGCCCGAGCGGTTTACCGTCCGGCGACTCGCCGGTGCGGCCTGTCGGACAGCGACGTCGGGATAGGCCAATCGCCGCCGATCGCCGCGGGGATTCGGGGCGCATCGGCCGGTGACGTCAGGCGCACCGTGCCAAGCGAGCTGACGACCTCGATCTGCTCACGGGAGCGTCGCACCGCCGCCTCGAGCACCCACTCCCAACCCGCGCGTTCGCGGAACTCGTCTTCGGAGACTCCGAGCAGGTCGCGCATTGAGGTTACTGCCTGCGCGGCCGCGGGATTCCGTCGAACGAGGAGCCGGCCCATTGCTTCGCGATTCGCGGCGAGATCCGCGAGACGTCCGACTTCCTGCCACTTGCTGGCGGACCAGGCGCCGAGCGTCTGGATGGGCGTCTCCGACCACGTTGAACCGAGAGGCGCGCGGTCCGTTCCCGCTGTCGCGCGAGCGAACAGCGTGGCGAGTGGCGTCTTGATCCCCGGCGCGCGCGCACGATCCCCCAGCCACTCGGCGAGCTCCATCGGGGCGGGGCGGGGTCGGTCGCGCACGGCTAGGAGAATCGAGGCGGCGCCGCCCCCTCCGGCGAGCGTGCTAACCGAACACATACGCGGTGAGCGTGGAACGCGTCTGCGCTCGTGCGTGGAACGAAGCAGCACACAAACCGGGCACCATGGCGCGAGCGTGAACAGGTCACGCAGTTCCTCGGCCGTGGCGGGACGGTCGGCAAGATCGGCGAGAAGGATCGACCCCAGAGGCGGACGCCCGTCTCCGAGCCGCCGCACGTGCATGAACGGGGGCGCGGTCACGTACAGCGCAAGGCGGTTCATGGGATCCAAGCTACGACTCGAGGCTCGCATTTGCACCACTCGGGGATGTGCTCGCCGGTCGCCTGACTCCAGACGGCCAACACAGCACGTCAAGAATCAAACGGATAAACGGTGCGCACTTTTCTCACTAGACGGACGCATGCCCATCGTTTCCCGAATTCCGCCAACGGACTATTGGACGTCCGTGCTATATGGGATTTTACGACATTAACAGAGTAGCGATTCACCGACATGTCGGCGTAACGATGCAGCCTCTTTTCTCGAGTCGTGCACAGGGGTTGCAGGCCAGCGTGTGCGCGTCGAACCGTGGTTCGCGGTGAGCGGGACTACCCACCATTGCGCAAGCACCCACTATATAGATGTCATCAGACATCAAATTTTCTCGCACGTGAACGGATTATTTCGAAGAATCGCGCCCTCGCTCGCCGCGGCGACCGTCGCATGGGGTACGGCAGCCGGTCAGACTCCACCGCCGCAATTGACGCTGCCGACGGTCGAAGTCACCGTCACGCGTGATGCCGCCCGCCCGGCGCTCCAACTTCCGTACGCACTGTCGCGTGTACAACCGGACAGCGTACGACCGGGACTGCGCCACGTCTCATTCGACGAGATGCTGCTCGCGCTGCCCGGCGTGACGGTCGCGAACCGGAACAACCCGACGCAGGACCCGCGCATCTCCATTCGCGGTTTCGGCGCTCGCTCAGCGTTCGGCGTGCGCGGCGTCCGCATCATTCGCGACGGCATTCCGTTGACGCTTCCGGATGGTCAAACGCCGGTCGACTACCTCGACCTGGAGTCGATTGGACGGATCGAGGTCATTCGTGGCAGCGCGGGGTCATTGTATGGAAACGCCGCGGGCGGTGTCGTCGAAGTGCGAAGCGTAGATCCGCCACTCGACCCGGTGGCTGGACGTGTGACCGGCTATGGCGGATCGTACGGACTCAAGCGGTGGGCGGCATCAGCGGGAGGAACGTCGGGCATGATCCGGTACCAGGGCGACCTCTCGCGCACGGATCAGGATGGCTTCCGCAGCTACGCGAATCAGCAGTCGACGGGCGGAAGCGCTCGCGCGCTTCTCTCCGGGTCGCGCGGCGAGCTCGCGCTCACCTACACGGGTTTCGACGAGCCGACCGCGCAGAATCCTGGCGCGCTCACGAAGGCCGCGATGTCCGCGGATCCTCGTCAGGCCGATCCCGCACAGATCAGAAAGGGTGCACGGAAGTCGGTCAATCAGTCGCAGCTCGGTCTCACCGGCACACGCCGCACGGCGGGCGGCGTCGAGTGGACGGCGTCAGCGAACTTCGGGTGGCGAACGCTTGACAATCCCCTGACGTTTGCCGTCGTGGCGGTCGACCGTACGACGTCGGGCGGCGCCGCGCGCGTCACCGCGCCGGCGCGGTTGTTTGGGCTCGATCATCGCTTCAGTGCTGGGATCGACGCTCAGTTTCAGGACGACGACCGGCTCAACTTCACGAATTGCAACAACGTCCCGCCACTCACGCAGCCGACGCCGACGTGTCCGACCGTCGGGGAGGAACGTGGAACGCGAACGCTCGACCAGCGGGAGCGGGTGTCGGGCTTTGGACCGTACGTGCGTGACGAGCTGGCGTTCGCCGCTGATCGCTATCGCCTGACGTTAGGCGCCCGGGCCGATTACGTGCGCTTCCGGGTGGATGATCATCTCATCACCGCGACCAATCCCGACGACTCCGGTGAACGGAAGCTCCACGCAATCAGCCCGCTCGTTGGCTTCGTCGCGCAGCTCAACGCGACGCACTCCGCCTACGCGAATCTCTCGACGTCGTTCGAGACGCCGACGGCCACCGAGCTGGCCAACAAGCCCGACGGTTCGGCGGGCATCAACCCCAACCTCGATCCGCAGTACGCGACCACGGGCGAAGTGGGCTTCAAGGGTGTCGTGTCGAGACGCGTGCGCTACGACGCCGCGATCTTCACGACGCGCGTGAACGACGAGCTGGTTGCATTCGAGGTGCCGGACGGCAGCGGCCGCCGGTACTATCGAAACGCCGGCTCGACGAGGCGGCGTGGCGGCGAGCTCGGGCTGAATGCCTCGTTAGGTATGACGACGGTGGGGGCGTCCTACAGCTACTCCGATTTCAACTTCCGCGACTACGTCGTGGGCACGAGCGACTACGGTGGAAACCGCATTCCCGGCGTGCCCATCCAGCAGCTTCAGGGGTACGCGACCTACAACTGGCACGGGTGGTTCGCGACGGTCGAGGGGCAGACCCAGGGCGGGATGTACATGGATGACGCGAACTCGCTGCGGTCGTCGAGCTGGGAGATCATGAACACACGCGTCGGCGGCCGGTTCGTGTGGGGCGGCGTGGCGCTCGCCCCGGTGTTCGCGGTGTCGAACCTGTTCGACCGGACGTACGCGGGCTCGATCGTGGTGAACGCCGCGGCGGGACGCTACTTCGAGCCGGCGCCGGGCCGGACCATCTATGGCGGGATGTCCGTCTCGGCTGGTCGTTAGGTAGAGGGGTGGGGGACGTGGGATGGGGATGAGGGCGGTGTTAACCCTCATCCCCCATCCCCCATCCCTCGTCTATTTCTTTCTCAGTTCGACGTCGCCATTGCCGGACTGCAGCGTCAGGCGGCGGCCGCCGCGGCCGATCGTTGCCCGCACGTGCTGCGGATCGATCCGGCCCCGAAGCGTCATCGGGAAGTCACTGTAAAACTTGCCCGAGCCGGTCGATGCATCGAGCTCGCCCGCGAAGTTGGGCGGGACGGTAACGGTTATCGTGCCGTTCCCGCTCGAGAACTCCATATCGTCCGTGACGTCGGCGATTGCGTCCATCGTGACCTCGATGTTGCCGTTCCCGCTCGACGCGTTCACCGGACCACGCGTCGTCGCGACGACCACTCGGCCGTTGCCGCTCGATGCCTTCACCGGGCCACCGGCACGCTCGACGGTCACGTCACCGTTGCCGCTGGACGCGTTGACCGGGCCGCCGGCGCTCACTCGGACTTTGCCGTTGCCGCTGCCGGCACGCACGTCGGCGGTCGCGCCGCTCACCGACACGTCGCCGTTGCCTGAGCCGACGCCGACCTTCACGCCCTTTGGAACACGGATGGTGAAGTTCACCCGGCGGCCGTTGTAATCGTCGCTCCAGCGCCCGCGGTGGTGGACGCCGTCGTCGTCGCAGTCCTCATCGGCGATGACGGCGCAGATCGTGATGCCGTCGCTCGTCTTCCGAACCTCGAACGCGATGTCTTCCGGCCGCCCTCGGCGCAGCTCTTTTTCACCGACGACCTCGGCCGCGTCGCCGCTGGCTTCGGTCACCTGGATGCGCCCGTTGTTCCCGTAAATGCGCAGCCACTGCCCGGCGGGAACGCGCTCGGACCAGGTGAATCGCGTACCCTCGCGGCCCTGGAGCTGCTGGGCGGCGATCGGCGAAGCGAGCACGCACCCGGCGACGAGCGCTGGTGCGAATCGAACGGTCATGGAGGAATGGCTCCGAAGTGGACTGCTGGATATGACAGGCAAGGCCAGGCCAAGGTTTGAGCCCCTCTATTTCGGGATCACGTCGAGCGGTACCCGCGCTCCATACGGGGTCGATCTCGCCAACACGTGAAAGTACCCGTACGCCGCGTCCGCAATTCGGCGCAGCGCCTTCATGCCCTCGTCGGCGTCACTGTAATTCACCATCCCCACCACGACGTAAGGCCGACCCGGCAGGTCCACGAGTCCCCACGCCGTGTTCACGCCCTCGATGTCACCGGGTTTCCAGGCGACCTTCACGCCTTCGGGGACCGACGCTTCGATCGGGCCGCCTTTCGGGATCTCGAGCAGCTGCCGCAGCGCGGCACACCGGTCCCGGGACATCGGCAGTTCGCACTTCGCGATCTTCGCCATGATCGTCGCGGCGGCCATCGGCGTCGCGATGTTCTCGTTGCCGGCAAAACTGTCGCGCGGCCGGATCATCTTTCGCTGCAGCTTCACTTCCGGAACGCCGAGGGCGCGCGTCGTCGCGTTCACCTTGTCCATGCCCACCCGGTCGATCAGCAGGTTCGTGGCCGTGTTGTCGGACACGGTGATCATGAACATCGCCAGGTCGCCTAACGACAGTTCGCTCGTGGCGTCGCCGAGGTTCTGGAGCAGGCCACTGCCGCCGGTGCGATCGGCGAGCCCGACGGGCACACGCGTCGAGAGCTTGAGCGTGCCGGCGTCATCCTGGTGGAAGAGCTCGATCAGGAGCGGGACCTTGATCGCGCTTCCCTGTGGAAAGGTGAGCGTGTCGTTCACGCCAATGCGCTCGCCGGTCGCGAGGTCGATCACCTGAGCACCCACCACGCCCTTCGTGTCGTCGGCAATCCGGCGAAGCTCCGTGCGAAGCTTCGTGGCAAGAATGGCGCGCTGAGCTGCTTGGGCGCCCGACGCGCCCGGCGCCGCGGAGAGCATGGCGCCTATGGCACACGTCGCGGCGAGGTGGTGCCTAACGATGGAGCGACGGAGCGTCATGCCGGTCACCAATTGAAACCAACCGCGGACCGAAGGACGTAGCCGTTGCGTGCCGTCAGCGGACGATCAGCCGCGCTCGCGAAGTCGCTTCGGGTCGCGCGGAGAATTGGGCCGCCACCAACGGTGAGCTGCCAGCGGGCCGTGGGTGGTGCGATGGCGATCGTGGGCCCGGCCATGAGCCGGGCGCCGCCATCCTTTTCCTGCGGGTCCCAGAAACCTTCCAGATCCTGACCCACCGCCTCGAGACTGAGCGTTACGCTGGAACCGAGCCTGCGACCAGCACCGACGGTGGAAATGAGATCGACCTCGTCCCGCTCGCCGGACATCGGCTTCTCGAGCATGAGGTTCCCGTTGATGAGCGACCGCGATGTCATTCGCCCGATGCCGAATCGCCCGAGCATCACGTCGGTTCGGCTGTATTCGCGCGCGTAGCCGACTCCTCCCGTGACGTGAACGCTTGATCCGATCGACCGAGTGTACAGGACCTCGCCGCGCGGCGAGATGCGCGTGTCGCCGCCCAGAGTCGACACACCGGTTCGCGCGAGCAGCATGACCGACGAGCCGATCGTCGCACGCACCCCCAGCG
>JAJKIV010000336.1 GCA_021154285.1 Gemmatimonas sp. | reverse complement strand
GCGGACGTGGTGCGCGAGGTCGAGCAGGTGGCGAGCGAGGGAATGACCGAGGTGGTTCTCCTCGGGCAGACCGTGAACTCGTACCACGACGGCGAGCGTGGCTTCGCGGATCTGCTGCGCGCGGTTGGGGCGGTCCCGGGAATTCAGCGCGTTCGATTCACCAGCCCGCACCCTAACGATTTCTCGCCAGCCGTCATCGAGGCGATGGCCGAGGTCGATGCCGTGTGCGAGCACGTGCATCTGCCCATGCAGTCGGGGTCGAACAGTGTGCTCAAGCGCATGCTTCGGCGATACACGCGTGAGGGCTACCTCCAGTGCGTGGATCGACTCCGCGCGGCCATTCCAGGTCTGGCGCTCACGACTGACGTGATCGTCGGGTTCCCGGGCGAAACGGACACTGATTTCGAGGAGACGCTGGAC
The DNA here is from genome assembly GCA_021154285.1 of Gemmatimonas sp. Taxonomy (GTDB): domain Bacteria; phylum Gemmatimonadota; class Gemmatimonadetes; order Gemmatimonadales; family Gemmatimonadaceae; genus JAJKIV01. The sequence continues at coordinate 6,344 of JAJKIV010000336.1, read as the reverse complement.
GTCGTGCGCGCGGTGGGCTTCGACGACGCCTACACGTTCAAGTTTTCCCCGCGGGATGGAACGCCAGCCACCCGGATGCCGGTCGAAATGACCGTACCGGACGAGGTGGCGACTGAGCGCCTCGCGCGTCTCATCGATACAGTCCGGCGCGGGGCGAGGGAGCGGAACATGACGCTCCTTGGCGCCAAGCGCGAGGTACTGGTCGAGAAGGGTGCGAGGCGCGGCGAGCTGCTACAGGCGCGCACGCGCGACTTCAAGACGGTCCTGCTGCCGGGCGATGACTCGATGATCGGGCGTTACTTCACCGTCGAGCTGACGGGCACCACCGGCTCGACCTTCACGGGTGCGGTATGTCACAAACGCGAGCGGGCACCGTTGCCGATGACCGGATGAAAAACGCGCTGGAAGAGCTGGTGCTCGAGGTATACGCGCAGCTGCGGACGAAGCATCCGGAGTTTTGCTTCTGTGAGCGATGTCACGATGACGTGATCGCGCAAGCGTTGAACAAAGCTAGACCGCGGTACATTGGCGGCTCTCCCATCGGAGCTGCCGTTACGCGCGTCTCGCTGGCGAGCGACCAGGCACGAGCGGAGATTGCGGTAGCGGTGTTCGAGGCGATGCGCCGCGTCAACCAGAACCCCCGCCACGGCCCCGAGGACTACGTACCGCTCGGAGCAGGCGGATAGCAGGGAGCATCTCATTGCCGCTCGTCGCCGCCGCGTTCATCGCACACGCCGCCGGACTCCTTCTCGGGTTCGGCGGCTTCTTCTTGCCGGGATTGCTCGTCGCGGGCGGAGCGGCAGCCGTCGCCGCGGTGCAACGTGATGCGCGGGCTGCCGCGCTGGCGATGCTTGGCGCCGCGGGTGTGCTCCGCGCAGCCGGCGCGGTCCGGGCCGATGAACAGTGCGCCCGGCGAGCCATCTCGCTGAACCCAGAGGCGGACATGACGGTCGTCTACACCGCCGTGGTCGAAGCCGACGCTCGCGCGCGGACACGCGTGCCCGCGACCATCGAGGACGGCGGCTGCCGGGTGCGCGCGAGCCTCCTCGTCCAAGGAGGCGACGCTCCCGCCGGCTCACGCGTCGCGGTTCGCGGCGAGGCCGCGCATGCCGGCGCACTCATCGTGGTTCAGCACGCGACCGTCGTCGTCCTCGAGCAGCCGGGGCTCGCGAGGCGAGTGCGCGAGCGGGCAGGGCATGCGATCGACCGGACGTTCGGCACAGATGCCGCGCTGGCCCGGGCGCTGTTGATCGCCGACACCCGCACGCTCGACGCGGGCATTCGCTCTCGTTATGCAGACGCCGGCATCGTCCATCTGCTGTCGGTCTCGGGGCTGCACGTCGCGATCATCGCCGGCGCCGCCGAGTTGTTGTTGTCCGCCCTGCGCATGTCGCGGGTCGCGTCGGTGTGGATGGCGCTGGTGGTCACGCTCGTCTACATCGTCGTCATCGGCGCACCGGCGCCCGCGGTGCGATCGGCGGTGATGCTCGGTGCCAGTGCATTGTCCCGCCTAACGCAACGCCCCACGTCACCGTGGGCCGGCCTGGCGCTCGGCGCGTGGGCGCCGGTGGTGGACCCGCGGATCATTACCGACCTGGGATTCCAGCTCAGCGTTGCCGGCCTGGCCGCGCTCATCGCGTCAGGCGCGCTCGCACGACGGCTGCTGGCCGGCCGGGTCGCTGGATGGCGGCGCGTTCTCATCCGCGACCTGATCGTGTCCACGCTCGCATCGATCGTCACGCTTCCGCTCATCGCCTGGACGTTTGGCCGCTTGAGCATCGTTGCTCCTCTGACGAACCTCGCGGCGGGACCGATTTTCACCGTGCTTCAGCCGACGCTGTTCCTCGCGCTGTTGTTGTCACCGTTCCAGTTCGTGGCATCGCTCCCGGCCGACGCCGCACATGTCATGCTGCGGGCCGTGGACGTGGTTGCAGACGTCGCGACGCGCATCCCGTTCGCGGCGGTGCCGATTGCACCGAGCCTGCTCACGGTCAGTCTGCTTGGCGTGATGTCCGTGTCCCTCGTCGTTGCTTGCTCGAGCGCGGCGGGGAGTGCCTGGGGTACGCGTGGCTTGATTGGCGCGGCAGCGGCGGCGGCGCTCGCGGTGGTCGGGTTCGAAGTGAGCGGGCGTGCCGGCGTGATGGAGCTTCACATGATCGACGTGGGCCAGGGTGACGCGCTCGCGCTCCGAACTCCGGCCGGTCGGTGGGTGCTATTCGACGCCGGCCGAAGCTGGACGGGCGGCGACGCGGGACGCTCGACGATCATCCCCTATCTGCGAAAGCGAGGCGGCGCCGTTCACGCCTTCGTATTGTCGCACCCGCACAGTGATCATGTCGGTGGTGGCGCGTCGACGCTGGCCGCCACCGACCCGAACGAGTATTGGGATGGCGCGTACGTCACGGGGAGCGCTGACTACAGGGCCTCGCTCGCGGAAGCCGCGCGGCTGCGCGTCGCATGGCACCGGGTGCACCCGGGAGATTCTCTGGCAGTGGACGGCGTGCACATTCGATTTCTCGCGCCGGATTCGGCGTGGGCTGCCTCGCTCACGGATCCCAACGAGGCGAGCGCGGTAGCGTTGGTCCAGTATGGGCAGGTACGATTCCTCATGACCGGCGACGCGGAAGCGGGGGAAGAGGAGTGGATGCTGGCGCACGACGTACCGGCACTGCGCGCCGACGTGCTCAAGGTGGGCCATCACGGAAGCTCGACGAGCAGCACCTCGGCGTTCCTCGACGCCGTGCAGCCGAAGCTCGCACTCATTTCTGTGGGTGCCGAAAACACGTATGGCCATCCGAGCCCGGCGGTCGTCCGGGAGCTCGTCACTCGTGGGGTTCAAGTGCTTCGCACCGATCACGTCGGGACGGTCGTCGTCCGGACCGATGGCCGGTCGCTCGAGGTCGAAGCCGGGGGTGCGCGGTGGGTGCGCTGAAGCGCATCCTCCACGCGCTGGTTGGGCGGCGTGTAGAATTGCCGCCACAGCTTGCCAATCAGTTCCCGGAACTTCGAGCCGCCCGGTACCGGATTGGGGGGCTGCCGTTGCGCATTGGGGGCTGGAGCTTAGGTGCAACGACGGTGTCAGGATTCACCTTATGGCGCACCATCTGGGTCGAGCCCAGGTTCATTGGGGAAGCGGAACTGCTCTTGCACGAAATCCGCCACGTTCAACAGTTTGAGGCCAGCGTGTCTTTCCCGCTTCAGTATGTGTGGGAGTCCCTGAGGCGAGGCTACCACGCCAACCGCTTCGAGGTCGATGCGCGGCGTTATGCATCGGCACGACTCGCACGGAGTAGTGCCCCTCCATCAACGCAGGACGTGTAGCCGTGGTCAAGCATACCGCCACATCCGTCGTCACCATCGAGCGCTTCATCATTGAGCAGGAGCGCCTCCACCCCGAAGCGACCGGTGAGCTGTCGGGGATCCTCTACGATCTCGCGCTCGCGGCGAAGATGATCGCCAACAAGGTCCGCAGCGCGGGCCTGGCCGACATTCTCGGATCCGCCGAGCAGGAGAACGTCCAGGGCGAGGTTCAGCAGAAGCTCGATGTGTTCGCCAACGAGACGATCATCAAGGCGCTCGACCACGGCGGCCGGCTGTGCGCGATGGCGTCGGAAGAGGAGCCGGACATCATTCCGATTCCGGAGGGCTTCAAGTGCGGGAAGTATGTCCTCCTGTTCGATCCCCTCGACGGATCGTCGAACATCGACGTCAACGTCCCCGTGGGCACCATCTTCTCGGTGGTACGCAAGATCACGCGTGGGGCGCGCGGTGAGATGGAGGACCTGCTGCAGCCAGGCCGACGTCAGGTGGCAGCGGGCTACGTGATCTACGGGTCCAGCACGATGCTCGTCTATACGACCGGGCAGGGCGCACACGGCTTCACGCTCGACCCGTCCATCGGGGAATTCCTGCTCTCGCATCCGGACATCAAGATCCCGGAGCGCGGTCGATACCTCTCGGTCAACGACTCGTACGAGAACGACTGGGCTGATCCGGTGAAGCAGCTCATGCGGAGCTATCGCGGGATCGGCGGCGTGCGCAAGCCACTGAGTGTGCGATACGTCGGATCGCTCGTCGCCGACTTCCACCGCAACCTCCTTGGCGGCGGTGTCTTCTGCTATCCCGCGAACCGTAGAAGTCCCAACGGAAAGCTGCGGCTGCTCTATGAGGCCAACCCGTTGGCGTTCGTCGTGGAGCAGGCTGGCGGGCTCGCAACGGACGGCAAACAGCGCATCGTCGACGTCAACCCGACGGAGCTTCATCAGCGGACGCCTCTGTTCATAGGAAGCCGGTCCGAAGTCGAGGCAGCGAGCGCGATGCTCGCCGAACGGCCACTCACCGCAGCCGTCTAGTCCGCCGCCCGGCTATTTTGTTGGGGAGGGCTGGCATCGCGTTTGGCGTCGCGAGTCGTGAGTCCGGAGTCGTGGGTCGTTAGTCGTTGGTCATCTGTTTCAACCGATGACTAAATACGAATGACCCATTACTCGCGGCTCACGACTCGCGACGATACGGTCGCGATGCCCGCATTCCGTCCCGCATCCGAGCCTTCGAGAGCCACTTCTGACCGCTACTTCTCGCCCCCAGCAGAAATCCGACGAACGCGTCACGCCGTCGGGCATCACCGTTCAGCCGGTTTATCGGCCTAACGACACGCAGACCGACTACGATCGCGACCTCGGCGATCCCGGCCGCTTTCCGTTCACGCGTGGCGTCCAGCCCACCATGTATCGCGGCCGGCTGTGGACGATGCGGCAGTACGCCGGGTTCGGAACCGCTGCCGAGACGAATCGTCGGTTCCACCATCTGCTGGGCGCAGGGCAGACGGGACTCTCGGTCGCGTTCGACCTGCCCACGCAGATGGGTATCGACTCCGACTCCCCGCGGGCGCTCGGCGAAGTAGGGCGAGTGGGTGTGGCGATCGACTCGGTCGAAGACATGCACGTGCTGCTCGAGGGGCTGCCGCTCGACACGGTATCGACGTCCATGACCATCAATGCCACGGCGGCGATTCTGCTGGCGATGTACATCGTCGTGGCCGAGGAGCGCGGGATCTCGCGCGACAAGGTGAGCGGCACGATCCAGAACGACGTGCTCAAGGAGTACATCGCGCGAGGTACCTACATCTATCCGCCGGCGCCCAGTCTCGGTCTCATCGCCGAGATCTTCAGGTTCTGTGCGACCGAGGTGCCTAACTGGAACCCGATTTCCATCTCCGGCTACCACATCCGCGAGGCGGGGTCGACGGCCGTTCAGGAGCTCGCGTTTACATTCGCGAACACGATCGAGTACGTGAAGCAGGCGCAGGCGGCCGGGCTGGCGGTGGACGTGTTCGCGCCGCGGCTCTCGTTCTTCTTCGCCGCGCACAATGATCTCTTCGAGGAGATCGCGAAGTTTCGCGCCGCGCGCCGGATCTATGCTCGCCTCATGCGCGACCGGTTTGCGGCCAACGACGCGAGCTGCCGGATGCGGTTTCACACGCAGACCGGCGGCGTGACGCTCACGGCGCAGCAGCCGCTCAACAACGTGGTGCGCGTCGCCGTTCAGACGTTGGCTGCGACGTTAGGCGGCACGCAATCGCTGCACACGAACGGCTTCGACGAGGCGCTCGCGCTTCCGACGGCCGAGGCGGCGACGCTCGCCCTCCGCACTCAGCAGATCGTGGCGTACGAGTCGGGTGTCGCGAACACCGTCGACCCGCTCGCGGGGAGCTATTTCGTCGAAGCCCTGACGACGGAAGTCGAGCGAAAGGCGACCGCGCTCATCGAGAAGGTCGACGAATTGGGCGGTGCGGAGCGCGCGATCGCGGCCGGGTTCTTCCAGGAGGAGATCGCGCGGAGTGCGTACGCGCAGCAGCTGCGCGTCGAGGCGGGCGAGACGGTCGTGGTGGGTGTGAACCGCTTTGCCGACGATGCCGAGCCGCCAACCATCCCCACGCCGGATTTTTCGGCGCTCGAGCGCGAACAGGTCGATCGCGTTAGGTCGGTGCGTGCCGCGCGCGATGCGAAGCGTGCGGAAGCAGCGCTCGCCGCGATTCGCGGGGCGGCCGGGCCGTACGCCGACTCGAACGCCACCGGCAGGCCGGCGCTCATGCCGCTGATCGTCGAGGCGGTCCGCGCGCGTGCGACCGTCGGCGAGATATCGGACACGCTGCGGTCGAGCTGGGGCGAGTATCGCCCAACTTGAGCGCGGTGTTCGCGCCCACTATGTTTCGGGTTCGCCCGCCTTCCTAAGTATCGAATCAATGCCAACTTACGACTATCGTTGCCCTAACGGGCACGATTTCGAACACTTTTTCCGCAAGATCAGCGACGCTGTAGCCGAGCTCGAATGCCCCGTATGCAGGG
>JAJKIV010000335.1 GCA_021154285.1 Gemmatimonas sp. | reverse complement strand
CGGCCGGCGGCCGCGGGGAAACGATGAATTATGACTCTGACCCCTTACGTGGCAAACGCATGCGGATAGTTGGGGTCATCGACGTTCGAGGTGGCCGGGCCGTGCACGCGCGAGGCGGGCGGCGCGAGCAATACGCACCGGTTGGAGTCGCGGCTGGCGAGCGGGTGGACGGCGACGCGGTCGCGCTGGCGCAGGTTTATGTCGACCGGCTTGGCGTTCGGGAGCTGTACGTGGCCGACCTCGACGCTATCGAGCGTGGCACGAGCGCTATGAACGCCGTGCTGCTCGGCCAGATCGCCGCGTTAGGTGCTCCAGTGTGGGTCGACGCTGGTGTCACGACGCCGGCACACGTGAGCGCGGTGCTCGAGGCCGGAGCATCGATCGTCATCGTTGGGCTGGAAACGCTCACCGGTTTCGAGGTGCTAGCCGAGATCAGCGACGCCATCGGCGGGCGGCGGGTCGCGTTCAGTGTCGACCTTCGGGACGGCATGCCGATCACGTTGCCCGGCGCGGAGCATTCCGGGTGGTCGGCGCTGGAGATAGGCAAGAGCGCCGCCGAGGGAGGAGCCGGGACGATCATCGTGCTCGACCTGGCGCGCGTGGGGAGCGGCCGGGGGCCGGATCTCGAATCGATGACGTTGATGCGGCGTGCGGCGCCGGACGCGGCGCTGTTCGCTGGTGGTGGAGTACGAAGCGCCGAGGACGTGGAAGCGTTGGCATGGGCCGGGTGCGACGGTGCCCTTGTGGCGAGCGCCCTGCTCAGCGGCTCGCTTCGCCTAACGTGAGACGGTACGTCGCCGACTGACCGAAGTTTTCCTCGACCTCCATCTCGATCGCCCGGAGGCCCGCCGCGCCTTCCTTCGCGAGCTCCGACTGGAGTCGCTCCGTCAGAAGCTCCGCGAGCATCTCCACAGTGGTATTGGGCACCGGCAGCAGGGCGCAGTCGCGCTTTGGGAAGACGTAGCGCGGCGTACCATCGTACGCGACCGTCACCGAGTCGCCCTGCTCGGCGATCTGCAGGTGTGGGTTCTCGGTTGCGAGCAGCACTTTGTGGTCGATCTCGTCGCAGAGCTTGCGCATGATGCGCTTGAGCGTCACGAAATCGAAGACGTACCAGCTGTCGGGTTCGAGTGCACCTTCGATCATCACGCTCGCGCGGTAATTATGGCCGTGCAGCGTCTCGCAACGGTGCCCGGCGAACGTGATGAAATGCGCGGAGGCGAAGACCAGGTAGTCCTTCGCCACCGAGACGCGATACTCACCGCGGTGCCGCATCGCTTCCTCCGTGTCTCGAGTGCCAGCCGCCGGTGAGCAGCGTGACGAAGAGGGCCGCCGTCGTGATGTCCGCGGTGGTTCCCGGGTTGGCGAGGTTGTGTGGGTCGGACAGGTCGGCGTGCAGCTGCGCGATCGCGGCTCGGCCTGCACTCGACCTAACGCCGCCGACGTCCAGGACGGCGCCGGCCGTCCGTGTGACCTCCGTGGCCCGGGCATGGCCGGCGCGGCGAGCGATGTGGGTATCGGGGTAGGCCGCTAGCAATGTCAGATAGGTCTCCACGACGGCGTCGTTCCAGTCGAGCCCAGCGCGACGTGCGGCGCGCAACGCTACGGCGCCTACCTCAAAGGTAGCGCGAAAGCCGGTCGCGTACTCGTAGGCAACGCCGTCACGGTCAGCGGCGAGGTGCATCGCGGTCGCGAGCGTCACCGTCGGCTCGCTGGCGACGTCCTGGGAATCGACGGAGCCGAGCCCGCCGGGCGACGCCAGTCGAATCGCCTCATAAGTCGCACGCGCGTCGTCCACCGACGACTCCTCCAACACGGTCGCGAGCGACGTCCGAAGCTCGCCGAGCTCGATCGGGGCGTCGTCGGGTGGCGGAAGGAGGGCGGCCGCGCGGGCGAGTGGGGCGAGGAGGAGGACAATCCCGAGATTCGTGTTGACGTCGACCCATCGTCGGGTGTCGCGGACGGCCATGAGGATGATTTCACCGAGCGGGCGCGAGGCCGATCCTAACGAGCGTCCGATTGCGGCCGCGCTGGCGAGGAAATCCATGTAGGACGTATCGCCGAAGCCGGCGCCTGGCGAGACGTTCCCGGGCTTTGGCGCGAACGCCTCCAGCATGCAGGCGAGCTGCGCGGCCGCAGCGATGTCGACGCGTCCGCTCGCAGTCAGTCGCATACGGTCACGATGAGATGATCGACGATCGCGCCGGCGATGTCCACGGACGTCGCCTTCTGTGCGCCGGACCAGCCGGGGATGCCATTCACCTCGATGACGTGGATGGTGCCGTCGGATGCCGGCAGCAGGTCAACGCCGGCGTAGTCGGCTCCGACCACGCGCGCGGCCGTGAGCGCGAGCTCCGACCAGGCCGGCGGCAGATCAATCGCACGCGCTTCGCCGCCGAGTGAGATGTTCGTACGCCAGCCGCCGTCGCGGGATCGACGTTCGATCGCGGCGACGACACGGTTGCCGACGACGAACGCGCGGACGTCGCACCCGGCATGCTCGACGACGCGCTGCAGGTAAAAGACGGCGCGCGACATCTCGAGCGCACGGAAGACGCGGAACGCCGTTTCCGGGTCGCTCACGCGTACCATGCCGTGTCCCATCGAGCCGAAGAGCGGCTTGACGATCACGTCTCCCATCTCGCGAACGGCCGCCATCGCATCATCGACGCGCTCGCACACGATGGTCTCCGGCGTGTCGAGCCCCGCTTCGTGCAGCAATGCAGATGTGTAGAACTTGTCGACGCAGCGCTCGATGGCCCGGGGTGAGTTCAGCACCTTCACGCCGCGCTCCTCGAGCCAATGCAGGGCATCCACCCGATAGATGATCTGCTCGAGCGACCCGTTGGGGACGATCCGGGCGAGAACGGTCGGGGCGGACAGCAGCTGCTGCGAGGCCGCCGCCAGCGTCGCGGCTGTGCTTCGCGGTGCGATGCGGGCCACGAGCGATTCGTAGGGCACGACGGAGCCAGTGTGACCGCGAGCGGCGAGCGCGCGGAGCAGCTCGTCGGTGTGCCAGCCGGTGCGAGCACTCAGGATCGGGACGTGCACGTTAGGTAGTCAGTGATTCCCGCAGCACATCGGGGTTGAGCTTCCCGCCATGAAACGTGCGGCCCGTGGTCGGGCTCGTGAGCCACACCTCTCCGGGGCTGAACAGCAGCTTGTCGATCTTGTAGAAGTCGCGGTCGTACCGCTCGAAGATCTGATAGAACGGTGTGCCGTAGTCACTCGATGCCGAAGCGGGAATCTTTGCCGCCAGCTCTTCGAGCGTGGCATCGTCCGCACGGACGGTATAATGCGCCCGGCCGCCGTAGAGAATGCAGTCGTTCGTCCTTCCGATGGCGCGCAGGTCGTTCTTCGCAACCGGAGGAATCGGCGCGCTCCCCATCGCGTGGGTCACGAGCCTGACGTCGAACCCGAGCACGTCCATCTTGTGCAGACCCGTCTCGATGACGCGGGCGGAGATCTGCACACTGCCTGCGATACTCGCGGTAGGCGCGACGATGAACGTGATCGCGCCGCGTGGAAGTCCGGTACGTTCGGTCACGAATGTCACGACGGCGTCGGTGGGAAGCGATCTGGTCTCGAGCACGAGCACGCCGCGTTCCGTCTGCTCGGAGTAGCCGAGCTTGTCGAACAGCTCGTGCTCGACGCGGGCAACGGCACGCAACGGACCGGAGCCCATCGCGAAATAGTCACCGACCTGCAGAGCCCAGCCGGCATACTGCGATGCCATGCAGGCGGTTGACGGATGATCGGTCCAAACGTGCACGCCGTCATACGAGTCGCCGTCGATTGCGAGCGGAACGAAGGAGGCGTGACCCAGCCCGCCCATACAGGCGTGCACCATCGCCAGACCGGCCCCGAACCCGCCAGCTGCCTCGATCCCTGCGTCGATCACCCGTGCGCCGCCGACGAGCGTACGCACATTCACGCCGTACGTCGCCGCGTCGTCTGCCAGCTGGTCGGCGACGTCGGCGGCGCGAGCGTTGAGTCCACGGTTCATTCCCGAATCCATTCCAGAATTTCTCCTCGTGCGACGGTACTCGCATCGCCACAGTACCGGCGGTACGTCCCGTCCACGAGCCCGGCGCCTAACGAAATATCATAGCGCCGAGCGAGGTAGGTGAGTGCCAGGCGAACGTGTGGCGGCTCATAGTCGCAGGCGTGACGGTACGTCGCCGGCACGTCGACGCCACCGGCGACGATCAGGCTGCCGCGCTTGTTCGCGAACGCCGGCTCCGGGCCGACTCGGCCGATCACGATCACGGTGCCCGCGATGATCGCGCGTGCCGCGAGCTCACCGGCATTCCCGCCCACGAACAGCAAGCCACGGCGCATACGCGCGCCTGCGTGAGCTCCCACCGATCCGCCGACGACGATCTCGCCGCCGGTCATGCCGCGCGACGCACCCGCCAGCCCGGCGCCGACACGGTCGCCCGCATCACCGCGGACATGGAGCGACCCGCCCGACATCGCGACGCCGGCATCGTCACCGGCACTCCCGAGCACGTCCGCCCGGCCGCCGCTCATTTCGAACGCAAAGCGGGCACCCGCATCACCATCCACGACCAGATCGCCCGCCGCCATTCCGGTGGCGATACCGTGGGCGCGCCTAACGTCACCGACGATGCGCACCGTGGTCGACCGGCCGCCGCTGACCTGGAAGTAATCGCCGAGCACTCGCCGCGCGCGGCCTGCCCACACCGGCAGCGCTCCGATTTCGGCTTCGCCGAGCGTGGCGAACGCACTGGGCACGATGGCGTCGGCTTCTATCGACTCCTGGAGCGGTGCCCGGAGCGTCAACGTGACGCGATCGCTCATGGTCGTGCTCCGGCTTCGGCTTTCTCATCCAGGATGGAACGCAGCGGAAAATGGTGCGGCCCGAGCTTGCCGCCGTAGTTCCCGGCGGTGATGGCTCGAATCCCGGGGAGGCACGCTGCTGCGATGCCAGCACGCATCGCCCGCCGGATCGACTCCTCGTCGAGGCCATCGAGCACGATCTCCAGGACGGAATCCACATCGTCAGGCAACGATGACGCAGTCAGCGGCCGCAGCGTCGGGCAGAATGCGTCATTCGTCGACGCGGCGAGCCCCTTGTAGCGGCGCGACCCGACCTTGCTCCCGCTTCGCGCGATGCCACCAGGGAAGGGGAGAATGACGCCTTCCATGTTCGCGATTGCCGCCACCGACGCTTCCGCGGCTGCGAGCGTGCTCCGTGAATCAGCGCCAAGGATGATGAAATTCCCGCCGCCCACGCCTTTTGCGACGCCGAAGCTCTCCTGTAGCAGGCACTCGCCGTCCATGACCGGCACCCGCCAGAACCGGTCGTTGCCAACGACCTTGCTTCCCTGAAAGCCATCACCGAACACGCGCAGCAATTTTCCGGGCGTTAGGCGCTGCTCGGCTCCGGGGAGCCCGTCGAAGCAGCTCGTCGTCGGACACGTGATGACCGTCTGGCCAATGCGCTCCACGAGGCGTTTGCCAAGGCCCTCGGTGTCCATCGCGAACAACAGGACGCTTATGCCAGGCCGCGCGTCGGGCGTTTCGTGGGACTCGAGCTCGCGCTCGATCGCCGCTTCGCATTTGCACGCGATGACCGACGTCGCGAAGCCCGTCAGCTTGAGGGCAGCTTCTCGAGCCCAGCGCGCGTTCACCGCGGTCACCACGATGCGCGCGGCGCGCATCGGGAACGCCTCGGCGAACGTGTCATCGATGAAGACGCTGTTGACGTACACGTCAGCGTGCTCCGACGGGAAGCGGCGAGCCGCGCAAGCCGGCGACGGGATAGTTCGCGAATCGCACCGTACCGTATTGATCGAAGTACCGCTCGATGTCGTGCGTGACACTCTGATCGTAGGACGGCCGCACGTAGAGGCGATGTCCAGTCGGCGCGCGTCGAAGGTGGCCTTCCTCGACGGTCAGCACACCGCCCTTCACTACGTACCGCGGCGTGGAGAACATCGTCGCTCGGTTGTCGTCAGGCATGTAGATCGTCACGTCGGCATCAGCGCCGACGCCGAGATGCCCTTTGTCGCGGAGTCCGAGCATGCGCGCCGGACCGGCGCGTGTGATGATGGCAATCTCGCTCAACGAGTACTCGCGCCCGAGCCCGTCGGTGAGCGCGCTACCGGCGAGGAGCTTTTTTCCCACTCGCGCGATCTGCTCGTCGCGGTATGTGCGATCCATCAGCAGGCGGATGAGCTCAGGGTACGACTTGAACGAGCCGCCGTTCGGATGATCGGTGGAGAGAACCAGGCGCCACGGATCGGAGGACAGGAGAAAGAGCTCGAGACCAATAGCCCACTGCAGCGCGGCGACGGCATTGCTGTCCCGGTACTCATGCGGTACGACACCGCATCCTGTCTCGAGCTCGATGTCGACGTTCGCCCACTTCCGGCCACTGCTCTTATACAAGAGGTATTCGACTGGCGCATCAGCGGTGATCGTCGTCGCCGGCCCGAACATGACCTGCCCGACGTCGCCACTGACGTGTTGGTGCGTGTTGACGTAGTCCATGATCTCGCGCGCCGCTGATCGCCACCGTCCCTCCGGGGTCGTCCCATAGCTGTGAAACTGGAGGTGGGTGAAATGCGCGCGCCGTCCATCGAGCGCCGCCATCGTCGCGAGCGTGGTCGCCGAGTTGCCTGGCAGACCGAGGTTGTTGCAGTGGATATGTGCGGCGTGCGGGAGCTGCAGGGTGTTGACGGCGTCCACCAGTGTCTCCAGGATCGCCCGCGGTGTCACTCGACTGCTGCCTAACGCGGTGTCGAGGTCGGTGCGCTCCTTCGTGCCGCGCTTCCAGAGCTCGACGCCCGCGGGATTCACGATCTTGATGGCGTAGGCGCCGACGGACGCGAGCACCCAGGCTGCGTATTCGCGAGCGCGCTCGCGATCACCCGAATCGACGAGCCGGAGGAGATACTCGTCGTTGCCGAGCAGCGCGAAGAAGCCGCCGTCCACGATCGGGGTGTCGTCGAGCTGGCTGTGCGCGCTGCGAGCCATGATCGGAGCGACCGCTGCGTCGAACACGGTCGTGTAGCCGAGTCCCGCGTAGCGATACCCGGTGGTGAAGGTGGTCGGCACCGTTCCGTCCGCCCCGGATCGCGGCGCTTCGGTCGCGCTGTCGAGCAGGGGCGCAGTGGCGGGATGCCGGCTGTGCTCCTCCGGGAGAAGACGCCGCGCGACGTTCACCGAGCTGCTCGCCACGTGGCAGTGCATGTCGACGCCACCGGGCATGACCACCATGCCGCGCGCGTCGAGCCGCGGGGCCGAGTCAGGTAGTGAGGCAACGATACGACCGTCCTCGATGCAGATATCGCGCGCGTCGCCATCGACGGCGTTTGCGGGATCGTACACGGATCCGTCGGCGATTCGCAATTGGTTCACGAGCCTAACGCCTTCGATTCGATGTCGTGAGCATTCAGGAGCGTGCGACGGACGTTCGACGCCACGGCGCGAATGGTCTCGGCGGTCGACCGCGGCGCGGACAGCGTGGCGCGAAGCGGCAGCGGAACGTCATCGGTGCGCAGCGCCGTGCCCGACACGTGGATTCCGTCGATGCCGGTGTCGATGATGACACCGCGCGCGCCCCACGCGGCATCGCTTGCGTGGGGGCCGATAACTACGGAGCGGACGTTGGAGAGCGAGTGGGCGAGGTCGCTCGAAATGCCCATCGGGTCTCCGACGACGAGCGCTGCGTCGACATCGCGGTCGCGAAGGATGTCGAGCACGGTGCCGTCATGCGGCACATAACGCGGAAAGCCACGCGCGAAGTCGATCGCGCATGGATATCCGGTCTGTGCGACGAGCACGGAGTCGGCGCCGGAGCGGTTACCGCCGGCACGAAGCGCGAGTGCGGCGCACCGGGTGCGGTCGTTCAAGGCCTGCCCCAATGACGTAAGTGCCTCGAAGCGCGCACTCGTGCGCACGGATCGGTCGTCCGGCTCGGCGTCGTAGACCAGCGCGGTGTATCGAGCGGCAAGGAGGGCCGTTGCAAGCTCGCGCGCGGTGTTCCGCGACCGCTCCGCGAGCGACGTCAAGTTGTTGGATGCATCAGGCGAGCGGACGCAGGCTTCCAGCGCGGTCAGCATTGCGAGCTCGTCAGCGGCTTCGATCGCGACGCGCACGTCCGAATCGACGGTCGCAGTCGCTCGCTCGATGTCCACGGCTATAACGGTGCGCGAGCGCCGACCTTCGGGGGTGAACATTCCCGGCGGGCCCGGCGCGTATCGCGAGGCGAACCGCGGGTACCTGGCCTCGAGATCGACGCCCCAGAACAGGAGCACGTCGGCGCGGTTCCGGAGCTCGCCTAACGTCGCAGACGCGGAGCCGTGCTCCTGGCCGGCGAGTATGCCAATCAGCGCCGTGGCGCTCGTGATGGAATCGAGGCGAGCGCGCAGGAGATCGGCAACGGCCACCGCTTCACGCTGCGCCTCGCAGGAGAGACCCGGCGCGAGGTACACGAGCGGCCGCGCCGCTTCACAAAGCCGTGTCGCGGCCGAGCCCACGGCCTGCTCCAAACCGACATCGGCGCCGTCAACGCGAATGATCGATGGCACCTGCCCGTCGCCGAACCACTGCCGACCGAGCTGGCAGGCGTTTCGCGCATCGACGATACGTTCGCTTGCGACGACGACCTCGATGTCATCGCACGCACAGCCGCAGCCAAGGCAGGTGACGTTGCCGGTGACAGAGGGTTGGGTCATACCGGCACGCTGGCCCACGACTCGAGCGTCTCGTACACTCGATTCGCGCGCGCGATGAGGCCCGCATAACAGGCGTCAGCGTCCGCACCAGTTGCGAAGATCGTACAGACAGGTCGACCGGCCGGGATGTGCTCGCCCGGGTGTGGAACGTCGCGGACGGTGCTGTCGCCTAACCACGCAGTAGTATCGCCGCAGGTGACATCGTGGCGGGCGAACACGACGGCTTTACCGGAAACGGTGGTGGTGACCTGCGCGCCCGTGATGTCGAACCGGGGAAGCTCGCCCGCGGCGCAGGCGGCCGCGTGCACGCCGAATACCGACACCCCACCTGCGCGTTCGACCAGCTCCATCGAGGCGGACCACCGCGGGTTGACCTCGATCGGCACCGCGACACCGTTGCGCGCGACGAAGTCGATGCAGTTGACGCCTACGAGATCGAATTCCGCCACGACGCTGCGTGCGACGTGCAGCGCCGAGTCGAGCAGCTGCGAGCCGCGTTGCGCGTTCGGTGTGTCGTGCAGGATGCTGCCGCAATACCGAAATCCGGTCGCGCCGAACGACACGTCACCGACGAGCTGTCTCGTTAGGCCGAGCGGGACGAGGTCTCGGCCGGCGGCAACGAAGATGATGGAGCCGGGCTCACCAGCAACGAACGGTTCGACGTGCGAGCCCGCTGGCACTGGGTCGCCGGGAGACCACCACTCGATTCCGTGTCCGCCGCCCGAGGCGCGCGGTTTGACGAGCCATCGATCGGAATTGGAGACTCCCGCGGCGCGCGACACCACGCCCGGCTCGCGCACGCGCCGCAAGACCGACGCGCTGTTGCCCCAGAGAGCTCGCCCGCGTGCAAGGCGTTCGACGCTCGCCGGGTGATTCTCGAAGGGCGACAGGTAGGCAACGACATCGGTCTCGATCCGCTCGGCAGCACGAACGACGGCATCGACCGAGAACGGCACGCCGACGTCGCGGGGCAGGGATACCGCTCCAACATCGGGGTGCTGATCGAGGTCGCCAAATGCGTCGAGCGACCACACCGCGTAACCAGCCAATGCGGCCGACTCGGCCATCGCCCGGGTGGACACGCCCGCCAGGAGCACGCGCTGATCGTTGGTCACGTTAGGCACGCGCGATGCCGAGGCGGTCGTACGCAACGCTCGCCGGGAAGAGCACGATGTGGTCCAACACCGTTCCCGCCGACCGCACGATCCCGAGCCGGTTGACGAGATGGGCGTCCTGGCCGCCAGCGAGCCCGTTGGCGATGAGCGCCGCTCCCTGGGCGCCCTGCTTTGCGCGGGTGGCGAACCCGGTCAGGCAGTGAAGCGCGAGCTTCGGGGCGAACATCGACAGGCGACGTGCCAGCTCGCTGCGTACGCCGTCAAACGTCGCGACACGACCCGAGATCACGACCTCGAGCGCACTCGGCGCCGAGACGAGGAGCGCAGCGACGGCTTTGACCGCGCTCTCGATGTAGGCGAGCCCCGCAGTCTTCTCCGCGGGCGTGCGCGGCGCCATGAGCCAGTCGAGGGAACCATGGTCTGCCTCGGCAAGTGTTCCGGCGCCTCCCTCGAACAGCATGCCTTTCGTGATCGTGCCGGCCAGATACGCGACCTCGCCATCGAGCGCACCAGGTGAGCGGATGCCTAACGGTCCAGACGACCCGCCGAGGCCGTCGACGATCTGACCATGCTCGACTGCGATCGCGGCCGAGAACGCGCCTCCGAGCTCGAGGTGAATGAGCGAGACGTCGGCAACGTCGCATTTCCGGCGAGTCGCACAGTCGCGCACGGCCAGCGCCGTTGCGCACACCTTGTCTGCGGTTCCCATATCGACGCGGTTCACCTTGCGGTATTCCGGCACGGTGCCGAGGTGAATGACGCCAGGGGTGAACACGATCGGCAGGTGAGACGCGGCGAGCGCGCGGGCGAGCGATCGCAGGCCGCCGATTCCTCCGGCTTCGCCGTCCGCGGCGAGGTACGCGAGGCGGAGGTCCGTCTCCGTGAGGTCGCGCGCGCGGCGTAGTGGCAGCCCGTACCCGGATGGCCCGGCGATGCAGTCGAGTGGCGCGTGCGACTCGAGCATCGTCACGAACCGCGACGCATCGGCCAGCGCATCGCGCGTGGGGTAGGATTCGTCGAGGAACAGCCGGTCATCGTCGAGTCCGCACACGTCGATGCTGACGGTACCGGGATCGATCCCGATCACGCGCGGCACGCGGTCACCCCGGGGGTGGAACCGACGACGCCTGCGGCACGGACTGCACGAGCTCCCGCGCGATGTCGCTGATCGACTCGGCGTCGAGCACGAGGTCGTTTCGCTCGAACAGCTTCGCGATGCAGCGCTTGTGCACCTTCATCTTGAAGTTGCCGACCCCGAGCGCGCCGAAGGCTTTCGCGTTGCCGCGGTCAGTGCCGGCGTCGGTGACGTCGACGCCTTCGATGCCTAACGGCGGCACGGCGTTCAGGTCGGCGACAACGCGCAGTGAATGCCGGTTCATCCACGCGTCCCGGGGAACGAGCTGGACGCCGGCGGGCCCCGCGTTCAACAGCAGCTCGGCGTTACCTAACGTGTCGGCAACGCGGGACGGATCGGGCACGACGGTCGCGTCGACGTCGCCGCCGAAGCGGGCCTTGATCGCGTCGCATACGTGTTTGGCTTCGTCGCTATGACGCGAGGTGATCGTGACGAGCGCGCCGTCGCGCGCGAGAAGTCCTGCGGCGCGCGTCCCGACCGGTCCGGTGCCGGCCACGACCACTGCTCTCTTGCCTTTCACGTTACCGATCGTTTGGGCGAGCTTCGCGACGGCGGCGACGGCGGTGGTGTTGGAGCCGTTCGAGTCGAGCATCACCGACACGCGGAGTGGCCCGAACATCGTCTTCTGGACGGCCGCGAGCAGCCGTTCGCCGGCGGTCATGTCGGCGCCGCCGATGAAGATGGCGGTGTTGTGGAGGTCCTTGGGCCCGCGCGTGAACATCGCGCCGTGGACGAGGTCGCGAACAGAGTCGGCCGTGACGCCGCCGTAGCTCAACACCTCGTCCGCGCCGGCGTCGTAGGCGACGACGCGATCGAAGACGCTCGGAGCGCTCGAGGTGTCGAGGTGGACGAGGAGTTTCTTCATGACTGGCGACTGGTGACTGCCGGGGACCGGCGACGGGCGACGGGCGACCGCGGGAACGGGGAACCGGGCGCCGCGAAGGGCGCCGACGATTCCCGATTCCTATTCCCGATTCCCTACATATTGGCGCCGGTCATCTGCTTACCACCGGCTTTGCCGACGGAGTCGCCGTGCTTCGCTTCGGCGTTGCTGGCGAAGGGGTGCTTGGCGGTGCGGGCGCGGGCGATGACGTCGTCGACCGTGGGCTCCCCGCCGAGCGCGCGCTGGATCGACT
>JAJKIV010000334.1 GCA_021154285.1 Gemmatimonas sp. | reverse complement strand
GCGTACCGGCTGATCGCCTCGTCCATCGACGGCCGCGTGACCGCTCCGCCCGCGTAGAAGAATCGGTAATGCAGCGGGAGGCCGGCCGTATGGGACATCACGCGCCTAACGGTTGCGCCCGACGCCGGACCGGCGAGCCCGGTGATCTTCGCCGTGCCGAGGTAGTCGTTCGCAGGGCGATCGAGGTCGATCTTCCCCTGCTCGACGAGCTTCATCAGCCCCGTGGCAGTGATCGGCTTGGAAATCGACGCCATGGAGTACAACGTGGTCGGCGTCGCCGGCGTGCGGTGCTCGACATCGGCGAAGCCGAAGCCTTCTTCCCAGATGATCCGCCCGCCTTTCGCCACCGCCACGGCGATGGAAGGCGTCTTCGTCGAATCCATCACGCGCCGAATGTGGGCACGGAGCGAGTCGAGCGTGGCGGGAGCGATCGCGGCGGACTGCTGCTTCGCGCGATCTCGCTGGGCACCGAGTGAGGACGTGGGCGCCGCCGCTCCCGCGAGAAGGGCGGACAGCGCGATGACACGGGTGATCCGGAAGCTCATGATCGATCGACGAGTAGACACGGGAACCGGCCGGTGAGAACCGACGGAATCATACGGCGACGCCCGCACGGCGACGAGGTCAGGCGCGGAGGAATTCCTCTGTGACACGCACCAACTCATGAGGACGGTCCCAGATGAGCGCGTGATCCGCGCCATCGATGATGACGAGCCGTGAGCCCGTAATACCCTGATGGAGCGTCATCGCGTGGTGAAGCGGCACTGCCTGATCGCGCGAACCAGCTACGACGAGCGTTGGACACCGGATGTCGGTCAGGCGGCGCCTGCTGTCGAACGCCATGGCGTCCTTCCAGGCATGCACCATCGCCTTGCCATCCTGGTCCGCGATGAGGCCAATGACCCAGTCGGCGCGGTGCTTGTCGACCTGCGTCAACCCGTGTGACAGGACGAGCGTCGCGAACCTTCGCATGCCTAACAGATTGACGAGCAGTGGGACCAGGTGGCCTTCGAACTTCTCGCGTGCGGTGGCCATGTTGAAGGCGTACGTGCAGGCGAGCACGAGGCGGTCGCATCGGAGCGGATAGTCGAGCGCCAGCTGCTGCGCGATGGCCCCGCCCTGCGAGTAGCCCAACACCGCGGTCGAGCCAATGGCGAGGTCGTCGAGCAGGCGCGCGAGGTCGGCCGCGAGCTGCCTGGCCGAGTACGGCGGCGCGAGCCCTCGGCTACGCCCGTGACCGCGCAGGTCGGGAACGATCACCCGATGTCGAGTCGCGAACTGCTCGACCACGGGGTTGAACATCTCGCCCGTGATCATGAGCCCGTGCACGAGCAGCAGCGGCGGGCCGGATCCTCGCTCGGTGAAATGGAGCACGAATCGTTATCGTTAGGCGCCGCGAAATGGCGCGCCGATACGCCAAGCGCTCAGCGTTCGAACCGGCCCTCAGATCGCCCAAAAAACACAACGCCCCCGTGGGGTCCCGGGGGCGTTGAGTACATCACTCCGACGAGGCTACGTTCGCCGGAGTACTCGCATTATGGCGGGTTATCGAGCGCATTGGAACTCGGGCGACCCCCGGAGAACCGACCCAAAACTGACTCCCGCGTCAGTGCGGCCTACCGGTACACCTCTGTCGCCCGTCGCCCGTCGCCCGTCGCCGGCAGTTCAACGCCAATCCCCGGCCATTCTACTCATCTCGCAACGCCACCACCGGATCGACCCGCGTCGCCCGCATCGCCGGGACGAACGTCGCCAGCGCTGCCACTCCGATGAGCGTCAGTGCGACGGAGATGAAGGTTGTCGGGTCCGTCGGCCGGACACCGAAAAGCTGGCTCGCAATCAGCCTGGTGAGTCCGAAAGCGCCCACCACGCCGATCAGCACGCCGGCGCCGACGAGCAGGAGCCCCTGCCCCATCACCATCCGCAGCACGTTCCGCCGCGCCGCGCCTAACGCCATCCGAATCCCGATCTCGCGCGCTCGCTGCGTGACGGAGTACGACATCACCCCGTAGATCCCGATCGACGCCAGGACCACCGCCATCATCGCGAACAGACCGAGCAGCATCATCGCGAACCGCCGCTGTCCCATCGAGTTCGCAATGTTCGCGTCCATCGTCGAGATGTCGAAGATCGGTACATCCTGGTCGATGCCGTGCAGCGCCGCGCGCACGGCGGGCAGCACGCGCGTGGGATCACCCCCGGTGCGGACCGCGAACGACATCGAGGTCGAGCTGAAGCCCAGCTTGTGGTACGGGTGGTACATCTGCACGCGACTCTCGGCATCCAGCCCCTCGTGTTTCGTGTGCCCGACGACCCCCACCACCGTCATCCACTGGATCACCGAGTCCCGCTGCGGATTGTTGAACGTCACCCGCTTGCCGATCGGGTCCGTGTTTGGCCAGTACCGCTTCACCATTTCATCGTCGACGATCACGACCTGCGGGCCCACCGCGCCGTCCTGCTCCGTGAAGTTCCGGCCTTTGAGGAGCGGTACCTTGAGCGTCGTGAAGAACCCGGGGCTCACCGCCCGCTGGTCACCCCACGGGCCTGGCGTGTTCGGCGGAGCTTGATACCCCTCGACCGCGAAGCTCCCGGTAGACCAGTCCCCGGTGAACGGCATTGTCGACGTGAGACCCACCGAGGTGACGCCCGGAACCGCCTTGATCGTCTCGATCGCACGCTCCCAGTATTGCACCTGCGCCGTATCCGATCGGTACTTCGCTCTGGGGATCGCCACGTTGAACGTCAAGAGGTTGCTCGCGTCGAATCCGGGGTTCACCCCCTCCAGCAACGCGAGACTCTTGATCAGGAGTCCTGCCCCCGTGAGCAACGTCAACGCGAGCGCAACCTCGGCCACGACGAGCGCGCGGCGAAGCGCGTGGCCGCTCCGATCCGCCGAACCACTCCGGCCGCCTTCCTTCAGCGTGTCCTGCAGGTTCGCGCGGGACGCCTGAAGCGCCGGGACGACCCCGAAGATCAGGCCAGTCACCACCGCGATACCCAATGTGAACACGGTGACCGTGCCGTCGATCCGCAGTTCGGTAATGCGCGGAACGTTGGCGGGTTTGAGTGCAACCAACCCCTTCATGCCGAGCCACGCGAGGCCCAGTCCGAGCACGCCACCGACCACGGCTAGCATCAGGCTTTCGGCCATGAGCTGGCGCAGCAGGTCACGCCGCGTTGCGCCGAGGGCGCTGCGAATGGCGACCTCTTTGATCCGCGATGCCGCACGCGCGAGCAGCAGGTTCGCCACGTTCGCGCAGGCGATGAGGAGCACGAACCCGACGGCGCCCAACAACACGAGCAGCGCAGGCCGGATCTTGCCGCTCACCTTCTCGTTCATCGGCGTGACCTTGAGCGTCCAGTCCGGCGGATACTCGGTGGGATACTGCGCCTTGAGCTGGTTCGCGAACGTCTTCATGTCGCCGCGCGCGCGGTCGACGGAGATACCGGGCTTCAGGCGTGCGACCAGCGTCAGGTACTCGTTTGTCCGACGATTGTCGGAGAAGGCGTCCGGCGCGAGCGCGAGCGGCGTCCACAGGTCCGACGGCGCACGCCCCGTGAAGTCCCGGAACGAGGCGGGCATGACGCCAATCACCTCGTACGGTTCGTTGTTCAGGGTCAGCTGCTTCCCAATGACGCCGGCATCGCCACCGAACTGGCGCTGCCAGAAGCCGTAGCTCAACAGGACGACGTGATTCTTACCGGGTTCGTCCTCCTCAGGCGTGAACGGCCTCCCGAGAGCGGGGGCGACACCGAGTGTCTTGAAGATGAGCCCCGACCCCTTGGTGCCCTGCATGCGCTGGGGCTCCCCACTCGCACCAGTGAGCGCGGGACTCCACCCTTGCATGACGAAGACGCCGTCGAAGATCGACGCCTTGTCACGCAGGTCGCGGAAGCCCGGGGCGGACGCGCCCGCCTCGAGATTGTTCAGCGACGGATACAGGTGATCGACGATCACGAGGCCCTCGGGATCGCGGTACGGGAACGGCCTGAGGAGCACCGTGTTGACGACGCTGAAGATCGCGCTGTTGGCCCCAATCCCGAGGGCGAGCGTGAGCAGAACGATCAGCGAGAAGCCCGGGGATTTGCGAAGGCGCCGAAAGGCGTACCGGACATCCTTGAGCCAGGTATCCATCGGGAATCGGGAATCGGGAATAGGGAATCGGCGACACTGGCGCCCTGAAGGTGGGACAGACCCATCTCTCAGAACGTTCGGACCCTGGTCGAAGGTTTCTCGCCGGTCGATTCGCGGTTGCTGCCGCCCGATTCCCGATTCCCGATTCCCGATTCCCGACGTAGAATCGGCTGACCCACACCTGAGCCACGACCTGACCACCGACGCCCGTGCCTAACGCAGAAGAGCGGCGACTCGCCGAGGACGGCCGGCGGGAGCGGAACTGGAAGCGCTGGGGACCTTACCTGTCCGAGCGCCAGTGGGGCACCGTCCGGGAGGACTACTCCGCCAACGGCGATTGCTGGACCTACTTCCCGCACGAGCACGCCCGCAGCCGGGCTTACCGCTGGGGTGAGGACGGTCTGTTGGGGATCTGCGACCGCGAAGGTCGGCTCTGCCTTGCTCCCGCGCTCTGGAACGGCGCGGACCCCATCCTGAAGGAGCGGCTCTTCGGTCTCACCGGACCCGAGGGGAACCACGGCGAAGACGTGAAGGAGTGCTACTACTACCTCGACGCCACACCGACGCACACGTACAACCGGGCGCTCTACAAGTATCCCCAGCGCGCCTTTCCGTATAAGGCGCTGGTGGACGAGAACGGGCGTCGAGGGAAGCACGATCCCGAGTACGAGCTGCTCGACACCGGCGTGTTCGACGAGGACCGGTACTTCGACCTCACGGTCGAATATGCCAAGGCGGGCCCGGACGACGTGCTCGTGCGCTACACCGTCACCAACCGCGGGCCGGAGCCTGCAACGCTGCACCTCCTGCCCACGCTGTGGTTTCGCAACACGTGGAGCTGGGGCGGCACCGGCGAAAATTTCCCGCCACGCGGCGAGATCGTGCTCGACGGCCCAGGCACCCTTCGCGCTTCACACGCGACGCTCGGTGCCTTCACGCTGTTCGGCGAGGTGGATGGCGAGGCCGGCGCGCCGGTGCCGCTGTTCACCGAGAACGAGACGAACGTCGAGCTGATGTTCGGCATGCCTAACGGGCGACCGTACGTCAAGGATTCGTTCCACGACTACGTCATCCACGGATGCCACACGTGTGTCAATCCGGCGAATACCGGCAGCAAGGCGGCGCTGTATTACCGCATGACCCTGCCCCCCGCGGCGACCATGGTGCTGCGGCTCCGTCTCGTCGTCACGGAGGATGCGCCAGCCGAGCCTTTCGGGACAGCGTTCAACGATACGTTCAGCGCGCGACAGGCAGAAGCCGATGAGTTCTACGACGCACGCCTCGCACGAGGGGCGACGGCCGCCGAGCGCGCCGTCGTTCGGCAGGCGTACGCCGGTCTGCTCTGGACGAAGCAGTTCTACTATTACGTCGTCAAGGACTGGCTCGACGGCGATCCGGCACAGCCAACGCCTCCGCCCGAGCGACTGATGGGTCGCAATTCCGATTGGCAGCATGTGCACGCGCGCGATGTCATGTCGATGCCTGACAAGTGGGAGTATCCGTGGTTCGCGGCGTGGGATCTCGCGTTCCACGTTGTACCGTTCTCGCAGGTCGACCCTGAGTACGCGAAGCAACAGATGATTCTGCTGCTTCGAGAGTGGTACATGCATGCCAACGGCGAGCTCCCGGCGTACGAGTTCGCCTTCGATGATGTGAACCCACCGGTGCATGCGTGGGCGTGCTATCGCATCTACAAGATGACCGGACCGCGCGGGCATCGCGATCGGAGCTTCCTCGAGCGCGTGTTCCACAAGCTGCTCATCAACTTCACGTGGTGGGTGAATCGCAAGGACGCGGAGGGCAACAACCTTTTTGGCGGCGGGTTCCTGGGTCTCGACAACATCGGGATCTTCGATCGGTCGAAGCCGCTGCCCACCGGCGGCCACCTCGAGCAGGCCGACGGCACGGCCTGGATGGCGTTCTTCTGCGGCACGATGCTCTTCATCGCCCTCGAGCTGGCGAGCGAGGACCCGGCCTACGAGGACGTCGCCTCGAAGTTCTTCGAGCATTACGTCGCGATCTCCGACGCCATGAACGCGTTAGGCACGTCCGGGCTCTGGGACGAGAAGGACGGATTCTACTACGATGTGCTGCACTTCGATGGGCACTTCGCCCCGCTCCGCATCCGGTCGATGGTGGGCATCATCCCGCTGTTCGTGTGTGGCATCCTCGAGGACGCGGTGCTTACTCGGCTCCCCGGGTTTCGGAAGCGGCTGCAGTGGTTCGTCGACAACCGGGCCGAGCTCGCACGGCACATCATACCTGGCGCGTTCATCCGCGAACGGCGGGGAGCAGGCAAGCACAGCGACGGCGAGATGCTCGTTGGACGGCTCCTCTCGATCGCGTCACGCGAGCGTCTCGTTCGTGCCTTGCGGTACGTGCTGGATGAGAACGAGTTCCTGTCGCCCTACGGCGTCCGGTCGCTGTCGCGATTTCACGCCGAGCATCCGTACACACTCGAGGCGATGGGCACGACGTACAGCGTCGAGTACGCGCCGGGAGAGTCGACCTCGGGATTGTTTGGCGGGAACTCGAACTGGCGCGGGCCGGTGTGGTTCCCGCTCAACTACCTGCTGATCGAGGCGCTCGAGCGCTATGACCTGTTTTACGGCGACGATCTCAAGGTGGAGTGTCCGACGCGTTCGGGCACGTACATGACGTTAGGTGAGGTCGCCCGCGAGCTCGAGCGTCGTCTGTCCTCGATCTTCCTGCCTGACTCCTCGGGCGCGCGGCCCGTGCACGGCGGCAACCCGCAGTACGCGAGCGACCCGCACTGGAAGGATCTCGTGCTGTTCTACGAGTACTTCCACGGAGAAACTGGACGTGGAGTCGGCGCGAGCCACCAGACCGGATGGACGGCACTCGTCACGCGGTGCATCGAAGGGGCGGCGCGATTGAGACCAAACAAATAGTCGGCGGCCTCGCTACCCCTCCGTCCGCATCGCGGCCAGCGGATCGACCCGCGCCGCACGGCGCGCCGGTAGCCATGACGCGAGGATCGCCACGCCACCGAGCAGCGCTGCCACCGCAACGAAGGTGAACGGATCTCTGGCGCCGACGCCGAACAGCAGGCTCTGAAGCACGCGCGACACGGCGTACGCGCCGGCCGAGCCTAACGCGATACCTGCCAGCGCCAGGAGGAGCCCGCGCTGCACGACCATGCCGACCACGCGCTCGCGGCTCGCGCCCAGCGCGATCCGGATACCGATCTCCCGAGTGCGCTGCTGCACCGTGTACGCGATCACGCCGTAGATACCCACCACCGCGAGCACCACCGCGAGCGCCGCGAAGATGCTGAGCAGCAGCACGTAGAAACGAGGCTGGCCGAGCGCACGGTCGACCATCGCCTCGAGCGTGAACACATCGTACAGCGGGAGATCGCGATCGAGCGACAGCACCGTCGACCTCGCAGCCTCGAGCGCCACGGCCGGGTCGCCGCGCGACCGCATCACGACGGTGATCTCGTCGAGGGGCCATTGGTCCCACGCGGCGTAGATGTGCGGCGTCACCGCTTCGCTCAAGCCGTGTTGCCTGACATCCCCGACGACGCCGACGATCTCACCGGACAGGTTTTGACCGTCCTCCCGGTGCCAGCCGAAGTCGATGTGCTTGCCAATCGGGTCTTCCCCCGGGAAGTACCGTCGCGCCGTCTCCTCGCTCACCACCATCGCCCGAGGACTCCCTTCCCTGTCGGCGTCGCCGAACGCGCGCCCGCGCAGGAGCGGAATCCCGACGGTCGCGAAATAGCCCGGGCTGACAACGCGCAGCTGAGCACGCGGTTCGGCGTTAGACGGCGGAGCGGGGCGACCCTGGACGGTGTAACTCAGCTGAAAGCTCGTCCCCGAGAGCGGGAGCCCGAACGTCACAGCAGCCGAGTCCACGCCGGGGATTCGGTGAACGGCGTCGAGCAGCGTTGTCGAGAACGCACGCTGCTGCTCCAACGTCTTGTACTTCACCGGAGACAACGTCACCGTGAACGTCGAGACTCGCGCGGCGTTGAACCCCGGGTTCACCTCCCTGAGCCGTGTGAAGCTCTTGATCAGCAGCCCGGCGCCGACCAGCAGCATCAGCGCGAGTGTGATCTCCGCGACGACGAGCACACTGCGCGCGCGCGCGCTTCCCGGGCGCGTGCGCGAGCCACGGTCTCCGGTGCGCAGGTGCAGGACCGTGTCCGCGCCGGAAGCCTGGAGTGCGGGTACCGCGCCGAAGAACAGCGCCGCCAGCTCTGTCGTACCAAGCGTGAACAGCAGCACCGTCGCGTCCAACCGAACGTTGTACAGCCGCGGGATATCGCTCGGTGCGAGTGAAAGGAGGAGTCGAGTCCCCACGAGAGCGATGGCGAGTCCCAACACTCCGCCCGCCACCGCGAGGCAACAGCTCTCGGTCAGGAGCTGCCTGACGAGTCGCCCCCGACCGGCGCCGAGCGCGGTGCGGACCGCCATCTCGGATTCGCGTGCGGCCGTGCGACCCAGCATGAGGCTCGCGACGTTCGCGCACGCGATGAGCATCACGAAACCAACCGCGGCGAGGAGGATGATCAGCGCCGGGCGCACTCCGCCGACCATGTCGTCGCGCAAGAGAATGAGCTTGGTCGAGTAGCCCGCGTTGTGTTTCGGGTCCTGCAGCTCGATGCGGCGAGCGACCGCGTTCATCTCGCTCTGCGCCTGCTCTCGCGTTGCACCGGGGGCTAACCGCCCAATCACGTCGATCCACCGCGCTCCGCGGTTGCCGTCCGACAGATCCCTCGCCGAGAACCGTGTCGTGAGCCATAGGTCCACCGGCGATGGGTAGCGCATCTCCGGTGGCGCAACGCCGATCACTTCGGTAGGAAAATCATCGAGGCGGATCGATTTGCCGATGATGGCGGGGTCGCCGCCAAATCGGCTGCGCCACAGGCCGTCGCTCAGGATGACCACGCGTGGCGCATCCGGCGCGTCTTCACCCGGGGCGAACGCGCGACCCAGCGCGACGCGCACGCCGAGCATCTGGAACATGTTTGCACTCACCCGAGCCTGAGCGAAGCGTTCCGCCGTGCCGCTCCCGGTCAGGTTGACGGTGCCCTCCGATGATGCGGCGAGTGCCGAGAATCTGGTCGACTGCTGCCGCCAGTCCTTGAAGTCGGCCGGTGACACCGAGGTCATCCCGCGCTCGATCTTCGAGTACACCTTGACGAGGCGATTCGGCTCGGAATAAGGAAGTTCGGCGAGCAGCACGCCGCGGACGACGGAGAAGATCGCCGTGTTCGCTCCGATGCCGAGGGCGAGGGTAACGAGCGCGATGGCTGTGAAGCCCGGG
>JAJKIV010000333.1 GCA_021154285.1 Gemmatimonas sp. | reverse complement strand
CCAAACGGCCAGCGTGCGGTTCTCCACGACCAGACCAGAAACGTCACGCACCCCAGCGCCAGCACTCCCACGCCGAACAGGATCACCTCCAGCTGCGTGGTCGCGAACACGAAGATCCATCCCGCGAGCGCCACGAGCGCCGGCACGGGGTAGAGCCACATGCGATACGGGCGCGGCAGATGCGGGGCGTGACGACGCAACAGGATCAGCCCGACTACCTGTCCCATGAACTGCACGAGGATCCGCGTGACGATCAGTGCGTCAATCACGGTGCCTAACGAAAAGAACCCCGCCACGATCGAGAGCGCGCCGAGGACCAGGAGCGAGACGTAGGGGAAATCCTTCGTCGCGTGCAGCCGGCCGAAGGCGCGGAAGAAGTAGCCGCTCTGCGCCGCAGCGTACGGGATGCGCGAGTACCCGAGCAACAGCGCGAACACCGACCCGAACGCGGTCCACAGCACGAGCAGCGTGAAGATCGTCGCCACGCGGCTCCCGTAGATCCGCTGCATGAACACCGACACGATGAAGTTCGACTCGGGGTGCGACGACGCCGGGACGAACTCGCGCCACGGGATCACGCCGATGATGGACAGGTTGATCCCGATGTAGATGACCGCGACGGCGGCGGTGCTGATGAGGATCGATCGCGGGATCACGCGCCCCGGGTCCCGCACCTCGTCGCCGATGTAGCAGACGTCATAGTACCCGAGGTAGTCGTAGATCCCGACGCGCGCCGCGGCCCCGAGGCCGAGGAAGAAGCCTAACGAGAAATTGAACGCGCCCGGGGGAACGTCGAATGCGACGCGCGCGTCGAAGTGCCCGGCGCCCGTCACGATGACCGCGATAACGGTGACGAGCGTGCCCACCCACAGCGACACCGTGATCCGCGCGATCGAATGAATGCGGCGATACAACAGGGCGACGTTGATCACGCCAAGCGCGGTGATCAGCACGATCGTCCCGCTGCGTGTGAGCCCGCTCCACAGATAGCCGGCGTACTGCGCGAACCCGATGTAGCCCGACGCGATCTCCAGCGGCCCGCTCAACACGAACTGCCAGACGAACAGAAATCCCATCAGGCGTCCGAACCGTGCCGGCCCAAACGCCGCGCGCAGGTAGTTGAACGATCCGCCGGAACCCGGCATCGCCGCGCCCAGCTCACTCCAGACCATGCCATCGCAGATCACGATGACGAGCGCGACGACCCATCCCAGCAGCGCCTGCGGGCCACCCATCGCCGACATGAGCAGCGGAATCGTGATGAACGGTCCCGCGCCCATCATGTTGGTCATGTTGAGCGCCGTCGCGCTCAGGAGACCGAAGCGCCGGACCAGGCGATGCGGTTCGGGCGGCGTTTCGAAGTCGCCCGTCCTTCCCGTCGGCGGAACCTCCGTTCGAGTCGACGTGTTAGCGCCGCCCCTTTCGGCGCAGTGCTTCGGCGATGGCCTTCTCAGCGAGGGGCGCCATGATCCGGTAGCCGGCTTCGTTAGGGTGGACGCCGTCGCTCGCGAGGTCCGATTTCATCCCCTGCCGCTCGTCAGCCATGGCCGAGTGATAGTCGAGGTACACCGCGTGGTGTGCTGCCGCGTACTGCTTCATCCACGCGTTGAGCGCCACGATCTTCGGCGCGGGTGTGAGACCGGGGCGCCACGGGTAGTCGAACACGGGCAGCACGGAGCTCAGCACGACGGCGATTCCGTTCGCCTGCGCGAGCTCCGCCATCGACGCGAGGTTGTCCTCGATCATCTCGATCGTGGATGGCCCTGTGTTTCCAGCGATGTCATTCGTTCCGGCGAGAATGACGACGACGGCCGGCTTGAGCGCGATCACGTCCTGCCGGAAGCGCACGAGCATCTGCGGCGTCGTCTGTCCGCTGATGCCGCGGTCGATGTACGGCTTTCCGGCGAACATGGTCGGGAAGTATTTCGCCCACCCCTCGGTGATCGAGTTGCCCATGAACACGACGCGGTTTTCGCCTGGCGTCGGCGGACTCAGCGCCGCGTTCTCGGCCCGGTACCTTTGGAGGTACGGCCAATCGGTCTTGAGACGCTCGTCGGCGGCCTGCGCGCTCGCGTGTTCGGGCGGCAAGGCCATCAGGGCGATGATCCCCGCGTAAAGCAGTGCAGCTGGGCGCAAGGCGTGCATGCGGTACCCTCGATGAGGAACGGACAAGAGAATGGAGGGCGCGAGGTGAAAATCGCAACCTGGAACGTCAACGGCGTTCGCGCTCGCCAGGCGCAGCTCCAGGAATTCATAGGTCAGGAACAGCCCGACGTCCTGTGCCTGCAGGAGATCAAGGCGTCCGTCGATCAGCTGCCCGTGTGGCTCTGCGAGATCGAGGGCTACTGGTGCTACTGGCACGGCACGAAGGGATATTCGGGGGTCGCGCTGCACGTGCGGAAAGAGGCGATTCCCGATCGCCCGCAGTTTCACCATCCCGCGTTCGATTACGAGAGCCGGATCGTGGTGGCGCGCCTGCCGAGCCTAACGGTCGCGTCGATCTACGTACCGAACGGTGGAAAGGATTTCGACGCGAAGATGCGATTCCTGGAGTCGCTCGACGCGTTCGCGGCGGAATTCGAGGCGGCCGGTGAGCCGCTCGTGCTGTGCGGCGACATGAACGTGGCGCTCACGGACATGGACGTGCACCCGAAGGAGCTGAAGCCCGGCATCATCGGGCAACGGCCCGACGAGCGCGCGCTCATGGAGCGTATCATCGGACATGGGCTCGTGGACGTGCATCGGCGCGTGGAGCCCGACAATCCCTGGCTCTTCACGTGGTGGGCGCCCTGGCGGAGCATGCGACAGCGCAACATCGGCTGGCGCCTCGATCTGATCCTCGCGAGTCGGGCGATTGCCGACCGGACGGTGTCGTGCGTCGTGCAGCGCGAGGTCGGAACGAGCGACCACGGTCCAGTGGTCGCCGTCTTCGACGGCACGACCGGCTCGACCGCCTAACGCTTCTGGCACCGATACGCTTCCTCCAGCAGCACGCGGAGCTCCCTGGCGTTCACTTCGGCCAGCCGCACCAGCACCGCCGGAAACCCGTTGTAGTGCGGTTCGGTGAAGAACTTCTTCGGGTCGGCCGAGATCAGCGCTTCCTTCTGACCTTCGTTGGCGACGCGGACCGCGAGCACGGCGGGGTTGGCGACACGCGGCTTCTTCGGCTGGATGCGTTCCATCCACACCCACGCGAATCCTTTGAGCTTGTCCTTGTGGCGGACGGAGAAGGCGAACCGGTCATCGCCCTCCTCCGTCTCCGGGAAGGACATCGCAATACGCCGTACGTCGGCCTGACTAGCCATCGTCGTGCGCCGGCAAGTGGGCTCGTACGTTAGGTGACGTTTTCGAGTCTCGCCTGCAGACGATTGATACCGAACGCCAGAAAATCTCGGTAGCCGTCGGCTCGCAAGCCTTCGAGATGCTCTTTCGCCCGCGCGATGATCGCTCGCGCCTCATCGAGGCGCCCAAGGGCCGCGAGCGAGCTCGCGAGATTCAGATAGAGCGACGGGAAGATCTCGGTCGTCCGCCCGTCCGCAACGCGCTCGGCGTGCGTGACGGCCAGTGAGTTCCAGCGAAGCGTCTCGTGAGGCGTCGACTGATGCCGCGCGAGGTAATGCGCGGCGATCGCGGCGTCGTAGTCGTTTCGGCGCGCGTCCCACGCTTGCTGGAACAGGCGGCGCGCTTCTTCGGGCTCGCCCTCGCGTTCCATCCCCGCTGCACAGAGAAGCACTACCGGGTTATTCGGGTCGATGGGCATGGCTGATCCGCGTTACTTTGTTATCCAAACACGCCTGCAACGCCGCATCACGATCGGGAGATTTACTTGCCTACGTTCCTGGACGGAATACGCGTCGTGACGACAGCGCAAAATGTGCCGGGACCACTCGCGGCGGCGCGGCTCCGCCAAGCCGGCGCGGCCGTTACGAAGATCGAGCCGCCTTCGGGCGATCCGTTTCTCGATCTCTCGCCCGCGTGGCACGCGGAGATGCACGTCGGGATTCCGATCGAGCGACTGGACCTGAAGTCCGGGGACGGACAGGCTCGTCTCTCCGCGCTGCTCGCCGACGCGGACGTGCTCCTCACCAGCCAGCGTCCGTCAGCCCTGGCGCGCCTCAACCTCGACCCCGACAGCCTGCGTGCGCGATTCCCGCGGCTGCGCGTGCTTCGCATCGTGGGATCGCTGCGCGATCCCGAGCGGCCCGGGCACGACCTCACCTACCAGGCGGAAGCCGGCCTCCTCGGCGACGGGATGCCTCGCACGCTCGCGGCTGACGTGATGACGTCGGAGCGGGCGTTCTCCGGAATGCTTGCACTGTTGCGGCTCCCGAGTGGCTCCGAGATGGATATTGGGCTGGTTGAGAGCCTCGATCCAATGATGGCTCCGTTGCGCCACGCTCTCACGTTACCCGACGGACCGCTCGGTGGCGGTGCTCCGCGCTACGGTCTGTATAAGGCGAAGTCGGGACGAATCGCCGTGGCTGCGCTAGAGCCGCATTTCGAGCGCGAGTTGTACCGACATCTCGAGTTGCCGGTGAGCTCGGATCCGTCGGCGTGCTTTCTCGAACGCACGGCCGCGGATTGGGAACGCTGGGCGCGCGATCGGGGCCTGCCGATTGTCGAGGTGCGGGATTGATTAACCTTCGTGGTGAAATTTGCTGTCGTTGTCGCGATGCCTAACGATGATCGGCCGTCTCGGCGACAACCGCAGGAATCTCCGCTGCCTCGGCAGCGATCGCGTACGATTCGAGCCTCGCCGCGTGGTCATGGATCTGCGACGCGACCATCAGCTCGTCCGCGGCCGTCCGCGCAACGATGCCCGCCAGGCCCGCGCGAACCTGCTCGCGTGTGCCCACGACACTGAACGACAACATGTCGGCGAGCATCGCGCGCTCGAACGGCGCGAGCGACGCGTCGAAGCCCTCGGCGGGTGGCTTGAGCGGCCCCGGGCGCCCGCGACGGAGGTTGATGAACGCCTGCTGGAGTGACGTGAACAATCGCCGCGCCGCCGCCTCCGATTCGGCCGCGAAGACGTTCACGCCGAGCATCGTGTAGGGGCGTGCCAGTTGCTCCGACGGCTGAAAGCGCGAGCGATACAAGTCGAGCGCCTGCTCGAGCATCGTTGGCGCGAAGTGCGACGCGAACGCGAACGGCAGCCCGAACGCCGCCGCGAGCTGCGCGCCGAAGAGACTCGAGCCGAGGATCCAGATCGGCACGTCGAGTCCCGCGCCAGGGATCGCGCGAACGGCTTGCCCCGGCTCCGTGGCGCGGAAGTACGCCATGAGCTCGAGCACGTCCTGCGGAAAGGAATCCGCCGCCTCGGGAGCACGGCGCAGCGCCCGTGCCGTCACCTGATCGGAACCCGGCGCGCGGCCGAGTCCCAGATCGATCCGTCCGGGAAACAATGACGCGAGTGTTCCAAACTGCTCGGCGATTACGAGCGGCGAATGGTTAGGCAGCATGATGCCGCCAGCACCGACGCGGATCGTCGACGTGCCGCCCGCGACGTGCGCGATGAGCACGGACGTGGCCGCGCTCGCGACGCTTGGAATGTTGTGATGCTCGGCCATCCAGAACCGGCGGTAACCCAGCCGTTCGGCGTGCCGAGCGAGGTCGAGGCTATTGCGAAACGAAGTCGCGGCGTCGCCGCCTTCGACGATGGGGGCGAGATCGAGGACCGAAAGAGGAATCACGAGCGTGAAACGGCTGCATCATCATGGCGTGCTCGGCGTGGTATCCGGACCGGTGTCGGCCTCGCCCGCGCCGCGCGGGACGAACAGGACTGCCACGAATGCTAAGCCCGTGTAGCACGCCATGACGATGAACATCGCGCGATAGCCATTCAGGATATCGAAGATGCGTCCGTTCATGGGGTCGCCAACGGCGCCGCCGAGTGCGTTGCAGAGCAGGAACAGCGACGCGAGAACGCCTCGACGCTCCCGTGGAACGGGCTCGACGAACAACGGGTACGCGTTCACCATCGGGAACGTCCAGCTCGCCGACGCGAGTGCGAGAAGTGGCACCGCTGCATTGATGCTCGTAACTCGGTCGAGCGCGGTCAGTGCCGCGGCCATGATGCCGAAACCCACGAGCATCGCGTTCCGTCGCCCGATGCGCACGCCGACGAACCCGGCGGGCAACGCGCCGATCACGCCGCCCAGGGCCCACGCGATGAATCCGATCGTCGCGTCTTCCGGGCGAACGCCGAATCGCTCCGTGGCATGCAGCGCGTACCACGTGGTGAACGTCTGAAACGTGAGCTGCAGCAAAAGCGACGCGAGAAACACGGGTCGCATGCCCGGGACGACACCGCGAATCGCCGACCATGCAGCGTCGGCGAGCGACCGAAACGTGACCTCGGCGGACAAGGAGTCCGACGTCCGCGGCTCACGCACCCCAAGCGCGAACGCGGCGGCGACCGCGAGCACCGTCCCGGCGGCGATGAGGTACGCCGGACGCATGCCGAGCATCCGACCGAGCATGAGGAACGCGATCGCGCCGACGCACATCTGGAAGGTGACGGAAGCCGTCGCCAGCGAGCGGTAGCGCGACGGGACCAGATCGACCATCAATGCCTGGAACGGCGATCGCTGGATGTTGATCCCGGTGTGCAGCAGAATCAGGGCGCCGATGAGAACCGCGAGACCTAACGCGGCGGATGCGGGCAGAAGCGCCATGCCGAGCGACGACAACACGAACCCGCCGAGGACGAGCGGCAACCTGCCGCGTCCGCGAGCAGTCGCGCGGTCGGATACCGGGCCGGCCCATGGGACGAGCAGCAGCAACAGCACGTTGTCGATCGCCATGACGGCGCCGATCGCCGTGCGGTGGTCGCCGAGCATGTCGCGCACGAGCGGCGGGACGAACGCGCTGATCAGCGGGCCGGTCACACCGGAGAAGAGACCACCGAGCCCGATCAGCGCGAGCGCGGCATATGGCGCTCGCGCGACTCTGCGAGCGCTGGCGAGCTCGGTGGTGGAGGACACGTCGAATGCGGTCACTGCGCTCCCGTCAGATGATCTGGAGGGACCACAAAATGTAGATCACGGCCATGGAAACCACACCGTTGACGATCATCACTCCGCCGAACGAGATGAGCGCCGATCTGAGCGGCATCCGCGTCAGCGATGTGCAGACCCAGAAATAGCTCGAGTTCACGTACTTGGTAATGATCCCGCCGGCCGACGCAGCGAGCATCGTCGCCTCGGGGCTCAAGTGCAGCACCGGCATCATCGGCGCCACGATCGACGCCGACGTGATCACGCCGACGGTCGTGGACCCCGTGATCATGTTGCCCACCACGCCTAACACGAAGGGCAGGAAGATGGCGGGGAGCCCGGTCGCCTCCATCGCCTTCGCGATTGCGTCCACCGCCGGGGTCTGTCGCAGGATCTGGCTCAGCGCGCCGCCGAGGCCGACGACCATGATGATCATTGCCGACGTGCGAAGGGCGTTCTCGATCCAGTCGCTGACACGCGCCTGCGCCTGATCGTGCTTGGTGTTCCGATATGCGATCAGGACACCGATGCTCAGGGCGACGACTGGCCACCCGAGGTACAACATCGCCCGGTTCACGATGTGTCCCTTGGGCAGCAGCATCGTCGCCGTGCTCTGTGCCGCGATCAACAGGAGTGGAACGAGGATCGGCGCGAACGCCCAGAACGTCGTCGGCAGCTCGGCTTCCCGCCCGCCCTCGACGAACGACTGGCCGATGAATTCGGTGGACGGCGGCGATGCGAAACGTGGTCCTACGGCCAGCGCGTACAGCCACCCGAAGAAGCTCGCGATGATCGACACGAAGCAGCCCCACAGGATGACGCGTCCCATGTCGGCCTTGAGCAGTGCGACCGCCGCGAGCGGCCCGGGCGTCGGCGGCACCATGGCGTGTGTCAGCTGCATCGCTCCGATCAACCCGGTGCTCATCGTGGCCATGTTGACTTCACTGCGTATGGCGGCCGAGTGCACGAGTGGATTGAGGATGACGTAGCCGACGTCGGAGAAGATCGGGATGCCGATTACCCAGCCGCTCAAGGTGAGTGCGAGCGACATGCGCTTTTCACCGACCCAGCGGATGAGCGCAATCGTTATGCGCTCGACCGCCCCGGTGTGCTTGAGCCCTTCGGCCAGCACGATGCCCACCACAATTACGACGGCAACGCTTTTGATCGTGCTGCCGAACCCGGTTTCGAACGCGGTGATGAACACGGCGTGATCGACGCCGGGGACGAGCGCGAAGAGCAGGATGGGCACGAGCATCGCGATGAAGACGTGCCATCGGAACCTCGTGATCAGGAGGAACAGCAGGGCGACGACGGCGATCAGGCCGCCGAGGGCGATGAGCGTGCTGTCCGTGATCCTGGCGTCCATTCGAATCAGGGGGCTAGAGATTCGCGAAGTAGCACCACCGGGTGCACTGCACGACGCGACGTGCCCTGCGCGATCTGCTGACGACACGACACGCCCGTCGCCGCGACAATCGCGTCAGGCGACGCGTTCACCGCAGGGAAGAGCCGCATCCCGCCGATCTGCATGGACAGGTCGTAGTGCTCACGCTCGAAGCCGAACGAGCCCGCCATGCCGCAACAACCGGCGTCCAGCACGTCCACCACTGCGCCGGGGATTCGCTCGAGAAGCCCGACACTCCCCGCCGTCGCATTCGCGGCCTTCTGGTGACAATGGCCGTGAAACAGGATGCGTCGCCGCGCGGCAGCGGCGTTAGGGTCGAGCGCGAGACTGCCGTCGTCGATCGCTTGCACGAGGAGATCATCGACCATGCGTGCCGCGCGACCGATCGCCACCGCGCCCGGGTCGCCCGCGGCGAGGTCCACCAGCTCGTGCTTGAGGGTGAACACGCACGACGGCTCGCAGCCAACGATTGGAACGCCCTCGAGCGCGGCGGGCGCGAGCGTCGCCATCAGCTCCCGATGGTGCGACTTTGCGTCATCGAGGAGACCCTTCGAGATGAGCGCGCGTCCACAGCACACGTTGCCCGCGAGCCGAACCTCATAGCCGGCCAGCTCGAGCAGCTCGATCGCCGCTCGGCCGATCTCCGGCTCCGTGTAGCTCGCGAACGAATCGGCGAGGAAGACGACCGGCCCGCGGCGCGCACTGTTCCTGGGCGTGAGCGGCACTCGTCGCGCGAACCATCGCTGCAACGTCTCACGCTCGAACCGCGGCAAGGGGCGGCGTCGATCAATGCCACCGAAGCGATCGGCCAAGGCCCGCATCGGTGGAGACCCGGCGATCCAGTTGGACAACGGCGCGAGAGCGGCACCTGCACGATTCAGGCGCCGCGCGTGGCCAAACACGCGAGCGCGAATGGGCACGCCATGATGCTCGTGGTAGTGTGACAGGAACTCGGCCTTGAGCGCCGCCATGTCAACCGACAGCGGGCATTCGGTTTTGCACGCCTTGCACTCGAGGCAGAGGTCGAGCACGTCGTGCAGGCCTTCGTCACCTAACGCCCCATGCGGGTCCGGCGACGACAGCGCGTGAACCAGCGCGTTCGCGCGGCCGCGCGTCGAGTGCCGCTCATCGCGAGTCGCCATGAACGACGGACACATTGTCTTGCCGGCGAGCTCCGATTTCCGGCACGCGCCGATGCGCGCGCAGCGATTCGCGGCGCCACGCATGCCGCCTGTCGCGTCGAACGGAAAATGCGTCACCACCGGCAGTGCCTTCGGCAGTGCCGGCTCGCGGAGGTGCTCCGTCATGCGCGGCGCGTTCACGATCTTGCCCGGATTGAGCCGGCCGCTCGGATCGAAGAGCTGCTTGACCGAACACATCACGCCATACAGCTCGTCGCCAAAGATCTGACGGTTGAACTCACTTCGAACGAGCCCATCGCCGTGCTCGCTCGAGTTCATCCCGCCGAACGACGTGACGAGCGCGCAGACCTCCTCGGCAACCGCTCGCAGGGTGTTCACTGCGTCGGGCCTCGTGAGGTCCATAAACGGTCGGATGTGGAGACATCCGGCCGACGCGTGCCCGTAGAATCCCGCCTCGAGTCCATGCCGTGCCAGCAGCTCGGCCAGCCGCCGAGTATAGTCGCCGAGCCTAACGGGATCGACCGCGGTGTCCTCGATGAACGCGACGGACCGCTTGCCTCCTTCGCCCGCGGCACTCAGCAGTCCGAGCCCCGCCTTCCGCAGCTCGCGGAAACGCGTGAGCTGTTCGCCGGTCTGCGCGCGCAGCACCGCGTACCCGTGACGGTTCGCCTTCCATCGCGCCTCGAGACGTTCCGCGTCCGCGAGAGCGTCCGCTGGAGTGTCGCCATAGAACTCGAGCCACAGTAGGGCGCCGGGATCGCCGTCGAGTACCGACACGAGCTTGCCGTGCGCCGGCGACTTCCGTGCGAGGTTCAGAATGAACCGATCGACCACCTCGATGACCGCCGCGTCGATCTCGCGCGCGTCATCAGCGGCGGCTATCGCAGCGGCGACGGTGTGGAAGTGACCCGCGATGCCCACTACGGCTTTCGGCTGCGGAACGAGCTTGACGCTTGCTTCGACGACGACACCAAGCGTCCCCTCCGACCCGACCACGAGGTTCGCGAGATTGAACGGGCCGCGCTCGGAGAGCATCCGCTCGAGGCGATAGCCGCCCGACTTTCGCCAGAACGGAGGGAAGTCTCGACGGATCGCGGCCTCGTGTCGCGCGACGATCTCCGGAACGTCGCGATACAATCGCCCCTCGAGCGAGCGGCGCTGACCGCGCCACATGACCTCCGATGCCGATGTCGGCCCCAATCGCGCTCGGCTCCCGTCCGACAGCACGACGTCGAGCCACTCGACGTGATCGATCGTCATGCCGTACCGCGCCGACCGCGCGCCGCACGAGTTGTTGCCGATCATGCCGCCGAGTGTCGCGCGGTTCGACGTCGATGTGTCGGGCGCGAACATGAGGCGGTGCGCGGCCGCGACCTTGTTCAGGTCATCCTGGATGAGGCCCGGCTGCACCGTGGCCAGGGCCGCCTCGGCGTCGAGCGCGACGAGCCGCTGCATGTACCGCGACATGTCGAGTACCACGGCCTGCCCGACGGTCTGGCCCGCGAGGCTCGTCCCCGCGCCGCGTGGAAGGACCGGGACGTCGAACTGGCGAGCCACCTCGATCGCCGCTACGATGTCATCGGCATCGCGCGGCCAGGCGACGCCTAACGGCTCGATGGCGTACAGGCTCGCGTCGGTCGAGTAGATGTGGCGCGTGTACGTATCGAAGCGAACCTCACCGGCGAGCGCGGCGCGGAGCGCGCCCTCGAGATCGCGCGTCAACGACCTTCCCACCGCGGTTTGCGCTTCTCCACGAAGGCCGCAACGCCTTCCCGGAAATCACGGCTGTCATACACGCGGCGAACGAGATCGTCGCCCTCGGCAGCCGATCGGTGCACGATTCGCCGCAACGCTTCCCGCGTGACCTGGAGCGTCAGCGGCGCGTGACTCGAGAGACGGGCGCAGAGCATCTCGAGCTCGCGAGCGAACGCGTGAGGCTCGAGTACGCGCATCACGAAGCCTATCGAACGCGCTTCGTCGGCCGACATGAACTCGGCGGTGAGGAGCATGGTCTTCGTCCGCGCGACGCCAAGTGAAGCGACCAGTCGCGCGTAGTTGCTCATCGACAGGCAGTTCCCGATGGTCCTGGCGATCGGCACGCCGAACTGCGCGTTAGGCGACGCGACCCGCAGGTCACACGCGGTGGCGAGCGCCAGCCCTCCGCCCGCGGCATAGCCTTCGACGGCGGCGATCGTGGTGGCGGGCACGGACTCGAGCTTCGTGAGCACGCTCTCGAGGCGACGCTCGTAATCCACGCCGTCGTCGCCGGACGCGAACGCCTGGAACTGTGAGATGTCTGTGCCGGCCGCGAAGTTGCCGCCTGCACCGCGCAGCACCACGACGCGAACCTCGGGCTCGGAGCCTACGCGGTCGAGGGCTTTATCGAGCTCCTCGTACATCGCCCACGTGAGCGCGTTGCGCGCGCTCGGGCGATCCAACGTGATCGTTGCTACCGCGTCGTGACGCTCGACCCGCACGGCCCCGGCTTCCGTACTCACTGGTCGCCTCCGGTCTCCATGCCGAGCTCGCGCAGGATCTCCGCGCCGTGTTGGCCGAGCAGTGGTGGTGCGCGCCTGACGCGGAGTGGCGTGTCGCTCATCTTGAGCGGGAACCCGAGCGTTCGCACGCGGCCGGCAACCGGGTGCTCGATGTCCTCGACCATCCGGCGCGCATACGTGTGTTGGTCAGCGAAGACCTGCGCGAAGTCGTGGATGGGTCCCGCCGGCACCCCTACCGCGAGCAGCCGGTCGACCCACTCGGCTGTCGTGTGGCGGGCCAACGCGTACTCGATCTCTCGCGCGAGCGCCGGACGGTTCGCCATCCGCGCGGCATTCGTCTCGAACCGTGGGTCCTTCGCGAGCTCTGGGGAGTCGAGGGTTGCACAGAGCGCCAGCCACTGCTGTGAGGTGAGAGCCGCGAGCGTCATGTGTCCGTCGCTCGTTCGAAACGCCTGATAGGGTGCGCTCAATCGGTGAGCGGAGCCCATCGCGCGTGGCGTCTCGCCGCTCGCCCAGTACTCTGTCGTCTCCCACACGCACATCGCGAGCGCGGACTCGAACAGCGAGGTGTCGATGTACTGCCCGCGACCGGTCTTTTCTCGTGCAATGAGCGCGGCGAGCACGCCGTTCGCGGCGATGAGGCCGACGGACAGGTCGGCGATGGGGACCCCACACTTCATGGGTGCGCCACCCGCGTCCCCGGTGACGCTCATGACCCCGCTCATCCCTTGCGCGATCAGGTCGAAGCCTGGCCGGTTCGCGTAGGGGCCGGTCTGCCCGAAGCCGGAGATACTGGCGTAGATGAGCCGAGGGTTGATCGCCGACATTGCGTCGTAATCGGCGCCGAGTCGCTTGGTGACGCCGGGGCGGAAGCTCTCGACGAGGACGTCGGCGGTTCGAACGAGCGCGCGGAAGATAGCCCGGTCGCGCTCCGTGGTGAGGTCGAGGACGATGCTCCGCTTGTTGCGGTTGAGGGCGAAGAACGGGGCGTTGTCGTCGCCCGGCATCTCGAGCTCGGCGCCGCCCATCGACCGTGAGAGATCGCCGCCGGGCGGCTCGACCTTGATGACGTCCGCTCCCAGGTCGGCGAGCTGCATGGTGCAGAACGGGCCGCCCATGACCTGGGTGAGGTCGACGATCCGGACGCCATCGAGGGCGAGAGTCATGGGCGCTATTCTCGCTCGTCCCCGGAACGTGGGGAAGGCGTCAGGTCGGGCGATTGTGTTACGGCCATCTGGTGCCATACGGCGCACGGCACCCATCTTCAATACTCGTCATGGGATGCCTGGAGACCTCGAAGGTCATTCGTACCAAACGCGGAATGGAATGCTCGCTATGGAGCTCACGATCAACGGTAAGCCAACGACAGTCGATGGACCGCCGGACATGCCGCTGCTCTGGGCATTGCGCGACCTCGTCGGCCTCACGGGGACCAAGTTCGGGTGCGGGACGTCGTTGTGCGGCGCCTGCACCGTGCACATCGACGGCGCCCCAACGCGTTCGTGTTCCGTCACGCTCAGCGCCGTCGCTGGCAAGTCGGTCACGACCATCGAAGGGCTCGCGTCGGGCGGCACGGACCACGCGGTGCAACAGGCGTGGACCGAGCTGAACGTGCCGCAGTGCGGTTATTGTCAGGCGGGGCAGGTCATGAGCGCCGCGGCGCTCATCAACAGGAATGCGAACCCGACCGACGCCGACATCGACGCGGCCATGCAGGGGAATCTCTGCCGCTGCGGCACGTACGTGCGCATTCGCGCGGCCGTGAAGCGCGCGGCGGAGATCCGCCGGGGGGTGAGCGCATGAGCTCGAGCACTCTCTCCCGACGCGAATTCCTGTGGGTCGGCGCGGCGTTAGGCGGAGGCCTGCTCGTCCAGGTCGCCTGCCGCGGTGGTGCCAAGGCCGAATCTCCTCCGTCGGATGCGAAGACCGCTCCGCCGAACATCTTCATTCGCATTGCGCCGGATGACACGGTGCACGTCACGATCCCGAAGTCCGAGATGGGACAGGGCGTGCGCACCGCGCTGGCGCTGTTCGTTGCTGAGGAGCTCGACGCCGACTGGTCGAAGGTTCGCCCGGAGGCGGCGGCGTTCGACCCGCAGCTGGGAAGCCAGGGCACGGGCGGAAGCGGGTCCGTCCTCGACACGCACTCGCGCCTTCGCGTCGCGGGCGCGACCATGCGCCAGATGCTCGTCGTGGCCGCCGCACAGCAGCTCGGCGTCCCCGCGTCGGAGCTCACGACGAAAGACTCGTGCGTCTATCACACCGCGTCGAACCGCAGCCTCGGCTACGGCGCGCTGGCGGATGCGGCCGCGAAGGTCCCCGTCCCGACAAACGTCAGGCTCCGCAAGCCGACCGAGTGGCGCCTCCTCGGCCGCGACGGGATCAAGGCGTTGGACGTCCCGGACATCGTGCACGGGCGAGCGAAGTACGGGATCGACACGCGCCGCGACGGGATGCTGTTCGCGTCGGTCGAGCGCGCGACGATCTTCGGCGCGACGGTCAAGTCGTTCGACCCGAGCGATGCGCTGAAGGTCCCCGGCGTGAAGGAGGTCGTCGAGGTGAAGGGCGATCGAGAGCTTGGAGTCCACGCGGGCGTTGCGGTGATCGCGACGAACACGTGGGCGGCCATGCAGGGGCGCAAGGCGCTCAAGGTCACGTGGGATCCGGGCCCGCACGCGCAGGAGGGCAGCGCGAGCTACACGGCGTTCATGCGCGACGCCGTGTCGAAGCCTGGCAAGGAGCTCGTCAATCGCATTGGTGACCCTGACGAGGTGCTCGCCAAGGCGACCGACGTGATTCGCGCGGACTACGAGCTTCCGTTCATCGCGCACGCGACGATGGAGCCGCAGAACTGCACCGCGCAGTTCTCGAACGGCATGATGGAGCTCTGGTCGCCAACGCAGTTCCCCGACTGGGCCCACGATGCCGTCGCTGACCACCTCAAGCTCGACAAGAGCAAGGTGAAGGTGAACGTCACCCCGCTCATGGGTGGCGCGTTCGGTCGGCGCATCAATCCGGACTTTTCAGTCGAAGCCGCCATGATCGCCAAGGCGGTGAACGGCGCCCCGGTTCAGGTGGTGTGGACTCGTGCGGATGACCTGCGACACGATTTCTACCGTCAGTGCGCGATCCATCGCTTAGAGGCGACGCTCGGGCCGGACGGCAACCCGGTGGCGATGCGGCATCGTTTCTCGTCGCCGGCCATCGACGCGTCGACTGGTAAGCGGGGCAAGTTCGGTGCGGGAGAGTCGGACGGTATCGGCAACCACGTCTATCGGGTCCCGAACCGGTCCTCCGAGTACACGCTCCTGGATTCGGGCGTACCGCGCGGATGGTGGCGCGCGGTGAACACGACACACGGGACGTTCGCGCTCGAGAGCTTCATCGACGAGCTGGCCGACAAAGCGGGGAAGGATCCGTACGAGTATCGGATGGCGTTGATCGACCGATGGGTGGTCGACCAGCCGCAGGACAGCAAGGATTTCCCATTCAATCCCGCGCGCTACAAGGCGACGCTCAAGCTCGCCGCGGAGAAGGCGGGGTGGGGCAAGCCGCTGCCGGCGGGGCACGCGTTAGGCATCGCCCAGAACGTGCCCGATCACCTGACGTACGCGGCGGAGGTCGTGGAGGCGTCGGTGACGAACGGGAAGGTGAACGTGCATCGCGTGGTGGTGGCCGTGGACTGCGGGCGGGTCTTCAATCCGGACGGAGCGCGGTCGCAGCTCGAGGGCGGCGTGGTGCAGGCGCTGTCTGCCGCGTTAGGTGAGGAGATCACGATCGAGGGCGGCGCGGTGGTCCAGGGCGGCTTCGAGACCTACCGGCTGCTGCGGATCGGCGGGGCGCCGGCGCGGATCGAGATTCACTGGGCCACGAACGAT
Source organism: Gemmatimonas sp. (assembly GCA_021154285.1). Lineage (GTDB taxonomy): Bacteria > Gemmatimonadota > Gemmatimonadetes > Gemmatimonadales > Gemmatimonadaceae > JAJKIV01. The sequence goes on along the minus strand of JAJKIV010000333.1, from coordinate 28,414 downwards.
GACGTTCCGGTCACGGGGCTTGGCGAGCCCGCGGTGCCGCCGTTCTTCCCGGCGCTGGCGAACGCGGTCGCGCGTGCTACGGGCAAGCGCCCTCGTTCGCTGCCGATTCGGGTCTAGCTGTCAGAGTAGAATTGCATCCAACGGTTGCACACCCTGCGGCCAATTGCGCATGGTTTGCGGCGAAACGATGAATTCGACTCTGACCCCAATTTCTCCATGAAGCGACGCACCCTCGCTCGGGTAGGTGTCGCGATTGTCGCGGCGTGCGCCGCGAATGTCCGGGCGCAATCGCCAGCGAACGCTCGCCTCCGGTTCGTCGTCGAAGCGCGGCAGCTCGGACCCGTCGGGTACCGCGACCCCGTTGGCGCCATGTCACCCGACGGGCAATGGCTCGCCTACGCGTCCGAGGGACGGCTCCGACTTTCGCAGATCTCGGGCGGGCCCGTGACCACGCTCGGACCCGCGGGCGGGCGGATCACGAGCGTCGCGTGGCTCCCGGACTCGCGACGCGTGGCGGCGCTGCAGTCCGACGCACACGGGAGCTTCGCGTGGTGGGTCGTCGATGTGTACGGCGGCGACAGGCGTCGCCTGTGGACCGACCCGCTTCCGAAGGTCCCCGCCGGAAGCGACTCGGTCGCGCTCGATCCGAACCGGTTTCGCGAGATCGCCTGGACGACCGATGGCTCGCGGCTGGCCGGCGTCATGCTCCAGCCAAATGGGTCTCTGCTCTGGACCGGCAAGCCGGATGGAACCGACGCGCGTGCGCAGCTCAGTGCGATGCGGCTAAGCTCCCCGGCCTGGTCACCCGATGGCAAAACGCTTGCGTGCCTCGCCGCATCCGGCAGCAAGCAGTTCGTGAGCCTGCCGTGCGGCACGCCAGCCGCGAGCTCGGCGGCCGTGGAAGCGTACGGACCGATCGCGTTCTCACTGGACGGCACACGGCTCTACTTCGCGTCGCCTAACGCGCGCGGCACCCTCGACCTCTGGGTGCGACCCCTCCCCATGGGGGCCGCCATCCGATTGACCGGCTTTGCGCGCGACACCTACGCGCCGTCGGTGGGCAGGTATGGCCGCGTGCTGTTCGGCGTGCAGGATTACCGGACATTCATCGCCGTCATACCCTCCGGTGGAGGACCAGCCAGGCAGGTGACGTCCTTCCAGTCCGAGACGCCAACGTGGAGTCGCGATGACAAACGCATCGGCTTCACGTACGGCAGCTGGCGCCGAATCATCGACGACCTGCACTACCCCGACATCGCGCAGGACCTCGGCGCCGTGAACGCCGACGCGGACACACCGGCCGCCGCGCCGCAGGTCGTCATCCGCGCGTCGTCGTCCGAGGATCAGGGACTCGACTGGTCGCCTAACGGGAAATGGATCGTGCTGCACTCGCACGCGAATGCGCTCGACGACGTGTGGATTCAGCCGGCCGACGGCTCTGCTCCGGCCAAGTCGATCACGGCTGGCGGTACCGAAACGGGCTGGCCACGCTGGTCGCCGGATGGCGCCTGGATCGCGTACGGAACCGAGATACGCGACGGCAACCGACTGCGCGGTGTGCTGTTCACGGTGGGAATCGACTCGTCCACCGGCGCCGTGACGCGCGCGGCAAGTCGTGTCGCGGTCGACGGCGTTCGCGGCGACATCGACCAGGTCGAGTGGGCACCCGGCTCCGACAGCATCGTGTTCTCCGCCGCCGAAGGGCAGGACCAGCGAGCGATCTATGTCGTCGCGCGCGACGGCGGCCCCGCGAGACTCATTCATCGCTTCACGAGCGAGCAGCAGTTCTCCGGGATTGGCGTCTCGCCCGATTTCGCGTGGGTTGCGTTCATTGCGCCGGCGAACGACGGGCATCTGCAGGTGTTCCGCGTGAGCACGAGCGGCGGAACACCGACACAGGTGACGTTCGATCCCACGGACAAGACTCAGCCGGCCGTCTCGCGCGACGGGACGCGCATCGCGTTCACGGTCTTCTCGTACCGGATGCAGTTCTGGGTGATCGAGCCCTAACGAGCAGAAAGCGGGAGCGTCCACACCTGCAGCTGGATGGGTTCCTCATCAGGGAGCGTTGCTGGTTCGATGAGCGTCGTCGCCAGCGTGAAGCCGAGCCGCTTCGGGATCGCCGCGCTCGGCGCATTGCGGGCGTCGCAGCGGATCTCGACGTGAGTCAGGTGCGGGAGCGTCTCCGCCAGAGCTACCAGCGCGCGCGACGCTTCGGTCACGAGGCCCTGGCCGGTCAGGTCCGCGCGAAGCCAGTATCCGAGCTCAATGCAGCTCGCTCGAGACAAGGGAACGCGTCGCGCGGCAGAGCGCGGGTAGAGTCCCGCCTCGCCGAGTACTTCACGCCCGTCCGCCGCGAACAGCCCATACCGGAACTCGCGGCCGCTCGCGAAGTCGTCGCCGAAACCCGCGAGTCGAACTTCGAGCTCGGGCACCGGCACGGGCGTCGCGACCCGCGCCGGAATCCATGGCCCGAGATGCTTCCAGTTCGCCACGAGGATGGGATGCAGCGCGCTCGCATCGTCGGCGCGCCAGGGACGCATGGTGAGGCGCTCGGTGCGGAGCTCGGCCGGAACAGTGATCGATGCTGGCATCAGGTCAAATTATGATGCCTACGTCATTCTTCGTAGTGCGCCGACGGCCGCGTGAGTGCATGATCCCGTCCACAACTCACGGACCTAACTATGCGCCGCACGATGCTGCTGCTGTCAGGAGTGGCCCTTGCCGTATCCGTTGGCCGAACGTTGGTTGCCCAGACGCTGTCCGTGCCTCGTGGCGCCCGTGTTCGTGTGGTGACGACCGACTCGAAGACACCGGTCATCGGGGCCGCGGGTTCGATGACCGAAACCATGATGCCCGTTGCTATCCATCGGAGCCGCGACACCACCTGGATCCCGATTCAAAAGATCACTCAGGTCGATATCTCAACAGCCCGCACGCGACCTATGTGGTCGAAGACCGCGCCACTCTGGCTGACCGCTACCGCGGCTGCAGCTGGCGCAGCGATAGGCCATGCAACGACACCAAGCGATGACCTGTTGGGCAAGGAGTTCGGAGCATTCGCGGGCGGCCTCCTGGGTGGGTTAGTGGGCGCGGTCGCCGGTACCGTTATCGCATTCGAGGTGGTACACGAGACATGGGAACCTCTGGTCGGCGGAGTCAGTCAACGCTCGTCGACCACGCCGGCTCTGTACGTCGCGCCGCGACGGTCCGGGCTAGCGGTTGGCCTCCGCGCCACGTTCTAACCCTGCGCGACGTCCGGTCGCGCCTAACGTCCGACCCCAAACGGAAACGGCCGGCCGTTTCCCCATTGGTCTGGATGCCCGACCAGGCGGAAGCGGCCCGAGATCTAACCTCAAGACGGGACAGCGAGCTCGCCAACTACGCGACCACGACTCGATCCTCGAGAGTCGACTCGAGCGACTTGGTGCGCGGAGTCTGCTGCTCTGCCTGAGGCACGAACAGGAAACGCACGGCCGGTAGCGGTGACAGCTCGACCTCGATGTGGCTCGAGAGCATGTTCCCGATTCGGAAGCTGCGCTGCAGCGCGGCCGCCTTGATGAACGTGCCCGCTAGGAGCGATGTCACGACCTGCTCGCCCACGGATTGGACCAGCGTGTCGTATTCCTCATCCGAAAGCTCTCGCACGACGCGCGCGCGGAGAATCGCCTTTGGTGGAATGCCGAGCGTGACGGCGATCTGCTCGACGATGAAGCCGGCTTGCGTGATGACCGGAATCGCGGTGTTCACCGCGTCCGCGAGCTCGGTCAGCTTGTCGCCGCCGAAGCTGCCGGTCTTTTCCTTCGCGAGGTCGACGAGCTCTGTTAGTCGCATGGCGAATCCCTCCGACAAAGGATGGCGTCCCTGCACCCTAGCGATGATGGGCGCCACAGGCCAGCAGGACCGTATGGAATTTTGTGTTAGACGAAAGGCTCACATGAACGAGTCGAATGGGGTGACTGACCGGTACCGGTGCGTCATGTTTCTCGCATGACAATGTTCCGCATTGCTCTCGCGAACCTTCGGTTTCCCGCCACTCGGGATGACTCGGTGCAGCGTGCTACGCAGGCCATCGCGCAGGCCGGTGAGCGCGGGGCCAGGGTGGTCTGCTTTCCCGAGTGCTACGTCCCCGGATACCGGGCACAGGGCAAGGGTGTGCCGGCTCCCGACGCGGCGTTTCTCCATGCCGCTTGGTCCACCATCGCCGATGCAGCGAGGCGCGCGGGCCTCGCGGTCGTACTTGGCACCGAGCGCGTCGTGGATGGCGCGCCCATGGCGACCGCACTGGTCGTGAACCCGGATGGCACGATCGCGGGATTTCAGGACAAGGTGCAGGTCGACCCGTCAGAGGACCCGATCTACGCCCCTGGTTCCGAGCGCCGAGTGTTCATGGTGGGTCCGCTGACGTTCGGCGTGGTGATCTGCCACGAAGGATGGCGCTATCCCGAGACCGTTCGCTGGGCTGTTAGGCATGGCGCGCAGGTCGTCTTTCATCCGCACTTCCACGAGGCGGAGCCGGGAAGCTTTCGCCCGACGAGCTACGCCGATCCGGCGAACACTTTCCACGAGAAGGCGGTGCTCTGCCGCGCCGCGGAGAACACCTGCTACTTCGCGACCGTGAACTGTGCGAGCCCCGGGTCACCGACCACATCGGCGGTGGCGAATCCCGATGGCACGCTGCTCACGTACAAGCCTTATGGCGAGGAGGGGCTGTTGATCGCGGATCTCGATCTGACATTGGCGAACCGCCTGCTCGCCTCGCGATGCAAATACGCTGCGGTGTCGGTGTCCGCTAGCGCCGCGTCGTAAACGGATCCCGGTCCAGAACATGGCGCCCGTCACGCTCAGTTGGCTGCAGGTCATCAACCTGCTCGGCGCGATTCAGGGGCTCGTCCTCGCGGGCGCTCTCGTCTCGAAGCGGAGCAACCGCACGGCGAATCGGCTGCTCGCCGCCACGATGATCGCCTTCTCGATCTACCTGGCGACGGCTGCGTTCGACCCAGAAGAACTGATTCAGGTCTTCCCACATGCGTTCGGCGCGGCGCATCCGCTGCCTTTCCTGTTTGGACCGCTCGTCTATCTCTACGCCGTCACCGCATCAGACCGAACGCGCCGGCTCACTCCGCGCGACGCGCTGCATTTCGTTCCATTCGTGGCTGTCATCCTGATCGGCCTGCCCGTCTATCTGATGAGCGGAACGGACAAGATCGCGTTCTACCATCGGCTCGTGAGCGGTGATGTCCCGCCGTCGATCGCGATCGCGCTTCCTCTCAAGCTCCTGTCCGGCGCGATCTACGCAACGGTCACACTCCTGTTCCTGCGGCGTCATCACGAGTTGGTGAAAGCGAGCTACTCATCGGTCGAACGCGTCAACCTCCGATGGCTGTTGTGGCTCTGTTGGGGAGCAGCGGCCATCTGGGTGGTAGCGGTCTTGTCGAACGTGCTGGAATTCGTGGGGATCGAGAAGGTTGGATTCGGCGACGATGTCATCGCGCTCGCGATGGCCGTGATGGTCTACGGTATCGGGTATATGGGACTCAGACAGCCCGAGATCTTCCGGTTCGAGACGGCGGAGTATCGAGTCCCCGTCGAGCTTCGGGTGCCGCGAGAGCGGCCGGTACCAAGCCCGGTGCCAAGTCCGTCTCAGGTCGCGGCTCCGCTTTCTGTGATGGACGAGTCGCAGGCACCCGCGCCGGACACAACGTCGCCGCGCTATGAGCGATCCGGACTCTCGGACCGCGAAGCTCAACGCCTCAAGGACCAGCTAACGGCCGTCATGGAAAACGAGCGTCCGTGGCGAGATAGCGATCTCACACTCGCCGACCTCGCCGACCGTCTGGTGACGACGCCCCACAAATTGTCCGAGGTGCTCAACTCACAGCTCGGCCTCACGTTCTACGATTTCGTGAACGGCTACCGGGTGCGCGAGGTCCAGCGCCGCATCGCCGCGGGCGACGCTCGGAAGGTCACGATGCTGGCGCTCGCGCTCGACGCGGGTTTCGCGTCCAAGTCCACGTTCAACGTGGTCTTCAAGAAGCACACGCAGCAGACGCCGTCGGATTACAGGCAGGCCGCAGGGGCGTAAAGTCCCGGCTCGCCCGGTGATGCGGTGACGGTCCAATCCCACCGCCCTGCACGTCCAGTCCGACCGGCTCAGGCGAGGACACGCGCCGCCGTCGCGTACGTTAGGCGATACTGCGGTTCGTAAGGGGTCAGAGTCCTGAGGCACCATTCCAACGCCCCCGCGGGGGCGTTGGAATGGTGCCTCAGGACTCTGACCCCTTACGAACCGCAGTATCGCCTAACGTACGCGACGGCGGCGCGTGTCCTCGCCTGAGCCGGTCGGACTGGACGTGCAGGGCGGTGGGATTGGACCGTCACCGCATCACCGGGCGAGCCGGGACTTTACGCCCCTGCGGCCTGCCTGTAATCCGACGGCGTCTGCTGCGTGTGCTTCTTGAAGACCACGTTGAACGTGGACTTGGACGCGAAACCCGCGTCGAGCGCGAGCGCCAGCATCGTGACCTTCCGAGCGTCGCCCGCGGCGATGCGGCGCTGGACCTCGCGCACCCGGTAGCCGTTCACGAAATCGTAGAACGTGAGGCCGAGCTGTGAGTTGAGCACCTCGGACAATTTGTGGGGCGTCGTCACCAGACGGTCGGCGAGGTCGGCGAGTGTGAGATCGCTATCTCGCCACGGACGCTCGTTTTCCATGACGGCCGTTAGCTGGTCCTTGAGGCGTTGAGCTTCGCGGTCCGAGAGTCCGGATCGCTCATAGCGCGGCGACGTTGTGTCCGGCGCGGGTGCCTGCGACTCGTCCATCACAGAAAGCGGAGCCGCGACCTGAGACGGACTTGGCACCGGGCTTGGTACCGGCCGCTCTCGCGGCACCCGAAGCTCGACGGGGACTCGATACTCCGCCGTCTCGAACCGGAAGATCTCGGGCTGTCTGAGTCCCATATACCCGATACCGTAGACCATCACGGCCATCGCGAGCGCGATGACATCGTCGCCGAATCCAACCTTCTCGATCCCCACGAATTCCAGCACGTTCGACAAGACCGCTACCACCCAGATGGCCGCTGCTCCCCAACAGAGCCACAACAGCCATCGGAGGTTGACGCGTTCGACCGATGAGTAGCTCGCTTTCACCAACTCGTGATGACGCCGCAGGAACAGGAGTGTGACCGTTGCGTAGATCGCGCCGGACAGGAGCTTGAGAGGAAGCGCGATCGCGATCGACGGCGGGACATCACCGCTCACGAGCCGATGGTAGAACGCGATCTTGTCCGTTCCGCTCATCAGATAGACGGGCAGGCCGATCAGGATGACAGCCACGAATGGAACGAAATGCAGCGCGTCGCGCGGAGTGAGCCGGCGCGTTCGGTCTGATGCGGTGACGGCGTAGAGATAGACGAGCGGTCCAAACAGGAAAGGCAGCGGATGCGCCGCGCCGAACGCATGTGGGAAGACCTGAATCAGTTCTTCTGGGTCGAACGCAGCCGTCGCCAGGTAGATCGAGAAGGCGATCATCGTGGCGGCGAGCAGCCGATTCGCCGTGCGGTTGCTCCGCTTCGAGACGAGAGCGCCCGCGAGGACGAGCCCCTGAATCGCGCCGAGCAGGTTGATGACCTGCAGCCAACTGAGCGTGACGGGCGCCATGTTCTGGACCGGGATCCGTTTACGACGCGGCGCTAGCGGACACCGACACCGCAGCGTATTTGCATCGCGAGGCGAGCAGGCGGTTCGCCAATGTCAGATCGAGATCCGCGATCAACAGCCCCTCCTCGCCATAAGGCTTGTACGTGAGCAGCGTGCCATCGGGATTCGCCACCGCCGATGTGGTCGGTGACCCGGGGCTCGCACAGTTCACGGTCGCGAAGTAGCAGGTGTTCTCCGCGGCGCGGCAGAGCACCGCCTTCTCGTGGAAAGTGTTCGCCGGATCGGCGTAGCTCGTCGGGCGAAAGCTTCCCGGCTCCGCCTCGTGGAAGTGCGGATGAAAGACGACCTGCGCGCCATGCCTAACAGCCCAGCGAACGGTCTCGGGATAGCGCCATCCTTCGTGGCAGATCACCACGCCGAACGTCAGCGGACCCACCATGAACACTCGGCGCTCGGAACCAGGGGCGTAGATCGGGTCCTCTGACGGGTCGACCTGCACCTTGTCCTGAAATCCCGCGATCGTGCCATCCGGGTTCACGACCAGTGCGGTCGCCATGGGCGCGCCATCCACGACGCGCTCGGTGCCAAGTACGACCGCGAGGCCCGCGCGCCTCGCTGCATCGGCGATGGTGGACCAAGCGGCATGGAGAAACGCCGCGTCGGGAGCCGGCACACCCTTGCCCTGTGCCCGGTATCCGGGGACGTAGCACTCGGGAAAGCAGACCACCCTGGCCCCGCGCTCACCGGCCTGCGCGATGGCCTGCGTAGCACGCTGCACCGAGTCATCCCGAGTGGCGGGAAACCGAAGGTTCGCGAGAGCAATGCGGAACATTGTCATGCGAGAAACATGACGCACCGGTACCGGTCAGTCACCCCATTCGACTCGTTCATGTGAGCCTTTCGTCTAACACAAAATTCCATACGGTCCTGCTGGCCTGTGGCGCCCATCATCGCTAGGGTGCAGGGACGCCATCCTTTGTCGGAGGGATTCGCCATGCGACTAACAGAGCTCGTCGACCTCGCGAAGGAAAAGACCGGCAGCTTCGGCGGCGACAAGCTGACCGAGCTCGCGGACGCGGTGAACACCGCGATTCCGGTCATCACGCAAGCCGGCTTCATCGTCGAGCAGATCGCCGTCACGCTCGGCATTCCACCAAAGGCGATTCTCCGCGCGCGCGTCGTGCGAGAGCTTTCGGATGAGGAATACGACACGCTGGTCCAATCCGTGGGCGAGCAGGTCGTGACATCGCTCCTAGCGGGCACGTTCATCAAGGCGGCCGCGCTGCAGCGCAGCTTCCGAATCGGGAACATGCTCTCGAGCCACATCGAGGTCGAGCTGTCACCGCTACCGGCCGTGCGTTTCCTGTTCGTGCCTCAGGCAGAGCAGCAGACTCCGCGCACCAAGTCGCTCGAGTCGACTCTCGAGGATCGAGTCGTGGTCGCGTAGTTGGCGAGCTCGCTGTCCCGTCTTGAGGTTAGATCTCGGGCCGCTTCCGCCTGGTCGGGCATCCAGACCAATGGGGAAACGGCCGGCCGTTTCCGTTTGGGGTCGGACGTTAGGCGCGACCGGACGTCGCGCAGGGTTAGAACGTGGCGCGGAGGCCAACCGCTAGCCCGGACCGTCGCGGCGCGACGTACAGAGCCGGCGTGGTCGACGAGCGTTGACTGACTCCGCCGACCAGAGGTTCCCATGTCTCGTGTACCACCTCGAATGCGATAACGGTACCGGCGACCGCGCCCACTAACCCACCCAGGAGGCCGCCCGCGAATGCTCCGAACTCCTTGCCCAACAGGTCATCGCTTGGTGTCGTTGCATGGCCTATCGCTGCGCCAGCTGCAGCCGCGGTAGCGGTCAGCCAGAGTGGCGCGGTCTTCGACCACATAGGTCGCGTGCGGGCTGTTGAGATATCGACCTGAGTGATCTTTTGAATCGGGATCCAGGTGGTGTCGCGGCTCCGATGGATAGCAACGGGCATCATGGTTTCGGTCATCGAACCCGCGGCCCCGATGACCGGTGTCTTCGAGTCGGTCGTCACCACACGAACACGGGCGCCACGAGGCACGGACAGCGTCTGGGCAACCAACGTTCGGCCAACGGATACGGCAAGGGCCACTCCTGACAGCAGCAGCATCGTGCGGCGCATAGTTAGGTCCGTGAGTTGTGGACGGGATCATGCACTCACGCGGCCGTCGGCGCACTACGAAGAATGACGTAGGCATCATAATTTGACCTGATGCCAGCATCGATCACTGTTCCGGCCGAGCTCCGCACCGAGCGCCTCACCATGCGTCCCTGGCGCGCCGACGATGCGAGCGCGCTGCATCCCATCCTCGTGGCGAACTGGAAGCATCTCGGGCCATGGATTCCGGCGCGGGTCGCGACGCCCGTGCCGGTGCCCGAGCTCGAAGTTCGACTCGCGGGTTTCGGCGACGACTTCGCGAGCGGCCGCGAGTTCCGGTATGGGCTGTTCGCGGCGGACGGGCGTGAAGTACTCGGCGAGGCGGGACTCTACCCGCGCTCTGCCGCGCGACGCGTTCCCTTGTCTCGAGCGAGCTGCATTGAGCTCGGATACTGGCTTCGCGCGGACCTGACCGGCCAGGGCCTCGTGACCGAAGCGTCGCGCGCGCTGGTAGCTCTGGCGGAGACGCTCCCGCACCTGACTCACGTCGAGATCCGCTGCGACGCCCGCAATGCGCCGAGCGCGGCGATCCCGAAGCGGCTCGGCTTCACGCTGGCGACGACGCTCATCGAACCAGCAACGCTCCCTGATGAGGAACCCATCCAGCTGCAGGTGTGGACGCTCCCGCTTTCTGCTCGTTAGGGCTCGATCACCCAGAACTGCATCCGGTACGAGAAGACCGTGAACGCGATGCGCGTCCCGTCGCGCGAGACGGCCGGCTGAGTCTTGTCCGTGGGATCGAACGTCACCTGTGTCGGTGTTCCGCCGCTCGTGCTCACGCGGAACACCTGCAGATGCCCGTCGTTCGCCGGCGCAATGAACGCAACCCACGCGAAATCGGGCGAGACGCCAATCCCGGAGAACTGCTGCTCGCTCGTGAAGCGATGAATGAGTCTCGCGGGGCCGCCGTCGCGCGCGACGACATAGATCGCTCGCTGGTCCTGCCCTTCGGCGGCGGAGAACACGATGCTGTCGGAGCCGGGTGCCCACTCGACCTGGTCGATGTCGCCGCGAACGCCGTCGACCGCGACACGACTTGCCGCGCGCGTCACGGCGCCGGTGGACGAGTCGATTCCCACCGTGAACAGCACACCGCGCAGTCGGTTGCCGTCGCGTATCTCGGTTCCGTACGCGATCCAGGCGCCATCCGGCGACCAGCGTGGCCAGCCCGTTTCGGTACCGCCAGCCGTGATCGACTTGGCCGGAGCAGAGCCGTCGGCCGGCTGAATCCACACGTCGTCGAGCGCATTCGCGTGCGAGTGCAGCACGATCCATTTCCCGTTAGGCGACCAGTCGAGTCCCTGATCCTCGGACGACGACGCGCGGATGACGACCTGCGGCGCGGCGGCCGGTGTGTCCGCGTCGGCGTTCACGGCGCCGAGGTCCTGCGCGATGTCGGGGTAGTGCAGGTCGTCGATGATTCGGCGCCAGCTGCCGTACGTGAAGCCGATGCGTTTGTCATCGCGACTCCACGTTGGCGTCTCGGACTGGAAGGACGTCACCTGCCTGGCTGGTCCTCCACCGGAGGGTATGACGGCGATGAATGTCCGGTAATCCTGCACGCCGAACAGCACGCGGCCATACCTGCCCACCGACGGCGCGTAGGTGTCGCGCGCAAAGCCGGTCAATCGGATGGCGGCCCCCATGGGGAGGGGTCGCACCCAGAGGTCGAGGGTGCCGCGCGCGTTAGGCGACGCGAAGTAGAGCCGTGTGCCGTCCAGTGAGAACGCGATCGGTCCGTACGCTTCCACGGCCGCCGAGCTCGCGGCTGGCGTGCCGCACGGCAGGCTCACGAACTGCTTGCTGCCGGATGCGGCGAGGCACGCAAGCGTTTTGCCATCGGGTGACCAGGCCGGGGAGCTTAGCCGCATCGCACTGAGCTGCGCACGCGCGTCGGTTCCATCCGGCTTGCCGGTCCAGAGCAGAGACCCATTTGGCTGGAGCATGACGCCGGCCAGCCGCGAGCCATCGGTCGTCCAGGCGATCTCGCGAAACCGGTTCGGATCGAGCGCGACCGAGTCGCTTCCGGCGGGGACCTTCGGAAGCGGGTCGGTCCACAGGCGACGCCTGTCGCCGCCGTACACATCGACGACCCACCACGCGAAGCTCCCGTGTGCGTCGGACTGCAGCGCCGCCACGCGTCGCGAGTCCGGGAGCCACGCGACGCTCGTGATCCGCCCGCCCGCGGGTCCGAGCGTGGTCACGGGCCCGCCCGAGATCTGCGAAAGTCGGAGCCGTCCCTCGGACGCGTAGGCGAGCCATTGCCCGTCGGGTGACATGGCGCCAACGGGGTCGCGGTACCCGACGGGTCCGAGCTGCCGCGCTTCGACGACGAACCGGAGGCGAGCGTTCGCTGGCGATTGCGCCCGGACATTCGCGGCGCACGCCGCGACAATCGCGACACCTACCCGAGCGAGGGTGCGTCGCTTCATGGAGAAATTGGGGTCAGAGTCGAATTCATCGTTTCGCCGCAAACCATGCGCAATTGGCCGCAGGGTGTGCAACCGTTGGATGCAATTCTACTCTGACAGCTAGACCCGAATCGGCAGCGAACGAGGGCGCTTGCCCGTAGCACGCGCGACCGCGTTCGCCAGCGCCGGGAAGAACGGCGGCACCGCGGGCTCGCCAAGCCCCGTGACCGGAACGTCATCGTTCGTGGCCCAGTGAATCTCGATCCGCGCCGGCGCCCCGCCGATCCGCAGCAGCCGGTAGGTCTCGAAGCCGCCCTGGACCACCGCGCCGCCCTCGATCGTGATCTCCTCACCTAACGCGGCAGACAGCGCCTGCACCACGCCGCCCTCGAGCTGCGACCGCGCTCCGTCCGGATTGAAGACCCGCCCGCAGTCCACGGCCACCACCACGCGATGCACGTTCACCTTCCCGTTCGTCACCGACGCCTCCACGACCTCCGCCGCGTACGTCAGGTGATCGGGCACGTTCTGGGCGATGCCTAACGCGTGCCCCGCCGGCAGCGGCTTGCCCCACCCCGCCTTCTCCGCGGCGAGCTTGAGCGTCGCCTTGTAGCGCGCGGGATTGAATGGGAAATCCTTGCTGTCCTGCGGCTGGTCGACCACCCATCGGTCGATCAACGCCATCCGATACTCGTACGGATCCTTCCCCGCTTTGTCGGCCAGCTCGTCGATGAAGCTCTCGAGCGCGAACGTCCCGTGTGTCGTGTTCACCGCGCGCCACCATCCGCGCGGTACGCCCGAATCCAGGAGCGTGTACTCGGAGGACCGGTTCGGGACCCGATAGACGTGGTTGCCGATACCGTCCGACTCTCCCGCACCGAACTTGCCCCGCTTACCAGTCGACGCGTCGATGGCCGGCGACGAGAAACGATGCCGCATCGCCACCGGGTTGCCGTCCGGCCCGAGCGTCGCCTCTAAGCGATGGATCGCGCACTGACGGTAGAAATCGTGTCGCAGGTCATCCGCACGAGTCCACACCACCTGAACCGGGGCGCCGTTCACCGCCTTGGCGATCATGGCGGCTTCGACTGAAAAGTCCGGATTGATGCGCCGACCGAACGCGCCACCCATGAGCGGGGTGACGTTCACCTTCACCTTGCTCTTGTCGAGCTTGAGGTGGTCAGCGACGGCATCGTGGGCCCAGTCGGGGAACTGCGTTGGCGACCAGAGCTCCATCATGCCGTTCGAGAACTGCGCGGTGCAGTTCTGCGGCTCCATCGTCGCGTGCGCGATGAACGGAAGCTCGTAGTCCGCGCGAATCACGTCGGTCGCCTTGGCGAGCACCTCGTCAGGGTCACCAATGCGATTGACGAGCTCCTTGCCAGGCTTCGACACGGCGTCGCGCATGAACGCCGTGTAGCTCGCGCTGCCCTCCTGCGCGTGCGGGCCCGGATCCCACGTGACCTTGAGCGCCTTGCGCCCCTGCATGGCCGCCCACGTGTTCGTCGCGATCACCGCAACGCCCGCGTGGACTCCAAGCTCTCGATCGCCCTTCACCTCGACGACCTCCTTCACGCCGGGGACCTTCAGCGCATCGCTCGGGTCGAACGACTTGACCGTCGCGCCGAAGATCGTCGCGCGCTCGACCGACGCGAACAGCATCCCGTCGCGGCGCGTGTCGATCCCGTACTTCGCTCGCCCGTGCACGATGTCCGGGACGTCCAACGCCTTGATCCCGTCGCGGCCGAGGAGGCGCCACTCGGTCGGCTTGCGGAGCCTGACGTTTGTCGGGACGGGGACCTTCGCGGCCGCATCCGCCAGCGCGCCGTAGCCGAGGCTGCGGTTCGACGCGGTGTGATAGACGCACGAGTCTTTCGTCGTGAGCTCCGACGCGGGGACGCCGAGCTGCTGTGCGGCGGCCACGACGAGCATCTGGCGCATGGTCGCGCCCGCGACGCGAAGGCGCGAGTGCGTGTCGAGGACGGACCCGCTTCCGCCCGTGCCCTGGCTTCCCAGCTGCGGGTCGAACGCCGCCGCCTCCGGGCGAACCTTCGACCAGTCGGCGTCGAGCTCCTCAGCAACGAACAGCGCCAGCGCGGTGCGCACGCCCTGTCCCATCTCGGACTTCGGGATCGTGACGTGCACCGTGTCATCCGGCGCAATGCGAATGAAGATGTTCGGCGGAGCGGTCTTCGCATCCGACGGAGGAGATTCGGCCTTGGCACCACCGCGGCAGGCGACCTGGACGAGCAGGCCTCCGCCTAACGCCGCGCCGACCCACAGGAATTCGCGTCGGGAGAGAGTGCTCGAGCTCATGCGCTCACCCCCCGGCGGATCTCCGCCGCGCGCTTCACGGCCGCGCGAATGCGCACGTACGTGCCGCAGCGGCAGAGATTCCCCTGCATGGCCGCGTCGATGTCGGCGTCGGTCGGGTTCGCATTCCTGTTGATGAGCGCCGCGGCGCTCATGACCTGCCCCGCCTGACAATAACCGCACTGCGGCACGTTCAGCTCGGTCCACGCCTGTTGCACCGCGTGGTCCGTGCCGCCCGACGCGAGCCCTTCGATGGTCGTGACCGACTTGCCAGCGACGGCGCTGAGCGTGACGGAACACGAACGCGTTGGGGCGCCGTCGATGTGCACGGTGCAGGCGCCGCACAACGACGTCCCGCACCCGAACTTGGTCCCCGTGAGGCCGACGAGGTCGCGCAATGCCCAGAGCAGCGGCATGTCCGGCGGTCCATCGACTGTCGTTGGCTTACCGTTGATCGTGAGCTCCATAGCGAGCATTCCATTCCGCGTTTGGTACGAATGACCTTCGAGGTCTCCAGGCATCCCATGACGAGTATTGAAGATGGGTGCCGTGCGCCGTATGGCACCAGATGGCCGTAACACAATCGCCCGACCTGACGCCTTCCCCACGTTCCGGGGACGAGCGAGAATAGCGCCCATGACTCTCGCCCTCGATGGCGTCCGGATCGTCGACCTCACCCAGGTCATGGGCGGCCCGTTCTGCACCATGCAGCTCGCCGACCTGGGAGCGGACGTCATCAAGGTCGAGCCGCCCGGCGGCGATCTCTCACGGTCGATGGGCGGCGCCGAGCTCGAGATGCCGGGCGACGACAACGCCCCGTTCTTCGCCCTCAACCGCAACAAGCGGAGCATCGTCCTCGACCTCACCACGGAGCGCGACCGGGCTATCTTCCGCGCGCTCGTTCGAACCGCCGACGTCCTCGTCGAGAGCTTCCGCCCCGGCGTCACCAAGCGACTCGGCGCCGATTACGACGCAATGTCGGCGATCAACCCTCGGCTCATCTACGCCAGTATCTCCGGCTTCGGGCAGACCGGCCCCTACGCGAACCGGCCAGGCTTCGACCTGATCGCGCAAGGGATGAGCGGGGTCATGAGCGTCACCGGGGACGCGGGTGGCGCACCCATGAAGTGTGGGGTCCCCATCGCCGACCTGTCCGTCGGCCTCATCGCCGCGAACGGCGTGCTCGCCGCGCTCATTGCACGAGAAAAGACCGGTCGCGGGCAGTACATCGACACCTCGCTGTTCGAGTCCGCGCTCGCGATGTGCGTGTGGGAGACGACAGAGTACTGGGCGAGCGGCGAGACGCCACGCGCGATGGGCTCCGCTCACCGATTGAGCGCACCCTATCAGGCGTTTCGAACGAGCGACGGACACATGACGCTCGCGGCTCTCACCTCACAGCAGTGGCTGGCGCTCTGTGCAACCCTCGACTCCCCAGAGCTCGCGAAGGACCCACGGTTCGAGACGAATGCCGCGCGGATGGCGAACCGTCCGGCGCTCGCGCGAGAGATCGAGTACGCGTTGGCCCGCCACACGACAGCCGAGTGGGTCGACCGGCTGCTCGCGGTAGGGGTGCCGGCGGGACCCATCCACGACTTCGCGCAGGTCTTCGCTGACCAACACACGTATGCGCGCCGGATGGTCGAGGACATCGAGCACCCGGTTGCCGGCCGCGTGCGAACGCTCGGGTTCCCGCTCAAGATGAGCGACACGCCACTCCGCGTCAGGCGCGCACCACCACTGCTCGGCCAACACGGCGCGGAGATCCTGCGCGAGCTCGGCATGGAGACCGGAGGCGACCAGTGAGTACGGAAGCCGGGGCCGTGCGGGTCGAGCGTCACGACGCGGTAGCAACGATCACGTTGGATCGCCCGAGCGCGCGCAACGCGCTCACGTGGGCGATGTACGAGGAGCTCGATAAAGCCCTCGACCGCGTAGGCTCCGAGCCCGAGGTTCGCGTCGTGGTGCTGCGCGGTGCAGGCGGCAACTTCGCGGCCGGCACAGACATCTCACAGTTCCAGGCGTTCGCGTCCGGCGACGACGGCGTGGATTACGAGCGTCGCCTCGAGAGCGTGCTCACGAAGCTCGAGTCCGTGCCCGCCACCACGATCGCCGCCGTCGAAGGCTATGCCGCGGGCGGAGGGCTGGCGCTCGCCACCGCGTGTGACCTGCGGGTCGCGTCGCCTAACGCGCAGTTCGGCGTGCCGATCGCCAGGACCATCGGGAACTGCCTGTCGATGAGCAACTACGCGCGACTGGTCGCTTCACTTGGCGTCGCGCGGACGAAGACCATGCTCCTCACCGCCGAGTTCATGTCGGCCGACGAAGCGCGTTCGATAGGCTTCGTGATGCGCGTACTCGAGCCTCACGCGTTCGCTCGCGAGCTCGAGATGCTCTGCGCCCGTCTCTCGAGTCACGCGCCGCTGACGCTCCAGGTCACGCGGGAAGCGTTGCGGCGAATCGTGCACCGATCGGCTGCCGAGGGCGACGATCTCGTTCGCCGCGTGTATGACAGCCGTGATTTCCGGGAAGGCGTTGCGGCCTTCGTGGAGAAGCGCAAACCGCGGTGGGAAGGTCGTTGACGCGCGATCTCGAGGGCGCGCTCCGCGCCGCGCTCGCCGGTGAGGTTCGCTTCGATACGTACACGCGCCACATCTACTCGACCGACGCGAGCCTGTACGCCATCGAGCCGTTAGGCGTCGCCTGGCCGCGCGATGCCGATGACATCGTAGCGGCGATCGAGGTGGCTCGCCAGTTCGACGTCCCGGTCCTTCCACGCGGCGCGGGGACGAGCCTCGCGGGCCAGACCGTCGGGCAGGCCGTGGTACTCGACATGTCGCGGTACATGCAGCGGCTCGTCGCGCTCGACGCCGAGGCGGCCCTGGCCACGGTGCAGCCGGGCCTCATCCAGGATGACCTGAACAAGGTCGCGGCCGCGCACCGCCTCATGTTCGCGCCCGACACATCGACGTCGAACCGCGCGACACTCGGCGGCATGATCGGCAACAACTCGTGCGGCGCGCGGTCGGCGCGGTACGGCATGACGATCGATCACGTCGAGTGGCTCGACGTCGTGCTGTCGGACGGGAGCCGAGCGCGATTGGGGCCGACATCGGCATCGGAGGTCATGTGGCGCGGTCAGCGCCGCTCGCTCGAGGGGCGATTGTATCGCGACGTTCCGGAGATCGTCGCGCGACACGAGGCCGCGATCCGTCGAGACTTCCCTCCGTTCTGGCGAAAGTCGGGCGGCTATCGCCTCGAGCGGATGCTCTCCGAGCGCGGCCCGTTCAATCTCGCGAACCTCGTGGTCGGGTCGGAGGGGACGCTTGGTGTCGTCGTCGAAGCAAGCGTCAAGCTCGTTCCGCAGCCGAAAGCCGTAGTGGGCATCGCGGGTCACTTCCACACCGTCGCCGCTGCGATAGCCGCCGCTGATGACGCGCGCGAGATCGACGCGGCGGTCATCGAGGTGGTCGATCGGTTCATTCTGAACCTCGCACGGAAGTCGCCGGCGCACGGCAAGCTCGTGTCGGTACTCGACGGCGATCCCGGCGCCCTACTGTGGCTCGAGTTCTATGGCGACACTCCAGCGGACGCTCTCGCGGACGCGGAACGTCTCGAGGCGCGATGGAAGGCGAACCGTCACGGGTACGCGGTGCTGCGCGCGCAGACCGGCGAACAGCTCACGCGTTTCCGCGAGCTGCGGAAGGCGGGGCTCGGACTGCTGAGTGCCGCGGGCGAAGGAGGCAAGCGGTCCGTCGCGTTCATCGAGGACACCGCGGTCGATCCCGTTAGGCTCGGCGACTATACTCGGCGGCTGGCCGAGCTGCTGGCACGGCATGGACTCGAGGCGGGATTCTACGGGCACGCGTCGGCCGGATGTCTCCACATCCGACCGTTTATGGACCTCACGAGGCCCGACGCAGTGAACACCCTGCGAGCGGTTGCCGAGGAGGTCTGCGCGCTCGTCACGTCGTTCGGCGGGATGAACTCGAGCGAGCACGGCGATGGGCTCGTTCGAAGTGAGTTCAACCGTCAGATCTTTGGCGACGAGCTGTATGGCGTGATGTGTTCGGTCAAGCAGCTCTTCGATCCGAGCGGCCGGCTCAATCCGGGCAAGATCGTGAACGCGCCGCGCATGACGGAGCACCTCCGCGAGCCGGCACTGCCGAAGGCACTGCCGGTGGTGACGCATTTTCCGTTCGACGCGACAGGCGGCATGCGTGGCGCCGCGAATCGCTGCGCGCGCATCGGCGCGTGCCGGAAATCGGAGCTCGCCGGCAAGACAATGTGTCCGTCGTTCATGGCGACTCGCGATGAGCGGCACTCGACGCGCGGCCGCGCGAACGCGCTGGTTCACGCGCTGTCGTCGCCGGACCCGCATGGGGCGTTAGGTGACGAAGGCCTGCACGACGTGCTCGACCTCTGCCTCGAGTGCAAGGCGTGCAAAACCGAATGCCCGCTGTCGGTTGACATGGCGGCGCTCAAGGCCGAGTTCCTGTCACACTACCACGAGCATCATGGCGTGCCCATTCGCGCTCGCGTGTTTGGCCACGCGCGGCGCCTGAATCGTGCAGGTGCCGCTCTCGCGCCGTTGTCCAACTGGATCGCCGGGTCTCCACCGATGCGGGCCTTGGCCGATCGCTTCGGTGGCATTGATCGACGCCGCCCCTTGCCGCGGTTCGAGCGTGAGACGTTGCAGCGATGGTTCGCGCGACGAGTGCCGCTCACGCCCAGGAACAGTGCGCGCCGCGGGCCGGTCGTCTTCCTCGCCGATTCGTTCGCGAGCTACACGGAGCCGGAGATCGGCCGAGCGGCGATCGAGCTGCTCGAGCTGGCCGGCTATGAGGTTCGGCTCGCGGGCAACGTGTGCTGTGGACGCGCGCTCATCTCGAAGGGTCTCCTCGATGACGCAAAGTCGCACCATCGGGAGCTGATGGCGACGCTCGCGCCCGCCGCGCTCGAGGGCGTTCCAATCGTTGGCTGCGAGCCGTCGTGCGTGTTCACCCTCAAGCACGAGCTGGTGGACCTCGCCGCGGGCGACCCGGGCGCGGTGGCGATCGGTCGCGCGGCACGCATGGTCGATGATCTCCTCGTGCAAGCGATCGACGACGGCAGTCTCGCGCTCGACCCTAACGCCGCTGCCGCGCGGCGACGCATCCTGTTTCACGGCCATTGTCACCAGAAGGCCGCGAATGCGACGGCGGGGAGTGTCGGGCTTCTCGAGCGAATCCCCGGCGCAGTGGTGGACGTGCTGGACGCCGGTTGTTGCGGCATGGCGGGCTCGTTCGGCTTCGAGCGTGAGCACTACGACCTGTCCATGCAGATCGGCGGGATGCGGCTCTTCCCTGCGGTGAACGCGTCGCCTGACGCGATTGTCGCGGCGACGGGCGTGTCGTGTCGTCAGCAGATCGCGCAGGGCACGTCGCGTCGTGCAGTGCACCCGGTGGTGCTACTTCGCGAATCTCTAGCCCCCTGATTCGAATGGACGCCAGGATCACGGACAGCACGCTCATCGCCCTCGGCGGCCTGATCGCCGTCGTCGCCCTGCTGTTCCTCCTGATCACGAGGTTCCGATGGCACGTCTTCATCGCGATGCTCGTGCCCATCCTGCTCTTCGCGCTCGTCCCCGGCGTCGATCACGCCGTGTTCATCACCGCGTTCGAAACCGGGTTCGGCAGCACGATCAAAAGCGTTGCCGTCGTAATTGTGGTGGGCATCGTGCTGGCCGAAGGGCTCAAGCACACCGGGGCGGTCGAGCGCATAACGATTGCGCTCATCCGCTGGGTCGGTGAAAAGCGCATGTCGCTCGCACTCACCTTGAGCGGCTGGGTAATCGGCATCCCGATCTTCTCCGACGTCGGCTACGTCATCCTCAATCCACTCGTGCACTCGGCCGCCATACGCAGTGAAGTCAACATGGCCACGATGAGCACCGGGTTGATCGGAGCGATGCAGCTGACACACGCCATGGTGCCGCCGACGCCCGGGCCGCTCGCGGCGGTCGCACTGCTCAAGGCCGACATGGGACGCGTCATCCTGTGGGGCTGCTTCGTGTCGATCATCGCGAGCTTCTTCGGGTGGCTGTACGCGCTGGCCGTAGGACCACGTTTCGCATCGCCGCCGTCCACCGAATTCATCGGCCAGTCGTTCGTCGAGGGCGGGCGGGAAGCCGAGCTGCCGACGACGTTCTGGGCGTTCGCGCCGATCCTCGTTCCACTCCTGTTGATCGCGGCACAGAGCACGGCGACGATGCTGCTGCCCAAGGGACACATCGTGAACCGGGCGATGTTGTACCTCGGGTGGCCAGTCGTCGCCCTGAGCATCGGTGTCCTGATCGCATATCGGAACACCAAGCACGATCAGGCGCAGGCGCGTGTCAGCGACTGGATCGAGAACGCCCTTCGCACGTCGGCAATGATCATCATGGTCGTCGGCCTCGGCGGCGCGCTGAGCCAGATCCTGCGACAGACCCCGGCGGTGGACGCAATCGCGAAGGCGATGGAGGCGACCGGGCTCCCCGCCATCTTCCTGCCCTTCGTGTTAGGCGTGGTGGGCAACATGATCACGGGGTCCACGACCGTCGGCGTGATCACGTCGGCGTCGATCGTGGCGCCGATGATGCCGGTGCTGCACTTGAGCCCCGAGGCGACGATGCTCGCTGCGTCGGCCGGCGGGATCATTACCAAGTACGTGAACTCGAGCTATTTCTGGGTCTGCACATCGCTGACGCGGATGCCGCTCAGATCGGCGCTCATCTCGTTCGGCGGAGTGATGATCGTCAACGGTGTGGTTTCCATGGCCGTGATCTACATTTTGTGGTCCCTCCAGATCATCTGACGGGAGCGCAGTGACCGCATTCGACGTGTCCTCCACCACCGAGCTCGCCAGCGCTCGCAGAGTCGCGCGAGCGCCATATGCCGCGCTCGCGCTGATCGGGCTCGGTGGTCTCTTCTCCGGTGTGACCGGCCCGCTGATCAGCGCGTTCGTCCCGCCGCTCGTGCGCGACATGCTCGGCGACCACCGCACGGCGATCGGCGCCGTCATGGCGATCGACAACGTGCTGTTGCTGCTGCTCGTCCCATGGGCCGGCCCGGTATCCGACCGCGCGACTGCTCGCGGACGCGGCAGGTTGCCGCTCGTCCTCGGCGGGTTCGTGTTGTCGTCGCTCGGCATGGCGCTTCTGCCCGCATCCGCCGCGTTAGGTCTCGCGGTTCTCATCGGCGCCCTGATTCTGCTGCACACCGGGATCAACATCCAGCGATCGCCGTTCCAGGCATTGATGGTCGATCTGGTCCCGTCGCGCTACCGCTCGCTGGCGACGGCTTCCGTCACCTTCCAGATGTGCGTCGGCGCGATCGCGTTCCTCATGCTCGGTCGGATGCTCGGCATGCGTCCGGCGTACCTCATCGCCGCCGGGACGGTGCTCGCGGTCGCCGCCGCGTTCGCGCTTGGGGTGCGTGAGCCGCGGACGTCGGACTCCTTGTCCGCCGAGGTCACGTTTCGGTCGCTCGCCGACGCTGCATGGTCGGCGATTCGCGGTGTCGTCCCGGGCATGCGACCCGTGTTTCTCGCGTCGCTTTTGCTGCAGCTCACGTTTCAGACGTTCACCACGTGGTACGCGCTGCATGCCACGGAGCGATTCGGCGTTCGCCCGGAAGACGCGACGATCGGATTCATCGCGTGGGCCCTGGGCGGCGTGATCGGCGCGTTGCCCGCCGGGTTCGTCGGCGTGCGCATCGGGCGACGGAACGCGATGCTCGTGGGTTTCGGCATCATGGCCGCGGCACTGACCGCGCTCGACCGAGTTACGAGCATCAATGCAGCGGTGCCACTTCTCGCACTCGCGTCGGCGAGCTGGACGTTCCCGATGGTGAACGCGTACCCGTTGTTCGTCGAGCCCGTTCCACGGGAGCGTCGAGGCGTTCTCGCGTCGCTGTTCCTGCTCTGCAACGCACTCGGCGGCGCCGTTGGCGACCCCATGAACGGACGCATCTTCGATATCCTGAATGGCTATCGCGCGATGTTCATCGTCATGGCGTGCTACACGGGCTTAGCATTCGTGGCAGTCCTGTTCGTCCCGCGCGGCGCGGGCGAGGCCGACACCGGTCCGGATACCACGCCGAGCACGCCATGATGATGCAGCCGTTTCACGCTCGTGATTCCTCTTTCGGTCCTCGATCTCGCCCCCATCGTCGAAGGCGGCGACGCCGCGACTTCGTTTCGCAATAGCCTCGACCTCGCTCGGCACGCCGAACGGCTGGGTTACCGCCGGTTCTGGATGGCCGAGCATCACAACATTCCAAGCGTCGCGAGCGCGGCCACGTCCGTGCTCATCGCGCACGTCGCGGGCGGCACGTCGACGATCCGCGTCGGTGCTGGCGGCATCATGCTGCCTAACCATTCGCCGCTCGTAATCGCCGAGCAGTTTGGAACACTCGCGTCATTGTTTCCCGGACGGATCGATCTGGGACTCGGCCGCGCGCCGGGTTCCGATCAGGTGACGGCACGGGCGCTGCGCCGTGCTCCCGAGGCGGCGGATTCCTTTCCGCAGGACGTGCTCGAGCTCATGGCGTACTTCCGCGCCACGGAGCCGGGGCAAGCCGTTCGCGCGATCCCTGGCGCGGGACTCGACGTGCCGATCTGGATCCTCGGCTCGAGTCTCTTCGGCGCGCAGCTCGCGGCGGCGTTCGGGCTGCCGTTCGCGTTCGCGTCGCACTTCGCGCCAACGATGCTCGAGCAGGCGCTCGACTTGTATCGCTCGCGCTTTCAGCCGTCGGAGCAACTGGCACGCCCCTACACGATGCTCGGCGTGAACGTCTTCGCGGCCGAATCGGAGGCGGCGGCGCGGCGATTGTTCACGTCACTCCAGCAGGCGTTCATCAACCTCCGTCGCGGGCGCCCGGGGCCGCTCAAGCCACCCGCCGAGGGCTTCGACGCGTCGCTCGCGCCGTTCGAGCGCGCGATGCTCGCCGACATGTTGTCGTTCAGTGTCGTGGGCACACGCGAGCAGGTTCGCGCGGGCCTGGCGGGCATCGTTGCGCGGACGGCCGCGGACGAGCTGATGGTCGCGTCGCAGATCCATGACCACGCGGCGAGGCTCGAATCGTACGCGATCGCTGCCGAGGCAGCGGAGATTCCTGCGGTTGTCGCCGAGACGGCCGATCATCGTTAGGCATCGCGACAACGACAGCAAATTTCACCACGAAGGTTAATCAATCCCGCACCTCGACAATCGGCAGGCCCCGATCGCGCGCCCAGCGTTCCCAATCCGCGGCCGTGCGTTCGAGAAAGCACGCCGACGGATCCGAGCTCACCGGCAACTCGAGATGTCGGTACAACTCGCGCTCGAAATGCGGCTCTAGCGCAGCCACGGCGATTCGTCCCGACTTCGCCTTATACAGACCGTAGCGCGGAGCACCGCCACCGAGCGGTCCGTCGGGTAACGTGAGAGCGTGGCGCAACGGAGCCATCATTGGATCGAGGCTCTCAACCAGCCCAATATCCATCTCGGAGCCACTCGGGAGCCGCAACAGTGCAAGCATTCCGGAGAACGCCCGCTCCGACGTCATCACGTCAGCCGCGAGCGTGCGAGGCATCCCGTCGCCGAGGAGGCCGGCTTCCGCCTGGTAGGTGAGGTCGTGCCCGGGCCGCTCGGGATCGCGCAGCGATCCCACGATGCGAAGCACGCGCAGCCGCGGGAATCGCGCACGCAGGCTGTCGGGGTCGAGGTTGAGGCGCGCCAGGGCTGACGGACGCTGGCTGGTGAGGAGCACGTCCGCGTCGGCGAGCAGCGCGGAGAGACGAGCCTGTCCGTCCCCGGACTTCAGGTCCAGTCGCTCGATCGGAATCCCGACGTGCATCTCCGCGTGCCACGCGGGCGAGAGATCGAGAAACGGATCGCCCGAAGGCGGCTCGATCTTCGTAACGGCCGCGCCGGCTTGGCGGAGCCGCGCCGCCGCGAGTGGTCCCGGCACATTTTGCGCTGTCGTCACGACGCGTATTCCGTCCAGGAACGTAGGCAAGTAAATCTCCCGATCGTGATGCGGCGTTGCAGGCGTGTTTGGATAACAAAGTAACGCGGATCAGCCATGCCCATCGACCCGAATAACCCGGTAGTGCTTCTCTGTGCAGCGGGGATGGAACGCGAGGGCGAGCCCGAAGAAGCGCGCCGCCTGTTCCAGCAAGCGTGGGACGCGCGCCGAAACGACTACGACGCCGCGATCGCCGCGCATTACCTCGCGCGGCATCAGTCGACGCCTCACGAGACGCTTCGCTGGAACTCACTGGCCGTCACGCACGCCGAGCGCGTTGCGGACGGGCGGACGACCGAGATCTTCCCGTCGCTCTATCTGAATCTCGCGAGCTCGCTCGCGGCCCTTGGGCGCCTCGATGAGGCGCGAGCGATCATCGCGCGGGCGAAAGAGCATCTCGAAGGCTTGCGAGCCGACGGCTACCGAGATTTTCTGGCGTTCGGTATCAATCGTCTGCAGGCGAGACTCGAAAACGTCACCTAACGTACGAGCCCACTTGCCGGCGCACGACGATGGCTAGTCAGGCCGACGTACGGCGTATTGCGATGTCCTTCCCGGAGACGGAGGAGGGCGATGACCGGTTCGCCTTCTCCGTCCGCCACAAGGACAAGCTCAAAGGATTCGCGTGGGTGTGGATGGAACGCATCCAGCCGAAGAAGCCGCGTGTCGCCAACCCCGCCGTGCTCGCGGTCCGCGTCGCCAACGAAGGTCAGAAGGAAGCGCTGATCTCGGCCGACCCGAAGAAGTTCTTCACCGAACCGCACTACAACGGGTTTCCGGCGGTGCTGGTGCGGCTGGCCGAAGTGAACGCCAGGGAGCTCCGCGTGCTGCTGGAGGAAGCGTATCGGTGCCAGAAGCGTTAGGCGGTCGAGCCGGTCGTGCCGTCGAAGACGGCGACCACTGGACCGTGGTCGCTCGTTCCGACCTCGCGCTGCACGACGCACGACACCGTCCGGTCGGCAATCGCCCGACTCGCGAGGATCAGATCGAGGCGCCAGCCGATGTTGCGCTGTCGCATGCTCCGCCAGGGCGCCCACCACGTGAAGAGCCAGGGATTGTCGGGCTCCACGCGCCGATGCACGTCCACGAGCCCATGTCCGATGATACGCTCCATGAGCGCGCGCTCGTCGGGCCGTTGCCCGATGATGCCGGGCTTCAGCTCCTTCGGGTGCACGTCCATGTCCGTGAGCGCCACGTTCATGTCGCCGCACAGCACGAGCGGCTCACCGGCCGCCTCGAATTCCGCCGCGAACGCGTCGAGCGACTCCAGGAATCGCATCTTCGCGTCGAAATCCTTTCCACCGTTCGGTACGTAGATCGACGCGACCGTTAGGCTCGGCAGGCGCGCCACCACGATCCGGCTCTCGTAATCGAACGCGGGATGGTGAAACTGCGGGCGATCGGGAATCGCCTCTTTCCGCACGTGCAGCGCGACCCCCGAATATCCCTTCGTGCCGTGCCAGTAGCACCAGTAGCCCTCGATCTCGCAGAGCCACACGGGCAGCTGATCGACGGACGCCTTGATCTCCTGCAGGCACAGGACGTCGGGCTGTTCCTGACCTATGAATTCCTGGAGCTGCGCCTGGCGAGCGCGAACGCCGTTGACGTTCCAGGTTGCGATTTTCACCTCGCGCCCTCCATTCTCTTGTCCGTTCCTCATCGAGGGTACCGCATGCACGCCTTGCGCCCAGCTGCACTGCTTTACGCGGGGATCATCGCCCTGATGGCCTTGCCGCCCGAACACGCGAGCGCGCAGGCCGCCGACGAGCGTCTCAAGACCGATTGGCCGTACCTCCAAAGGTACCGGGCCGAGAACGCGGCGCTGAGTCCGCCGACGCCAGGCGAAAACCGCGTCGTGTTCATGGGCAACTCGATCACCGAGGGGTGGGCGAAATACTTCCCGACCATGTTCGCCGGAAAGCCGTACATCGACCGCGGCATCAGCGGACAGACGACGCCGCAGATGCTCGTGCGCTTCCGGCAGGACGTGATCGCGCTCAAGCCGGCCGTCGTCGTCATTCTCGCCGGAACGAATGACATCGCTGGAAACACAGGGCCATCCACGATCGAGATGATCGAGGACAACCTCGCGTCGATGGCGGAGCTCGCGCAGGCGAACGGAATCGCCGTCGTGCTGAGCTCCGTGCTGCCCGTGTTCGACTACCCGTGGCGCCCCGGTCTCACACCCGCGCCGAAGATCGTGGCGCTCAACGCGTGGATGAAGCAGTACGCGGCAGCACACCACGCGGTGTACCTCGACTATCACTCGGCCATGGCTGACGAGCGGCAGGGGATGAAATCGGACCTCGCGAGCGACGGCGTCCACCCTAACGAAGCCGGCTACCGGATCATGGCGCCCCTCGCTGAGAAGGCCATCGCCGAAGCACTGCGCCGAAAGGGGCGGCGCTAACACGTCGACTCGAACGGAGGTTCCGCCGACGGGAAGGACGGGCGACTTCGAAACGCCGCCCGAACCGCATCGCCTGGTCCGGCGCTTCGGTCTCCTGAGCGCGACGGCGCTCAACATGACCAACATGATGGGCGCGGGACCGTTCATCACGATTCCGCTGCTCATGTCGGCGATGGGTGGCCCGCAGGCGCTGCTGGGATGGGTCGTCGCGCTCGTCATCGTGATCTGCGATGGCATGGTCTGGAGTGAGCTGGGCGCGGCGATGCCGGGTTCCGGCGGATCGTTCAACTACCTGCGCGCGGCGTTTGGGCCGGCACGGTTCGGACGCCTGATGGGATTTCTGTTCGTCTGGCAGTTCGTGTTGAGCGGGCCGCTGGAGATCGCGTCGGGCTACATCGGGTTCGCGCAGTACGCCGGCTATCTGTGGAGCGGGCTCACACGCAGCGGGACGATCGTGCTGATCACCGCGCTTGGCGTGATCAACGTCGCCCTGTTGTATCGCCGCATTCATTCGATCGCGCGGATCACGGTGTCGCTGTGGGTGGGCACGCTCGTCACCGTTATCGCGGTCATCGTGACGGGCGCCGGGCACTTCGACGCGCGCGTCGCATTCGACGTTCCCCCGGGCGCGTTCAATTTCTCGTTAGGCTTCTTCCTCGGCCTCGGGGCCGCGGCGCGCGTCGGGATCTACGACTACCTCGGGTACTATGACGTCTGCTACATCGGCGACGAGGTGCGGGACCCGGGGCGCGTGATCCCGCGATCGATCCTCATCAGCACCGCCGCCGTCGCGGTCATCTACATCGGGATCAACCTGTCCATCATCGGCGTGATCCCGTGGCGCGAGTTCGTCCCGGCGTCGTCGCACCCCGAGTCGAACTTCATCGTGTCGGTGTTCATGCAGCGGATCTACGGGAGCCGCGTGGCGACGATCTTCACGCTGCTCGTGCTGTGGACCGCGTTCGGGTCGGTGTTCGCGCTGTTGCTCGGGTACTCGCGCATCCCGTACGCTGCGGCGCAGAGCGGCTACTTCTTCCGCGCCTTCGGCCGGCTGCACGCGACGAAGGATTTCCCCTACGTCTCGCTCCTGGTCCTCGGCGCGCTCTCGATCGTGGCGGGGTTCTTTTCGTTAGGCACCGTGATTGACGCACTGATCGTCACGCGGATCCTCGTGCAGTTCATGGGACAGGTAGTCGGGCTGATCCTGTTGCGTCGTCACGCCCCGCATCTGCCGCGCCCGTATCGCATGTGGCTCTACCCCGTGCCGGCGCTCGTGGCGCTCGCGGGATGGATCTTCGTGTTCGCGACCACGCAGCTGGAGGTGATCCTGTTCGGCGTGGGAGTGCTGGCGCTGGGGTGCGTGACGTTTCTGGTCTGGTCGTGGAGAACCGCACGCTGGCCGTTTGG
>JAJKIV010000332.1 GCA_021154285.1 Gemmatimonas sp. | reverse complement strand
TCACCATAAACACACGAGGCCCATTCGAATGTCTCCAGGCGCCGCCGATCGTCGCTCGGTTCTCGACCCGCAGGTCGACGACCAGGCGCAGGCCACGCCTGTCGAGCCCGGTGCGCCCACGCCCGATATCTCGAAGACGGCATCAGCCATCCGGACGGTGCACGCACGCTCGATCGGCGTCACGATCCTGTCGGTGCTCGCGCTCCTGTACACGCTCTATTTCGCGCGCGACTTCCTGCTGCCGGTCGTGATGGCACTGCTGCTCGATCTGCTCTTCAGCCCCGTCGTGCGCGGCCTGACGCGAATCGGGATCGGCGCGCCGTTAGGCGCCGCCGTCGTCGTCCTCGGGTTGCTTGCGTTCGTCAGCTTGGGTGCCTACGAGCTGTCCACCCCCGTTCAGCGGTGGGTATCGGAAGCCCCGGCGACCCTCGCGAGGGCGGAGGCGAAGATGAAGAAGCTCACGAAGCCGCTCGACCGCGTCCGGCGCACGGCGGAACAGGTGGAGACCGCCACCAGCACCGCGGTACCGCCGAAGACGACCGAGGTGGTGGTGCGGGGCGCCGGCATCGTCGAGCGCGTGTTTGGCACGACGCAGCGACTCGTCGCCGGCTCGCTTCAGGTCCTCATCCTGCTGTACTTCCTGCTCGCCGCGGGAGATCTGTTTCTTCAGAAGCTCGTGAAGGTGCTCCCGCGGCTCGGCGACAAGCGCGCGGCGGTGCAGATCGCGCGAAAGGCGGAATCCTCGATCTCGACCTACCTCATCACCGCGCTGGCGGTGAACGTGGGCGAAGGCATCGTGGTGGCGATCGTGCTGCATTTCCTGGGCATGCCCAACCCGGCGCTCTGGGGCGCGGTGATCGCCCTGCTGGAGTTCGTTCCGTATCTCGGCGCCGTCACGATCATTCTCGTGCTCGGCGTCGCCGCGCTCACGACGTTCGACTCGGTGACCCACGCCCTGCTCATCCCGGCGGCGTTCCTCGCGATCAACCTGCTGCAGGCGAATCTCGTGAGTCCGTTGCTCCTGAGCCGACGCCTAACGCTGAACCCGGTCGCGCTCTTCGTCGGTCTGGCGTTCTGGTGGTGGATCTGGGGAATTCCGGGCGCGTTCATCGCGGTGCCGCTCATGGCCACGTTCAAGATCTTCTGCGACCACATCGACTCGCTCGCCCCGATCGGCGAGTTCCTCGGTCAACGCGATGAGGTGGAGCGTCGCGAGACCGTGCGGGCTGCCGGCTAAACCAACGCGAGTCTAGAACCGCGCCTCGAAATAGAGGTCCAGCAGTGTACGCTGACGCGGATAGATACCACGCGACAAGTCGACTCTGAACAGCCCGTCCATGACCGACGCGCCCACGCCTGCACCGCTCACGGGCCTGCCCGGATGGCCCCAGTCATTGCGGTCACCCGCCCACCCCACGTCGTAGAACACCGTGGGACGTACCCCTGTGAACTGCCTGCCCAGCTCGCCCCTTCCGAGCCAGTAGGAGTTCCCGACCTGACCCGGCTCCGTGAGACTTGGTCGCTGTCCACGAACCGTGTGGGCGCCGCCGATGAACCAGTCGCGCTGCGGAGGCAACGACCCGCCCGACATGCCACCGCTCCCGGTCACCGCCGCCTCAAACCCGGCCCCGAGGCCGCGCGAGATCGTCATGTCGAGCGCACCGCGCGCGTAGTCGAACGTCCCCGCCGCCGCCTCCGCCCGCGAGTCCGTCAGCAGCCGCCAACCCTCCGGGTCCAGGCCGAACGTGTGCGTGTAGCGAGCCTCCGCTCCGCCGATCGTGCCCGCTTTCGCCTCGATGTTCGGCATGAACTGGACGTCGTTCATCGCATTGGCGAGCGACCACTGCGTCTCGACAGGCGCATTCCATTGATGCTCACCGAACAGTCGCCACGTGAACCCGCCACCGCCCACGTTGGCGCCGGCGAGCTCCGCGCCCCAGCTGCGATAGTAGAAACCCTCGTCGAGCCCGAACAGGAGCGCGTTGAGCGACGCGCCGAAAGAAAGCGGGTCGCCGTAGTCGTTCGATGCCTCGAGCCGTCGATAGATGCCGAGATCCAACTGCCGACGTCCGTTCCCGCGCGAGCCGAAGAGCTCACCGTTGAGCTGCGCGTCCGCGAGGCTCAAGCGAGGCTCCGCCCTCACGCTATAGCCCTTGCCGAGTTGCTGCCTCACGTCGAGCCCCGTCGAGAATCCCTCGACGCGGTTGTATCGCGTGAGATCGAGACCGTAATGGAACGTCGGCTTCTGCGGCGCCCACCCGGGCTGCAGCGAGAAGCCTAACGATTTCATCAGCTCGTCGCGCTCGGCCGTGCCGAACAGCTCCTCGCCAGGCTCGTAGATGGAGCCCGGAAGATCCTTGGACCGCGCGAGTGCCAGGGAGTCACACGGCATGCGAACGGCCACGCGGACGGTGCCGTTGTAGCGCGAGTGATACTGCGTGTACGTGCCCGACGTGTCGCACTGGGCCTTGCGCGCCGCTTTCTCTTGCTCGTGGCGCACCGAATCTGCCGCCTCGATTTCCTTGTACCGCCGCTTTCTCTCCTCCTGCGAGATCCCCCGCCAGTGCGTGCTGTCGCCGAACAGCGAATCCCGCAGTGATTGCGGCGCCGCTGGAATCTTCGGCAGCGAATCGGTCCCGTTCACGCTCGCGTACTTGAAGCTCTCCTCCATCTTGAACGGGACGCGCATGAACGCCACCTGCGCCGACCCTTCCGCCGCCTGGGCGCGTGGAAGCCAGAAGCGCCCACCGTACAGCCCGTAATCGATTGTCACGCCCTCGAGGTTCGCGCGCATGGGCGAGAGAAATGCCTTGACCGCGGCGGGTGGCTTGTCGTCATCGTCATCCAGCGCTGTCTCCTCGTCGACAACCTGCCAGATATCCATCTCGACCGACATTCGGTACGCGGCGCGCACGAGCTGACCCGTGCTCACGTCGAACCAGAACGACCCGACCGACAGCCGCCAGTTCGGCCGACGTGGCTCAATCCGAAGCTCGCGGAGCGCGATGACCTTCCCGTCCGAGAGCTTGAACGAGATCGAGTCGCCGATGGCGAACCGGTAGTAGGCCTCCGACCCGACGGCCAGCGGGTGGATCATGTCCTCGGGGTCGACCTCGGCTTTCGCGACGCCGTTCCCGATCCAGAGCGCCTCGCGCCCTGGGTAATACGGGATGGGCGACATCTCGTCGGGGTCCATGTCGTCATCGTCATCAAGGTGCTTCACCATTGGAATCACGGTACGCGCGCCCTTGAGGTCGACCCACGCACCGTTCTCGCGGGACCACCGTACGCGCGACACGTTCTCGGTTCGGAACAACAGGCGGTCCCGGCCGAATGCACGGAAGCCAAGGCCGGCGGAGATGCGCTGGTAGGCCGTCGCGTCGTACGCGAGCAGCGCCGAGTCCTGGCGCATGCGTGCTTCGCGCGCCTGCTTGAGCAGCGCACGCGCCGCCGGGTCCTTGAACGCCGTCGCCTCGAGCTCCGGCGTCACGGGAATGCGTTTTCGCTCGCGCTTCTTGTCCTTCCCGTCCTCGATCGTATCAGCCAGGACCTTTTGGCCCTGCGTGCTGTCGGGCTTTCCGCCTACGCGGACCTGAACCTGCTGATCGAATGCCAACGCTAGTGCGAGGACTGCCGAAAACATCGGTGCTCCTGAGGGGACGAGGAGGGGTAGCCCGTGGCTCTACGTCGGGGTCCTGGGAGTGGTTTCGGTACACCAGGGGCGGAAAGGGTTCCGCCAGACTTATCTGGCTGATCCGCGTGTCGTATCGACGGGAGGCGAGGTCTTCGCGGGCGCGGCGAGCTTCTGACGACGAACCTCGTTCCGTGTCCGGCGCTCGTAGAATGTGTTTCGCCATTCCCGGTCAACCGTGCGCTCTTCTGCCTCGCGCCCGGCAAACACCAGTGCCGTGAAGGCGATCACGAGGGGTCCGAGCACGGCAAGCGCGCCGGTGGGAAGCGTTTTGACGCCGTCAGCGTCTTCGCGACTCACGCGAGCGACGAGCTTGGGGAAGCGCCGCTGCATCCACACCGTGCTCACGATCACCAGCAATCCGAGCGTCGCCAGCGCGATCGGCAGCGCGATGACCCGTCGAAATACGTCGAAGGCCAGATAGCCCAGGTAGCCGAATGCCGCGACGCCACCGGCCACGAGGAACGTGCGACGCCGAAGATAGAGCGACGCGGTAACCAGTGCGACGGCAACGAGCGGGAGCGCATGCCGCCACCGACCGATGTACGACCAGACCGAGACGTACGCCACGAGCAGCATGACCAGGCCGGCGAGGTAGACCCAAAACGCGTAATCCTCACGCGGCGGCTGGCGCCGCTCCACTGCGTAGCCGATCGTGATCATCGCGGACGCGACCACGCACGCGTAGTACGGGCCAGTGTACCAGGCGAAACGCGGATTGCCTAACGCCTGCCCGAGATGCAGCAGCAGCGCCACCAGCGCCACCGCGATTGGCGCGCCGAGCACGGAGAAGGCCGCGCGCCGAATCGCCACCAGTGCGACGCCGATCGTCGCGAGCTCGAGCACCATGAAGCGCGACGCCACGTACGGCTCGTAACGAGACAGCGGGTCGGTGTATACCGCCGGGTCGGGCATCTCGCCCATGAGACGAAGAATCGCCCACGCCCACACCGGTGTCATCGATACCGCGAGCACGATCGCGAGCCCGCCGGCGACGTCGAATCCTCGCCGTCGCAGCAGCGTGCCGACGCCAGCGAAAGCCGCCGCATAGATCAGCGCGACGACGAGGACGCCGAACGGCCCGAGATCCTTCCATCGCTCGAGGAGGAACCACGCGAGCGCGAAGAGCACGAGCAGGGCGCCGAGCGAGTACGCGACCGTGATCGCGTTGAAGCCGCGCTGCACCTCGCGCCTGGAGGCCGTGTCGTCAGCCTCCTCGTGCGATTGCTCCCGCGCCCCGGTGAGCTCGGCGGAAAGCTTGGCGAGCTGGTCGCGTTGACCCATGTCGATGATGCCACGCTCGAGCGCGACGTTGATCAGCCTGGCCAGCGATGCGGTCCGTCGTTCGGTCGATGTTCGCATGTATCACAAATGTGGCTTTCCACAGACGGCACTGGGCTTGCTTTCTTTCTCGATGCGGAGCGCAGCAGTATCACCCTCAACCACAGGTCCGAGCGATGGCGTCGATTTGGAAGGGGTCACTCACTTTCGGACTGGTGCACGTTCCCGTCGAGATGAAGACGGCGGTTCGCAGCGATCACATCAGCTTCCGGATGCTTCACGCGGAGGACATGTCGCCGATCAAGTACGAGCGAGTCTGCCAGACCGACGGCGAGCCGGTACCGTGGAGCGAGATCGTGAAAGGATACGAGTACGAGAAAGGGAAGTTCGTCGTGCTCACCGATGACGACTTCAAGAAGGCCGCGCTCGACTCCTCCAAGACGATCGACATCATCGACTTCGTACGCGAGAACGAGATCGACCCGCGGTACTTCGAGACGCCGTACTACCTCCTGCCCGCCAAGGGCGGCGACAAGCCGTACGCGCTGCTTCGCGAAGCCATGCGACAGACCGGCGTCGTCGGGATCGGCAAGGTCATCATCCGGCGCACGCAGCACCTGGCCGGCGTGCGCGTCGTCGGCGAAGCGCTCGTGGCCGAGCTGATGCGATTCGCCAACGAGCTGGTCGACATCGGCGATTATTCGTTCCCCGGCACCGGGATGCTGCGCGAGCAAGAGCTGACGATGGCCAAACAGCTCGTGGAGAATCTCGCGGAGCCGTTCGATCCGGCGCGGTACACCGACGACTACCGCGCGAACCTCATGAAGCTTATCCGCGCGAAGATGAAGGGTAAGAAGGTCACGGCGGCCGAGGCCTTGCCGGATGAGGACGAAGACTCGAAGGTGCTCGACCTCATGTCCCGGTTGCAGGCGAGTCTCGAGGAGGCAACGAAGGGGGCGGAGGGCACGGGCGGCAAGAAGCGCGTGGCCAAAACGGCGCGACGAACGTCCGGCGGCCGAAGCCGCCAGAAGAAGACGGCATAGACGCGAGACCGGAGTCGGAGGGAGGGAGTGGCGACACGGAAGAAGGCGGCGCGCGCGGCGCGCGGGAACGCCACGCTGCGCGAGTATCGCGCGAAGCGCGACTTCACGCGGACGAAGGAGCCGGAGGGCGCCGCTCGGGGCGAACCGCCGCGGTCGCGGGGCGTTAGGCGGCTCCAGTTCGTCGTGCAGAAGCACGCCGCCAGCCATTTGCACTACGACCTCCGGCTCGAGCTGGACGGGGTGATGAAGAGCTGGGCGGTGCCGAAAGGCCCGTCGCTCGACCCGACACAGCGCCGCCTCGCGGTGCAGGTCGAGGATCACCCGATGGAGTACAACACGTTCGAGGGGACGATCCCGGCCGGCGAATACGGCGGCGGTACGGTGATGCTCTGGGATCGCGGCACGTACGAGCCGGATGAAGGAAGCATGGACGCGCTGCGACGCGGCTTCGAGCGAGGCGACATCAAGGTCACGTTTCACGGCGAGCGACTTCGCGGCTCGTTCGCGCTGGTGCGAATGGCGAGCCGCGGCGAGGGGAAGCCGCAATGGCTCCTGATCAAGCATCGCGACGCGGATGCCGTGTCGGGCTGGGATGCGAGCGAGCACGACACGTCCGTGACAACGGGGCGAACGATGGACGAGATCCGCGAGGGGCGATCGAAGGTGTGGCACTCGAACAGGACTGCAGGGAGACGGGAGACGGGAGACGGGAGACG
>JAJKIV010000331.1 GCA_021154285.1 Gemmatimonas sp. | reverse complement strand
GTCGCGGCACGTGCCGATGACGCGCGAAGTCGCGCGAGAGATGCGGCTGGGGAGCGAGTTCGCGCAGCAGCTGGATCGGAAGCTGGCGACGACCCCTGCGGAATCCATCTCGGTCGCGGACGCCGTGGCGGGCGGCTATCTCGAGCGCCTGCGCCTGGGGCTCGGCAGCCCCTTCCGGCTCATCGACTATGCGCTCGTTGATTCGCTGCTGACCGATTCGGTTCGCCACCTGGTTACCTACGCGATCCTGCAGCGGACCCTCGACGGGAACTCATATCACGCGCCGGGTGCGGCGCTCGCTCTCGCTGGTGCCACGCTCCCAGAGCTGCCGCCCAGGTTGGCGGCTCGCCACATCGCGCTCATCGACAGCGTGGTTGGTAGCGCGGCGGATCCACGCGGCGGCGAGCTGACGATTCGCGAGGCGTACCGCCTGGCTGCGGCCGCCGGCTCGCTTGGCCGGCGAGGCCCTTGGCTTGGCACACAGGCAGCCGCCCTGGCGCGCGACCGCGCGCTCGCGCGCGGTGACGTCATTCGGCTGCTGGCGACGGCTCGCCGGAATCGGGTGGATCCACTGGGCCTCATCCCGGTGTGGCGCCTGGAGCGCCGGTTCACCGTGGAGCGACCGCTCATGGATACGCTCAGGTCGGACGTGGAGCGCGATGCGCTGCAGCACGTCCCGGGCGTTACGCGGGAGCTCGACGCGATCGCGGCCCTCGAGCGAAATGCGGTACAGGACACTGCGGCCGCTACGTCCGCTTTCGATGCGGCTCTGCCTTCGGAGGCTGCGCGGCGGCTGGCCTGGGTCACGGCGGTGCGCGCAGCGCCGCCGCAGGCCCCGGTTACGGTCGCCGTCACCAGCACGGTTCGACCGGTCCGCTTCGTCGCCGCCGAGCCGGGGTCTCCCGAAGAAGCATTCAACAACGCGATCGGCCGGTTCGTGAACCGCGCCGTGAACGAGGAATCGCTGGCGGCGGAGTATTCGCTGTTCGTTGCGCGAGACACCGTCCACGACTCTCAGGCTGCGCTGGCGGTGCTCTGGGCGGCTGTGTCGATGCGCGTGTATGGGCAGGAGCGTGTGTGGTTCCCGGGCGATGGCGGGCCGTCGGTGCCGGATCTCAAGGACCGCTTTGGCCTCGCGTCCGTGAGCTTCGACGCCGAAGTCCCCACGGTTTGGCGGCCGTACTATCTCCGCATGCTCGGCTCCGCGCTGTCGGACCTGCAGCGGGTTCTCCCGGCGCTGGGGGTGCGCGGCCTGGGTGTCCACTTCGGCGAGAGCCCGATGCGCGACGCCGCACTGGCCATGCACGATCCGGCCACGCGGACAGTGTTTTTCCCGATTGGAACGAGCGCCGGTGTCATGGCGCACGAGATCGCCCACGATCTCGACTGGCAGTCGGCGCGGACGCGCTACGGTCTGCGCGGCACGTACAGCACGGACCGCGCGGTGCGCCAGTACCGCGACCGTCTGGCAGCGTCGATGCTCGAGCTGAGCGACGCCGGGCCGGGCGAGAGCTCGTTAGGCACGGACGGCGCGCGGCCGATGCCGAGCACTCGTCCCACCGAGGTGTTCGCGCGCAACATGGACTGGTTCGTGAGCGCGGCCCTCGCCCGTGACGGGCGGATGAACGGCTACCTGTCGGCGGTGCAGGATGGTGTGCTCACCGGCTATGGCGCCGTCGCGGCGCCGGAGGTAGCGCGCGATGGTGCGGAGGCGATGATCCGCGCGCTCGACGAGATGACGCTCGTGACACCGGCGACGCGCGCGTGGTTCGTCGAAACTCACGGGCGTGGCCGATCGGTGCCTGTTGCTGAGCTCACGCGTCGCGTTCTGGAGGCGCCGCTGACCGGCGCCGACCGGCGAATCGGCCTGGCGACGCGATCGGGTGCCGAGATCGTCGCGCCGAGTGGCGAGGCCAGCGCGCGGGCGCTCATCGCGTTAGGCTCCGGTTGCCGGGAAAACTCGCTGGATGGTCGGATCGCGGACGAGCGGGTCCGCGTGCTCGTCGAAGCGGCCGACGCTCGCGCCCGCGGGATGCTCGCCCGTCGCACGCACTACGCGGCAACGTCGGAGCACGCGCCGTGGCAGGTCAGGGCGCTGATGGGCAATGCGTGGAATCCCGCCTTTGCCCAGCACGCGCAGTCGGAGCTGCGCGATGCGATTCTCCGCCGCGCGGTGGCGGCTGTCTCGCCGCGTGGCGCCGCGGCCATCGCTGCTGCGGCGCCGCTCGGCTGCCGTTAGGCGGGCGCCGGCACCGTCGCTGCCGCCCCGCCGCGGACGACGATCGTCCGAGTCGGAAACGCAAAGTCGATCTTTTCCGCCGAAAACGTTCGCAGCACGGCCAGGTTCACGGCCTGATTCACGTTCGCGAACGTCAGGTAGTCGGCCGTCAACACGAAGTAGACCGTCTCGAACACGAGCGCCGACTCCCCGTAGCTCATGAAGTGCGACCGGTCGAACCGCACCTGCTGCTGTGCCTCCACGGCCTCGCGGAGCATGGCGGGAATGCGCTCAACGGTCTCCGGCAGCGTATCGTAGGAGACCCCGATCGTCAACACGACGCGGCGCTCCTGCATGCGCTTGAAGTTGCGGATCCGGCTCTTGAGCAGGTCGGTGTTCGAGAAGATGAGCTGCTCGCCGTTCACGCTCCGGATGCGCGTCGTCTTGAGGCCGACGTGCTCCACGGTTCCCGAGAGCGTGTCGACGGAAATCGCGTCGCCTACGACGAACGGTTTGTCGAGCACGATGGCGAGCGCAGCGAACACGTCGCCGAGCACGTTCTGGACGGCGAGGGCGACCGCGATGCCGCCGACACCAAGCCCGGTGACGAGCGCCGTGATATCGACCCCGAGCCGGTTGAGGGCGACCAGGAGGAGAATGGTCCACATGATCGCGCGGGCGACGAAGCTGAACGCGGCGATCGTGGTCCTGCTGGCGACATCCGAATCCGCCTTCCGTACGGCGTAGTTCTGGAACCAG
Source organism: Gemmatimonas sp. (assembly GCA_021154285.1). Classification (GTDB taxonomy): domain Bacteria; phylum Gemmatimonadota; class Gemmatimonadetes; order Gemmatimonadales; family Gemmatimonadaceae; genus JAJKIV01. The sequence goes on along the minus strand of JAJKIV010000331.1, from coordinate 4,013 downwards.
AAGTTGATGAGGCCATTGCTCCAGATCGCGAACTGGATGATGAGCGCGATCGTGCCGAGGACGTGCAGGACCGCCAGTGCGCGCTTGGGAAGATCGAGGAAGAAGGTCGCGCCCGCGACGGCAGCGGCGAGGATGAAGAAGTAGCGCGTGCGGCGAAGCAGGTCGACGACGGCGTCATCCGCGGTCGTGCTGGTGCGCGCGGCGACCTTCTCGAGTCGGCGCGCCAGCAACGTCCGCACGATCAACAGCGTCGTGCCGACCACGACGAAGACGATGCCGGCGACGAGCCAGGCCTGGAGCGAATTGTGGTAGAACTGCCATTCCAGGATATTCGGCGCTTGCATGGTCGTTATTGGCGAATGTGGGCAAAATGGGGTCAGGGTCGAATGTCATCATTCCAACGCGCCCGCGTTGGAATGATGACATTCGACCCTGACCCCATTTTCTCTCAGTCTTCGAGGACCGGCTCGTACTGTTCGACCGGGCGCGGGCGGAGGTGGTCGTCGGACGCGAGGACGCGCGCGCAGGTATTCCACCGGAGGATCGCCTCGTCGTTGCCGCTCGGGCGCATCGACTCCGCCTTCTCGTACCACTCCATCGCCTCGTGAAACGAGTCGTACGCCATGGATCCGGAGCCCGGCGTCGACTGCCGGCGCTGCACCTTCGCGCGACGCTCGCAGATGATGCCCGCGTAGTACGCACGCTTGTACTCGTCGCGCAGGAGCGGCAGCACCTCGCGCGCCCTGCGGAGCGCATCGCCGAGCTCATCGGGGAACTGGTCCGTGATCGACAGCAGCAGCACGATGAGCGCCTGCTGGTTGTCGGGATCAACCTCTATGATGTCGCGACAGATGCTTTCGGCCGCGGAAGAGTCGTTCAGCAGGCGATAGCGTTCGGCTTTCTGTAGCGCGGCGGGGACGCCGGATGCCGAGATGCGTTTGAGGGTGAACACGGAACCTCCGGTGAACCGGGCGTGGGTCAGGCGTCCTTCTTTCGCCGCGAAAAAATCTTCACCAGCTTGCCTAACGGGTCGTAGAACTCATCGACCACGCGCTCCTTGAGCGGGATGATCGCGTTGTCGGTGATCGTGATGCTTTCCGGACAGACCTTCGTACAGCACTTCGTAATGTTGCAGTAGCCGATGCCGTGCTCACGCTTCAAGTCGGCGACGCGGTCCTCGACGTCCAGCGGATGCATCTCGAGGGCGGCGGCGTACACGAGAAAGCGCGGGCCGATGAACTCCTCGTGCTTCTTGTGATCGCGCAGCACGTGACAGACGTCCTGGCAGAGGAAGCACTCGATGCACTTCCGGAACTCCTGTACGCGATCGACGTCGGACTGGGCCATCCGCCACGTGCCGTCTGGTGCGTCCGGCGTCCGGGGCTTGAACGGCTTGATCTCCTTCTTGACCCGGAAGTTCCACGACACGTCGGTCACGAGATCGCGAATCGGCTTGAACGAGCGCATTGGCTCGACCGTCACCGGCTTGTCGAGCGGGAGCTCCGAGAGCCGCGTCATGCACATGAGCTTCGGCTTCCCGTTGATTTCGGCCGAGCACGAGCCGCATTTGCCTGCCTTGCAGTTCCAGCGGACAGCGAGGTCGTTGGCTTGCTCGGCCTGAATCTGATGAATGGCATCGAGCACGACCATGCCTTCCGACACGGGCGTCTTGTAGTCGACAAGCTCGCCCTTCGTCTCGTCGCCGCGCCAGACACGAAACGTCGCACTTGTGCTCATTTATTTTCCTCGATTACCGCTTTGAGCTCCGCCGGCATTGGCGGAATCGGTATGCGCTCCAGGTGCATCGACCCATCCGCCGCTTTGCTGAGCGTGGTGTTGAACGTCCCGTAGGTCGGGTCCTTGTCCGGGTAGTCATCGCGGAAGTGCCCGCCGCGGCTCTCCTTTCGATCGATCGCCGCGCGAGCGATGGCCTCGGAGATCGTGAGCAGGTTTCGCAGATCCAGCGCGGTGTGCCACCCCGGATTGTACTCGCGGTTCCCGGGTACGGACACGCGCTCTGCCTCCTGCTCCATCGCGAGCACGGCATCCAGCGCTTTCCGCATTTCAGCGTCACGCCTCACGATCCCGACGCCCTCCTGCATGATTCCCTGCAGCTTGTGCTGGATCTGGTATGGCCCGTCGCCCGAGCCGTTGCCGGCGCGCTCGAGCGGCGCGAGCGCGAAGCGCGAGGCGTCGTCGACGGCGCCTTTGTCGATCGTCACCGCGCCGCGCTCCCGTGCGAACGTCGCCGCATATTCGCCCGCGCGTTTTCCAAACACGAGCAGGTCGGACAACGAGTTTCCGCCAAGGCGGTTGGCTCCATGCAGTCCGGCGGCACACTCGCCGGCAGCGAATAGCCCGGGCACCGTGGACATCTGCGAATCGCCGTCGACGCGAATGCCGCCCATGACGTAATGCGTGGTCGGGCCGACCTCCATGGGCGTCGTCGTGATGTCGATGTCCGCCAGCTGCTTGAACTGATGGTACATGCTCGGGAGCTTTTTCTTGATGTGCTCCGCGGCGTTAGGCAGCTTGGCCTTGATCCACGCGATGTCGAGGAACACGCCGCCGTGCGGGCTGCCGCGGCCTTCGCGCACCTCGCGCACGATGCAGCGCGCCACGTGGTCGCGCGTCAGCAGCTCGGGCGGGCGGCGCGCGTTCTTGTCGCCCTGCGTGTAGCGCCAGCCTTCTTCCTCGTTGTCGGCCGTCTGCGAGCGGTAGTTCTCGGGAATGTCGTCGAACATGAAGCGACGGCCGTTCTTGTTCGTGAGAACGCCGCCCTCGCCGCGCACGCCTTCCGTGACGAGGATGCCTTTCACGCTGGGTGGCCACACCATGCCGGTCGGGTGAAACTGCACGAACTCCATGTCCTGCAGCACGGCGCCGGCGTGATAGGCCAGCGATTGGCCGTCGCCCGTGTATTCCCAGCTGTTGCTCGTTATGCTGAACGCGCGGCCGATGCCGCCGGTCGCGAGCACGATGGCCTTGGCGCGAAAGACCTTGAAGCGTCCGCGCTCGCGGTCATAGCCGAACGCGCCGCTCACGCGGTCGCCGTCCTTGAACAGTGTGACGACCGTGCACTCCATGTGCACGTCAATGCCGAGGTAGACCGCATGATCCTGCAGTGTGCGGATCATCTCGAGTCCCGTGCGATCCCCGACGTGTGCGAGGCGCGGATATCGATGCCCGCCGAAGTTGCGCTGCAGGATGCGGCCGTCCGGCGTGCGGTCGAACAGCGCGCCCCACGCCTCGAGCTCGCGCACGCGATCCGGCGCTTCCTTCGCGTGCAGCTCGGCCATGCGCCAGTTGTTGAGGTATTGGCCGCCGCGCATGGTGTCGGCGAAGTGGACGCGCCAGTTGTCGCGGTCGTCGACGTTGGCGAGTGACGCGGCCATGCCGCCTTCCGCCATCACCGTGTGTGCTTTGCCAAGGAGCGACTTGCACACGAGGCCGACCTTCACGTTTTCGGCGGCGGCCGCGATGGCAGCGCGCAGCCCGGCGCCACCGGCGCCAATAACCAGCACGTCGTGATCTATCGTTTCGAAGTCGGGCATGCGATCGGCTTAGAGAATTCGCCAGTCGCTCCAGATCCCCATGGAGCAGAGACGGATATAAATGTCGCAGAAGGCGACGGAGAACAGGCTCATCCAGGCGAACATCATGTGCCGCCGATTGAGCGCGCTGCAGCCCGCGTACATCCGCTGTCGCACGGGGCGCCCCGCGAGGCGATCGAGGTAGCCGCCGATCACGTGGCGAAACGAGTGGCAGCCTAACGTGTAGCTCGATAGCAGCACGACGTTCACGGCGAGCAGGATCGTCCCGACGCCGATGCCAAAGGTCGTCTGGCCCGCGGCGTTCGTGAACCACATCGCCTGCCACACGTCCCACGCAAGCAGGAAGAGGAACAGGATCGCGATGTACAGGAAGTAGCGATGGATGTTCTGGAGGATCAGCGGAAACGAGTGCTCGCCGCGATAGGATTTTCTCGGCTCACCGACGGAGCACGATGGCGG
>JAJKIV010000330.1 GCA_021154285.1 Gemmatimonas sp. | reverse complement strand
CGAGGTTGCAGCCGAGCGCGATGCCGCCGCGAGAAATGAACTTGTCGAGCGCCATGGCGTCGAACATCTCCGGAATCTCGCCGCGTGACGACGACAGGAGTGCCGGGTTCTTGTCCGTGGGCTTCTGCGTGACCGGGTCGAGCGCATTCTTCGCCTTGCCGATCCCGTATTTGTCCCAGAACGCCTGCTGCATCGCGAGCGTGATCCCGTTGTGCCGCAGCACCAGCACGGACGAGAGGTCCTTCGGGGCCACGCCCATCACCTCCTGGTACTGCTTGCCCCAGATCGTCGCTCTCCAGACGCCATATCCGCTGTCGACCTCGGGGACGTCGAAGACTGCCTTGTGCTTCCCGGTGACCCTGTTGACCCAGCTCAGGTCCCACTTCTCGCCCTGGGCCGGTGCGGCGACCGCCGCGGCCGAGGCGAGGTCGAACGACAACGGCATGGCGCCCAACATCGCGGCGTTCATCGCCATTGTGCCGAGGAAGTCGCGCCGGGTGGTGTCCATATGATCGTACTCCGTTGGAGTTGAGGCAGTTGGTCCGACGTGCCTGACGTGCCTGACATCTACGACGAAGGGCTGTTCGGATTCCGCGTATCGAGCGGATTATTCGGGTCGGCTCCCTGCTCGGTAAAGCGGCAAACTCGCAAGGATTCCTTCATTCTTTTCTCATTTTCTAGATGTGGGAGGCATCTACCGAGTTCGTGGCTACCCAGGTCTCGACCCAAAACCGCGCGCCATCGCCACGGCCACGAAGACCATCGCGATCACCAGGAGCGCCTCGATGTGGCTGATCGTCGCGATCCGGCGACCCGCACCCATGGTCATGAGCCGCTCGGCCGACTCGCCGGCGCTGAAGTTCCGCCTCCACCGCATGAGCGTCACCATCGGCCAGGCTTCGAGCAGCAGGATCAGCAGAAACAGCCCCATCTTGGCGTGGAAGACCGGGTTCGCGAGGTAGTACGCGGTCGGCTTCTCGATGCCGGCGACCACGCGCCAGACGCCGGTCGCTATCCATAGAAGCGCGGCGATGCCCCACGTCGTGTCCGACCGGAACGCTCGTCTCAGCGCGGCGTTGCTGGCCGATTCCCGGAGCGCCGTCCCGCGGGCGAGGACTGCGCCGAGGCCGAGGCCGAGGGCGACGAGATGCACGGCGGCAAGGGTGATGCGCAACATGCGCACAATACTACGCAGGAAGGAGTCGCCGGGAAGCGGGAAGGGGTAGAAAGCGAGAAACCCTCGGGACGTCGCTCTCAGAGAGAATCGCGTCGCGAGGGTCTCGTTTTCTAGCCGTCGCCAGCCGCCAGGCGCCTAACGCCCTCTCACTGAATTCGCGTCGGTACCGGCACGTCGAGCTTGTTGCTGGGGAGCCCCGACAGCTTCACCGCGTTGTAGGAAACGATCCCGTAGTGTTCGCCGGTGACCCGATTGCCCGCGACCACCGTGCTGGGGATGGGAACCACCGCGCTGAAGATGCTGATGCCCGTCGGTGCATCATCGATCGGGTTGTCGGCGTCGATTCCGTTCCCCGAAAGTGTGTTGTTCGTGACGACGTTGTTGTCTACGAACTGGAGGGGGGTGTGACTGTGAATCATGATGCCGCCCGCCCCATTGTTCATCGCGGTGTTGCCGACGAGCGTGTTGCCCCACGCGGCCGCGCCCGGCGGGCCAGCGAACACGCCGATGCCTGCGGCGCCGTTTCCGTTCGAGGTGTTGTGCTGCACCGTGTTGCGATAGACGCCAGCGACATCCGGGGCAGCAGGCGCCTGGAGACTGAACCAGTGCGACGCGAGCGTGATCCCGCAGTCGAGCGTGTTGTCTAGGACGCTATTGTCGCTGATCATGTTGCCCGACGTCGGCCCGTTTTCGTCGGTTAGCAGGATGCCGCCGACGTTGTCCCGTACGACGTTATGGCGGACAATGGCGTTGGTTACGGTCTGAAGATGGATGGCCTCCCCGCAGTCATCCGGCTGATCGGCGCAGAGCGGATTGAAGGGTCCGTACGTGTCGTTCTCGCGAACAAGGTTGTTCTCGATGGTGATTCGCGAGGTCTGTACGACGAAGATCCCCTCGAGCCCCGCGTGCTGCACGGTGAAGCCGGTGACGGTCGTGCCCTCCGAGGCCGCCCCCGAGATAACGATCGCGTTCGGTGGTGATGACTGTCCCGTGGCGTCAATGGTCGCGTCGTTTCCGACGAGCGACAGCCGTTTCGTGATGCTCACGCTTTCGCTGTAGGTCCCGGCGGCGACGGAGATTACGTCACCGGCCGAGGCCTGCGAGATGGCGTAGTTGATCGTGCGGCATGGGGTGGCCGTGCAGTCTCCGACATCGATCCCCGTCGTCGAAACGTGCAGGGCAGGCCCGGCCGTCCGACTGAGTGAGGGGTTGCCGGGAGCGAGCATGCGATCGGCGCTATCCGAACAGGCGGCGAAGATCGGGGCGAGGAACACGAGCGGAAGGAGGATCGAAGATTGACGTGGGCCGTGGCGTGGACGGGACATGACACCTCCTGGTTGGGTGCGGAAGTATTCCGGTGTCCTCGCGGACCAGGGATACTTACGACAGCGTTTCTGCACCCGCCACCATGCGCGTCCCCGGCTTTCAGGGACATGAAGCGCGCGGGGCCATTCCTGGCACGACGTGCAGGGTGGCGACATCTTGGTTGCTTCCGCAGGCCAGGCGTTAGGCTGGTCGTGGCACCTGCTCGGAGGTCCCGCCATGCGTGAGCTCAAGTATTTCGTCGCCTGCACGGTCGACCGTTTCATTGCGCGCGAGGACGGTTCCTTCGACTTCTTCCTCGCGGAGGGAGCGCACCTCACGGACCTGGTGAAGACCTATCCGGAAACCGTGCCCGCGCATCTCCGCGACGCCCTCGGCGTCCGTCCCGCACGCAACTGGGTCGACGCCGTGCTGATGGGCCGAAAGACCTACGACGTCGGTTTGCCGTTCGGCGTGACGAGCCCGTACCCGCATCTCGAGCAGTACGTGTTCTCGCGGAGCATGGCCGTGTCGCGGTCGCCCGACGTGACGCTCGTGCGGAGCGATCCGCTCGAGTACGTGCGGCGACTCAAGCGGGAGCCGGGCAAGGACATCTGGCTGTGTGGTGGCGGCGTGCTCGCGGCCGCGGTGTTCTCCGAGATCGACGAGCTGATTCTCAAGGTGAACCCGGTGATCCTTGGTGCGGGGATTCCGCTGTTCGATGGGCCGGTGCCTGAGTTGGACCTCTCGCTGGAAGAGGTGAAGTCCTATCCGAACGGGTTTATGTTGACGCGGTATCGGGCGAGGCGGTGAGCGTTCCTGGATGTTTCTGGATGCTACCCCGATATCTCGCCTAGCGCACGCGCGGCCGCGCGGCGCACCGCCGGCTCACGATCCGATTTCAGCACGTCCGTCAGCGGGACGATCCCGGCCGTGTCCTTCACTTCTCCGAGCGCATGGGCCGCGCTCTCCCGCGCGCTGGCGTCCGCGTCCTTGAGCACCTCAATGAGCGCGCGCACCGCCGTCTTACTCTCCATCTCGCCTAACGCCCATGCTGCCGTCGCCCGCACGCGCGGCGACTCGTCGCGCAGCCGGGCGACGAGCGGCGCGACGGTGTGCGTGTCGCCAGCGAAGCCGAGCGCGAGTGCGACCATCTCGCGCGTTCCGGGCTCCGTCGCGGCAAGCGCCGCGAGCATCGCCTGCGTTGCTGACGGATCGTGTACACGCCCAAGGATCGGCGCGGCGATCCGTCGAACGCACCAGTCGGAATCGCCGATGGCCGCACGCAGGAGCGGTACGGTCGCCGCGCTGATCTCCCGGTCGTGAACCCACTCCATGAGGTTGCCGGCGACTGAGTCGGCAGCTCCGCCGGCGGTGAACACGCCGTCGCTCGACCAACCGGAGCGCCCATCGACTGTTCTCGCCGCGAGCTCGCAGACGAGTGCATTCGTCCCGCGCGCCGCCTGCAGGAGCGCACGCACACGGGCCGAATCGGCCGGTTGCTGCCGCGGTGCGGACTGAAACGTCGACGCGGGGAGCGGCACAAAGACCCACGGCTCGTTCGCCACTCCTGCGTTCGACCCACCACTCGCTCGCGCAACCATCGTTGCCCCGATGACGACCGCGGGCACCGCAACGAGCCATCCAATCGCGTGTCTCATAGTGCCTCCCCGTCCTCGCCTAACGCTTCTTGCCGAGCGCTTCGGCGGCGAGCTTGCGGATCTCCGGGTCACCGTCCTTGAGCAGCCCGGCCATGACTTCGACCGAGCGTGCGCCGCCAATGCTGGACAGCGCTTCGACGGCAGCCCGCTTCACCTCGATGTCGGCGTCCTTGGTGAGCGGTACGAGCGCCGGAACCGCGTCCTCGTCCTCCATGTTGCCCAGCGCTTCCGCCGCCGCCTTCCGCACCTCGTGGTCCTCGTCCTTGAGCGCGGCGATCAGCGCGGGCGGCGCCTGTTTCAGCTCGTCGAGCTGTCCGATCGACTCGATTGCCTGGCGTCGGACCTCGATGTTCGCGTCGCGGACCGCCGCCTCGAGCGCCGGCAGCGCGCGCTTGTCCTGGATCTGTCCGAGTGCCTCCACGGCCTGCTTCCGGACCTCGACGTTTGCGTCCTTCGTGACGGGAATGAGCGCGTCGACCGCGTCCTTGCTCTGGATCTCGCCAAGCGCCGACGCGGCCTCCTTTCGCGTCTCGATGTCCGCGTCCTTGAGCGCGGGAATCAGCATCGGGACGGCGGCCGCCGACTCGAGCTCGCCGAGGGCAGACACGGACTCACGTCGGACTTCGGCGTCCTGGTCGCGCACGGCGGTGCCGAGCGCTTCCACCGCACGCTTGTCCTTGATCTCGCCTAACGCCGAGGCGATCTTCGCGCGCACCGCGCTGACTTTCTCCGACCCGAGGGCGGCGATGAGTCCCGGGACGGCACGCTTGTCTTTGATCTCGCCGAGCGCCTCGGCCGCGGCCTCGCGCACCCGGGCGTCGGTGTCGGTTTTCAGCGCCTGCACGAGCGCGTCGACGGCCCGTGGGTCGGACAGGTTGCCGAGCGATTGGACGGCCGCCAGGCGCACGGACACGTCCTCGTCCTTGAGGACGGACAGGAGCGCGGGCACTGCGGTGTCGCGCTTCTGCGTTACGGCGGGCGCTTGTCGCTCCGTTGCCGGAACTTCCTGCAGAACGTGCTCGGCCACACCATCGACTGATGCGGCTGGTTCGGCGTCCGCCTCGTGCGACGCCGATGAGGCGGCGGCCTCTCGATTGATGTTGCGGACTTCAGCGTTAGGTGTCGCCGGGGCGGCGGGAACGGCGGCGGCGATCGCCACGGCGGGCGCGGCGAAGGACAGCGCGACCAGCGCGGCCCGTGTTGCGGTGAGCACGTTACGTCCTGTGTCTGGGGAGAGAATCGCGAGCAGCCGGCCTTCGAAGTCGGACCGGCGTGCCATCGCCAATGCCACGGTTGCAGTTGCAGACGAGCGCATGGTACGGGCGATCTCCAGGAGGTCGCCCGCGTAGTCCGACGGCCGCGTGCCCGCCGCCACGACCAGCGCGTCGCAGGCGCGCTCCGCCTCGATCCGCACGTGGCGTGCGGCGAGCCTAACGAGCGGATGGAACCAGTACACCACGCACGCCAGCTGAACGATGGCGTTCGTCACGAGGTCACGACGTCGCACGTGTGCGAGCTCGTGAAGGAGGACCGAGCGACGTCGTTCCGTCGTCCAATCCGAGGCCGAGTCGGGCAGCACGATCACCGGGCGGAACAAGCCGGAGGTGAACGGCATCGCGGCCTCCGCGCTGATCACGATCCGAACGTCCGCCTCGGCCCCGATGGAGGCTCGCGCCTCGTCGGCCAGCTCCTGCCAGTCGTCATCGGCGGGCACGGAACGGCGGACGATGCGTCTCACGTTCGCCACGCCGACGAGGAGGCGACCGGACATCCAGAGCATGCCGGCGAGCCATGCTAGCGTCAGCATCATCGCGGGATCGATTGGGCGGGCGACTGGCGACGGGCGACTGGCGGCGGGGGAAGAAATGTCG
>JAJKIV010000329.1 GCA_021154285.1 Gemmatimonas sp. | reverse complement strand
CGTCTCTACCCGGGAATGGACGAGGGGCGGCCGCTGAGCTATCCCGTGTCGATCTCGGTCCCGCTGGAAGCGGAGGGGCGCAGCTTCGGCGCGTTAGGCCTGAGCTTCCACAGTCCGATTCGGGTAACACCGGAGGACCGTGACCTCCTGCTGGCCGTCGCGCGACAGTGTGCCCAGGCATTGCGGCGTGCCGTGCTGTACGACGCGGAGGGCGTCGCGCGCGCATCGGCCGAGGAAGCTGGTCGGCGGCTCAAGTTCCTCGCCGACGCCAGCGCGGCGCTCGCGTCGCTCGACTACGAAGCCACGCTACAGCGAGTGGCGCAGCTCGCGGTGCCGTCGTTCGCTGACTTCGTCATGATCGATCTGCTCGACGACGCGGGGGCAATCCAGCGGGTCGGGTACGCGCATCGGGACCCCGCGAAGGCGGCGCTGCTCCAACAGACCGCTCGCTTCTACCCGGGCGCGAACCACGACGGGCACCCGTCGCGTGAGGCACTCGAGAAGGGTGAGCCGATGCTCGTCGCGGAGATCGATGAGGAGTGGCTGCAGCGTCTGGCGAGGAACCCGGAGCACCGCACCGTCGTTCGCGCACTGCATCCGACGTCGGCGATCCTGGCACCGCTCTCGGCGCGCGGGCATACGTTAGGCCTCATGTCGTTCGCTTCTGCCGAATCGGGCCGCCGGTACGATGCCGCGGACGTATCGCTCGCGGGCGAGGTCGCGCAGCGGGCTGCCGTCGCGGTGGACAATGCCCGCCTCTATCGCGAGAGCGAGGCCGCGCGCTGCGACGCGGAAGCGGCGAGCCGGGCCAAGGGGCAGTTTCTCGCTGTCATGAGCCACGAGCTGCGCACTCCACTCAACGCGATCCTCGGCTACAGCGAGTTGGTGGAGATGGGTGTTCACGGTCCCGTCTCGGAAGCGCAACGGGAGGCGATGGCACGCATTCGCCGGAGCGGTCAACATCTGCTGTCGCTCGTGAACAACGTGCTGAATCTCGAGCGGTCGGAGGCGAACGGCCTCGAGACCGACTTCGCGACGCTACAGGTCGCGCAGCTGTTCGAGGACGCAAGCACGTTGACGCGACCACAGGCGGAGGCCAAGGGGATCACGCTGTCGGTGGAGACGGCGCCGCGCGGGCTGAGCGTTCTCGGTGAGCGCGACAAGGCCAGTCAGGTGCTGGTGAACCTGTTGTCGAACGCGGTGAAGTTCACGCCGTCGGGCGGTCGGATCGACGTGGGCTACGAGGCGAGCGACGAGTCAGTGACGCTTCGCGTATCCGATTCGGGGCCGGGGATTCCAGTGGAGTCGTTGCACCGGATCTTCGAGCCGTTCGTACAACTGGACACGGGCCTAACGAGGCGCGCGGAGGGCGCCGGGCTGGGGCTGGCGATCAGCCGGCGTCTCGCACGGCTCATGGGTGGTGACCTCACGGTGGAGAGCGAGGTCGGCAAGGGATCCACCTTCTCGTTCACGCTCGTTAGGGTGGCGTGACTGACCGGCGACGGGCGACGGGCGACGGGCGGCAGGCGGCAGGCGGCAAAAGGCGCCTGTCATTCCGAGTGAGCGGCAGCGAGTCGAGGAATCGCCGTCGTCCCGACAGAGGGCCTCAGTTCCCAGTGCCCAGTCCCCAGTCCCCAATCCCCAGTCCCAGTCCCTAGTCCCTGGTCCCCGTCTCCGGTTCCTTGTGAATTGGGTCCACCCAGTACACCGTCTCCGGTTCCTCCACTGCGGGGATGTCGAGATTGACCACGATCGCTTCCTGGTCGCTCCGCACAAGCACGCACTCGAGCGGCTCGTCGTGAGCGGCGTTGATCTCCTGGTGCGGCACGTACGGCGGCACGTAGATGAAGTCGCCCGGGCCAGCCTCGGCGACGAACTCGAGGTGGTCGCCCCACCGCATGCGCGCGCGACCGCGTAGCACGTAGATCACGCTCTCGAGCGCGCCGTGGTGGTGCGCGCCGGTCTTGGCATCGGGTTTGATCGTGACCGTGCCGGCCCAGATCTTCTGCGCGCACGTACGCGCGTACGTGATCGCCGCCGCGCGCGACATCCCCATGGTCTGCGGCGTGTTCGTGTCCAGCTCGTTGGCGTGCACGATTCGTACGCCGTGATGTTTCCAGTCGTGATGTGATTCCGTGTCCATTGCGCTCACTGCTGTTTGTAGACCACCCCGCCCTTCATTACGAACGTCACCCGCTCCAGCTCGTGGATGTCCGCGAGGGGATCGCCGGCCACCGCGACGAGGTCGGCGAAGCGGCCCGGCTGCACCGAGCCGACACGATCCGACCAACCTAACAAGTCGGCCGCGTTCACCGTCGCGGTCTGAATCGCCTGCATTGGCGTCAGGCCCCACTCCACCATTTTCGCGAACTGCTTGCCGTTCCAGCCATGCGGATACACGCCCGCGTCGGTACCGAATGCCAGCTTCACACCCGCCTGTGCTGCTTTGCGGAAGTTCTCCCGCTGCGTGCGGCCGAGCCCCGCCTCCTTGTCGAGTATCTTCTGCGGGTACCCGAGCCGTTTGTACTCGCTCATGATGTAATCGTCGTTGTAGATGTCCATCACGAGATACGTGCCGCGCGCCTTGGCGAGGGCAATGCCTTGGTCGTCGATGAGGCTCGCATGCTCCACTGACGCCACACCTGCCTTGATAGCGCGCTTGATCGCCTCGGCGCCGTGCGCGTGGGCGGCAACCTTGCGACCCCACATCGCTGCCTCGTCGACGACCGCGTTCATCTCCTCCTGGGAGTACTGCGGGGCGCCCACTGCCTCTTCCTCCGAGAGCACACCGGCCGAGGCGATCATCTTGATGACGTCGGCGCCGTTCTTGATCTCGAACCTGACGAGCTTGCGGATCTCGTCCACGCCGTCCGCGACGCCGGAGAACGTGCCGAACTTGAGGTAGGGAGAGAAGCCGCTCAGGTCGTTGTGCCCACCAGTCGACCCCACCGCGAGGGTCGCCGCCTGGATACGCGGCCCCGGGATGTCGCCGCGATCGATCGCGTTTCTCAGCGCCACGTCGATGAATTCGCTGGAACCGACATCGCGGATCGTCGTGAAGCCCGCATCGAGCGTGCGCTTCGCGTAGAGGTGCGCGGTCACCGCCTCGTCGATCGGACTGCGCCGGAAGATTTCCTCGTAGTAGTCCATCGGCGGCGCCGTGACGTGCGTGTGGCAATCGATGAGTCCGGGCAGCACCGTCGATCGGCTCAGGTCGATCACGCGCGCGTTCGCGGGAATCGTTAGGCCGGATCCGACCGCCGTGATGCGGTCGCCGTCGATGAGGATGACCGCGTTCCGGATCGGCGGACCCCCACGGCCGTCGATGAGGCGACCGGCACGGATGGCGATGTGCGCGGTGCTGTCGGCTCTCTGGGCGATCGCCGGGGCGGCAACGACGTAACACGCGAGCGTGAGCGCGGCGAGGCGTGTTCGCATGAGCGAGGCGTAGTGGTAAATGGCCGGGAACCGGAATGCTCAAGCTGACGCAGCGAGATGCGGGCTGCAAGAATCCGATGGCAGCCGTTCGCTCGCTCGGCCTAGCGTGTGGCGTGAACGCTTGCCGCTCCTTTCGCTCGCCGAGCAGATTATGGCCATGCCCGCGCACGCACCGCACCGGCGGTGGACGGAAGAGGAATTCTACGCGGCGCGAGACGCCGCCCCCCCTGGGGAGCGCTGGGAGCTGGTGGATGGCGCGGTGTTGGTGACGCCGTCGCCTCACTGGGTGCACCAGCGCATCATCGGGCGCCTCTTCGTGCTTCTCACATCCTACGTGCAGTCGCACGCCCTCGGTGAGGCGTTCCTCTCGCCGCTCGACGTCAAGCTCGAGCCGGGGCTCGTACTGCAACCCGACCTCCTCGTCGTCCCGACGGGAGAGTTGAAGCGCCGGGCGGACGTTGTGCGACATTTGTTGCTCGCGGCCGAGATTGTCTCTCCGAGCTCGGCACGGCATGACCGGGTGCGCAAGCGTCCGCACTATCAGCGCAATCGGGTGCCCGAGTACTGGATCGTCGATGACCTGTCGCAGACGATCGAGCGCTGGACGCCTGACGACGACCGGCCTGAGCTCCTCGCGGAGCACCTCGCTTGGCATTCGTCCGGTGCGTCCGAGCCTTTCGAGCTCGACCTGGTCCAGTTTTTCAAAGACATCACGACTGAAGACTGATCACTCGAACGGCGCGAACTGATGACGGCGCGCAAATCCCGGACAGCGCGCAAATCACTGACGGCGCGAATCTGTGATTTCGCGCCCTTCGGGTTCGGCGCCTTAAGCGGTTCGCGCCGTTCCGGCACTGGGCCCGTTAGGTGGACACAGCCCGATTTGGCCGGTATGATCTCCGTCATCGCCCCCCAAGCCGGAGCCTGGAAATGCCCCGCCTACGTCTCTCCGTCGCCCTCCTCGCGGTCGCCACGGCGACACTCGGTGCGCAGGAGAAGAAAGCCGACACCCTCCTCACCGTCGACAAGTACCTCGACTTCGAACAGGTCGGCGAACCGCGGGTCTCGCCCGACGGGTCGCAGATCATCTACACCCGCCGCTGGGTGAACAAGCTCGAAGACAAGTTCGAGTCCTCGCTCTGGATCATGAACACCGACGGCTCGAAGAACCGCTTCCTCACGACCGGCGGCAGCGCCGTGTGGTCGCCCGACGGGACGCGCATCGCGTACCTCGCCGAGGGGAAGCCGTCAGGCACGCAGATCTTCGTCAGGTGGATGGATGCCGAAGGCGCTGCCACGCAGGTTACGACGCTCACGGACGGACCATCCGACATCCGCTGGTCGCCCGACGGGAAGTCGATCGGGTTCAGCGCCGTCGTCCCCAAGCAGGTATCGTGGAAGATCGACATGCCTGCGGCGCCGAAGGACGCGAAGTGGACCGCCAGCCCCCGCATCGTCCAGTCGCTGCACTTCCGGCAGGATCGCCGCGGGTACATGGACCCGGGATTCCGCCACCTCTTCATCGTTCCCGCCGACGGCGGCACGCCGCGCCAGATCTCCAAAGGCGACTTCAGCCTCGGCGCGCGGTTCGACGGACTCGACGGCGCGGTCGGCTGGGACTGGATGCCCGATGGCAAGACGATCATCGCCGACGGGCTCGCGGACAGCACCGGCGACATGAACTACCGCAACTCGAACCTGTATTCG
>JAJKIV010000328.1 GCA_021154285.1 Gemmatimonas sp. | reverse complement strand
GACGGCCCAGCTCGTGCGGTCGTTCGCGACCTCGCGACGCGCATGGTGGCCAAGCTGCTGCACGAGCCTACGCTCGCGCTCAAGCGCGATCCGGAAGGCGTCAACATGGCGGTCGTCGTCGAACGGTTGTTCGCACTCGGGCCCGCGGTCGACTTCACATCGGCGACGTGCCCACGCGACGATAGCGTGGTCGACCAAAATAGCTCTCAGGAGTCCAACGTCGCATGACTGCCGTAGCCCCTGCCCCGACTTCTGCGCCCGAGGCGCGCGTCGAAGAGACCGCGCCGGTCGCGTCCCAGTTCGTGCAGTACCTGTTTCTCAAAGTCGATTCTTCGTGGCGGCGACTCGATTCGGCCACGCAGGCGCGAGGACGAGCGGAGTTCGAGCAGGTGGTTGCCGAGGCGGCGCCTGGCATCACCACCGACGCGTACAGCACGTTAGGCCTCAAGGCCGACGCGCAGCTCATGCTCTGGTGGAAGTCCGCCAACGCGATCACCGTCCAGGACACACTCGGCGCCCTGCTCGCGACGGGGCTGGGCAAGTATTGCGAGATCGCGCACTCGCTCTGGGGTCTCACTCGGCCATCGATCTACACGAAGCGCCGGACCACGCAGGAGCAGGCCGTCGACGAGACCACTCGGCTCCAGTACCTGGTCGTCTACCCGTTCTCGAAGACCATCGAGTGGTACCTGATGAGCCGCGATGCGCGACAGGGCATGATGAACGAGCACATGCGCATCGGCCACGACTTCGGTGACGTGCGTCAGGTGCTGCTGTACACGACGGGCCTCGATGACCAGGAGTTCATCGTCGCCTACGAGACTGATTCACTCGAGCGTCATCAGGATCTCGTGATCGCGTTGCGGTCGACCGAGGCACGCCGCTACACGCTGCGCGACACGCCGATCTTCACCGCGGTGCACCGCCCGCTGCGGGATGCACTCGCATTGCTCGGATAGCGGACGCCATGCCACGCGCTCCCCTGCTCGTCCAGGCCGCCCGCCGAGAGCCCGTAGAACGGACTCCGGGGTGGTTCATGCGTCAGGCGGGGCGCATCCTGCCCGAGTACCGGGCGATCCGTGAGCGCCTAACGCTGATCGAGATCTCGCAGCGCCCCGACGTCGCCGCCGAGGTGACGCTGCAGCCGCTCCGGCGCATGCCGCTCGACGCCGCCATCATGTTCGCCGACATCATGACGCCGCTCATTGGCGCAGGCGTGGCACTGGACATCGTGGAGGGTGTCGGTCCCGTCATCGAGCGACCGATCCGTGATGACGCCGGCGTGCGCGCCATTCGGGCGCTCCAGCCGGATCAGGATGTTCCGTACGTCCTCGAGACGCTGCGCCTCGTGCGCCGCGAGCTCGACGCCTCGCAGGCGCTGATCGGCTTCGCGGGCGCGCCATTCACGCTCGCCGCGTATCTCGTGGAGGGGCGCCCCTCGCGCGACTTCGTGCGCACCAAGTCGCTCATGTATGGCGCACCCGCGACCTGGCACATGCTGATGGATCGGCTGGCCGAGCTGACGGTCGCGTACCTGCGCGCGCAGATCGGCGCCGGTGTGGATGCGGTACAGGTGTTCGACAGCTGGGTGGGCGCGCTCAGCCCTGACGACTACGCGCAGTTCGTCCAGCCGTACATGCGCCGGATCTTCACGTCGTTAGGCTCCGCCGGCGTGCCGATGATCCATTTCGGCGTCATGACGTCCACGCTGTTGGAGGCAATGGCGACGGACGGCGCCAGCGTCATCGGTCTCGATTGGCGTGTGCCGCTCGACGAAGGCTGGTCGCGCATCGGCTACGATCTCGCCGTGCAGGGCAATCTCGATCCGGTAGCGCTCTTCGCGCCGCCCGCCGTGCTCGAGGCGAAAGCGCTCGACGTGCTCCAGCGTGCCGGCGGTCGCCCGGGCCACATCTTCAACCTGGGTCACGGGTTCCTGCCGGGGACGCCGCTCGACAACGCTATCCGGCTCGCCGAGCTCGTGCGCCACGAGAGTGCGCGGCTGCACGAGGATCGCCGGCCGCTCGCCATCCTCGCCTAACGACCCCATGTCCACCGCACCGACGGGCATCCTGCTGCTCGCCTACGGCAGCCCCGAGACGCCCGACGACGTCGAGCCGTACTTCCGTCACATCCGAGGCGGGCGCGCGCCGTCACCCGAGGCGGTGGCCGACCTGCGTCGCCGCTACGACCTGATCGGCGGCCGAACACCGCTGCGCGCCATCACGACGGAAACCGCCACCGCGCTTCAGGCCGTGCTCGACGCCCGCGCGCCCGGCGAGTACTGGACCTACGTCGCGATGAAGCACTGGCATCCGTACATCGGCGACGTCATCCCGCGTATGGCAGCGGACGGCGTGCGACGTGTCGTGGCGATCGTGCTTGCGCCGCACTACTCCCGCATGAGCGTCGGCGGCTATCGACAGTACGTCGAGGAGGCGATCGCGAAGCTCGATGCGCCGATGGATCTCACGTTCATCGAGAGCTGGCACCTCGAGCCTGCGTTTCTGGCTCTCATGGCCGGCCGCGTTCGGGAAGGGTTGGCGTCATTTCCGGAGGACGACCGCAGCGAGGTGTGCGTCGTCTTCAGCGCCCACAGCCTGCCCGTACGCATAAGGACGTGGGACGACCCCTACGAGGCGCAGCTGCTCGCGAGCTCCGACGCGGTGGCGCGCGAAATCGGACTCCAGACCTGGCGCTTCGCCTGGCAGAGCGCGGGTCAGACGGGCGAGCCATGGCTCGGACCGGATATCGTGGACTACCTCGAGACGCTGCACGGCGAAGGCGTCCGCAACGTCCTGTCCGTCCCGATCGGATTCGTCTGCGATCACCTCGAGGTGCTGTACGACATCGACCACGAGGCGGCCGACAAGGCGGTGGCGTTAGGCATCGCGCTGCGACGCACGCGCATGCCCAACGCGACGCCGGAGCTCATCGCGGTGCTCGATCGACTGGTGGCTGGCGCCGACCACGCCGCACCGGTCCGGTCGGCCGCCGCACTCGCCTGACGGCCGCATGACCACGCGGACGCTCACGGTCGGCACGCGCGGCAGCGCGCTCGCCATGACACAGACCGAGTCGGTGGTCGCGGCCCTTCGCGCGCGCCACCCCGGGCTCGAGGTACACGTCCAGCGGATCACGACCACGGGCGACGTGATGCGCGACGTGCCACTCGCCACGATTGGCGGACGCGGCGTGTTCGTCGACGCGATCGAGCATGCGCTGCGCCAGGGCGAGATCGATCTCGCCGTACACAGTGCGAAGGATCTGCCATCTCGCATCCCTGACGATCTCGCGATCGCGGCCTTTCTCGAGCGCGCGGACCCGCGCGATGTGCTCGTGTCGCGCGCGGGAACCCTCGCCGAGCTGCCGGCCGGCGCGCGCGTCGGTACGAGCAGCCTTCGCCGCGTGTCGCTGATTCACGCCGTGCGACCCGATATCGACACGCTCGACCTTCGCGGGAATGTCGACACGCGACTCCGCAAGCTCGACGCGGGTGATTACGACGCCATCGTCCTCGCCGGGGCGGGTCTCATCCGGCTGGGCCTAACGAACCGAGTCACCGAGTGGCTTCCGGCCGAGTCGTTCCTGCCGTCGCCCGGCCAGGGCGCGCTCGCGATCGAGATCCGCGCGAACGACGCGGATGTGCGCCAGTTTTTCCGCCCGCTTGCGCACGCACCCACCGAAGGGGCTCTCACGGCGGAGCGGGCGTTCCTCGCGCATCTCGGTGTTGGATGCGCCGCGGCGGTTGGCGCGTATGCGACCGTTGACCGCGGTGACGCGTTGACTTTGCGGGCAATGATCGGCGCGCCGGACGGACGCTCGGTCAGCGGCGATGCGACGGACCGAACGGACCGGGCCACCGAGCTCGGTGAATCACTCGCGACGCGGCTCCTCACGGCCGGTGGGCGGGCGCTGGTCGACGAATGCGAGCGGGGGAGCGTCGTGTGACTCGGCCGCACGTCCTGCTCCCCGAGGGCGCCCAGGTCCACCCGCTGCGTGGCCGGCGCATCGTCCTCACCCGACCCCTGACGCGGTCCGGCGATTTCGAGGAGCACGTAACCGCGTTAGGCGGCGAGCCCATCCTGGCGCCCGCGATCGAGATCGTGGCACCCGAGTCGTGGACGATCCCGGATGCGGCGCTTCGCCGCGTCGGGACGTACGACTGGCTTGCGTTCACCAGCGCCAACGCCGTGCGCATGCTGGTCGATCGAGCCGATGCGATTGGCGTTGCGCGCGACCACCTGCGATCTCGGCGGCTGGCGGTCGTCGGACCCGCCACCGCATCCGTGGTTCGCTCGTCCATGCGCCCGCCTGACTTCGTACCGTCGGTCCATACCGCCGAGGTTCTTGGCGAGGAATTCGTGGACGTCGACAACGCCCGCATTCTCGTCCCGCGCGGGAACCTGGCCGACGACACACTGCCTGCGACGCTCCGGGAGCGCGGCGGGTTCGTCGACGAGATCGTCGTGTACCGGACGGTGCCCGGGCCGGGAATTCCCGACATCGCCGCGGGCGTCCGCGAGTCGGCCATTGACGCATTGCTGTTCGCGAGCGCGTCGGCAGTACGGTTCGTCGCGGACGCCCTCGCGGCCGACACGGCAACCACGGGCCTCCGCCGTCAGCGATGGCCGGTTGCTGCCTGCCTCGGCCCCGTCACGGCCAGCGCCGCACGAGCGTGCGGTTTTCAATCCGTCATCGTGGCCGACGACACGACACAGAACGACTTGATCGACGCGGTAGCCCGGTGGTTCGCGGCCGAGACGGAAGGGGAGAATTGATCTATATGGAAGCCTTCACCGCTGCTGCTGCGCAAACGCCTCGCGCCCGACCTCGACGGCTTCGTCGAACCGCTTCGCTCCGGGACGCGTTAGGCGAGACGACCCTGCGCGCGGCCCAGCTCGTGCACCCGCTGTTCGTGCGCGACGGGTCCGGCTCCGAGCGGCCGATCGCGAGCATGCCGGGTCACGCGCAGCGCACGGTCGACCGGCTCGACGGCGAGGTCGGCGATCTCGCCGAGGTTGGCGTCAGGTCCGTGCTGCTGTTCGGCATCCCGGACGAGAAGGATGAGAACGGGAGCGGCGCATGGGACTCTGTCGGCCCGGTGCCGCGCGCGATAGCGGAAATCAAGCGACGCGATTCGGCCGTCACCGTCATCGCCGACGTCTGTCTGTGCGAGTACACTTCGCACGGGCACTGTGGCGTGCTCGATGAGCGGCACGCGGTCGCCAACGACGCGACCTTGCCGCTTCTGGCTCGCGCAGCCGTGGCGTACGCGGATGCCGGGGCGGACGTCGTAGCCCCGAGCGCCATGATGGATGGTCAGGTCGCCGCGATCCGCGCGGCGCTCGACGACGCCGGGCATGCCGATGTTGCCATTCTCGCGTACGCCGTGAAATACGCATCGGCGTTCTACGGGCCGTTTCGCGATGCGGCCCAGTCGGCACCCTCCTTCGGCGACCGGCGCGCCTATCAGATGGCGCCGCCTAACGCGCGGGAGGCGCTGCGCGAGGCGAAGCTGGACGAGGAGGAAGGTGCAGACATGCTCATGGTGAAGCCGGCCGGTCCGTACCTCGACATCCTCCACCGCGTGCGCGAGTCGACAGACCTTCCGCTTGCCGCGTATCAGGTGAGCGGTGAATACGCGATGCTCAAGGCGGCAGCGGAGCGCGGCTGGATCGACGAGCCCCGGGCGGCGATGGAGAGTCTGCTGGGTATCCGACGCGCCGGCGCCGATCTCGTGATCACCTATTACGCCAAGGCGGCCGCACGCTGGTTGAACGAGGGAGTCGCCGTATGACGCGGCCGAACGTCGTCGCCCCGCGCCTCGAGATCGCGAAGTCCGCCGCGGCATTCGACGACGCGCTCCGCGTGATCCCGGGTGGGGTCAACAGTCCGGTCCGCGCATTCCGCAGCGTAGGAGGTACCCCGCGATTCATGGTCCGAGGTGCTGGCCCGCGCGTTACCGACGTCGATGGCAACGAGTACATCGACTACGTGCTGTCCTGGGGCGCGCTCGCACTTGGCCACGCACATCCGGCGGTCGTCGAGGCGGTGTCGCGGCGCTCGGCGTTAGGCACGTCGTTCGGCGCGCCAACCGAGGCCGAGACGCTGCTCGCCGAGCGGATCGCGCTCGCGATGCCGGCAGTCGAGATGGTTCGCTTCGTCTCGTCGGGAACCGAGGCCGTCATGAGCGCCATTCGACTGGCGCGCGCGGCGACGGGCCGCAGAAAATTCATCAAGCTCGCGGGATGTTATCACGGGCACGCGGACGCGCTGCTCGTGCAGGCGGGCTCCGGCGTTGCGACGCTCGCGCTCCCCGACAGTCCCGGCGTGACGCCGGGTGCTGTGGCTGACACGCTCGTGGCTCCGTTCAACGATGCGGCAGCGGTGGAGCGCCTGCTCGTCGAGCATCGCGGTGAGGTCGCCGCGGTGCTGCTGGAGCCGGTGGCCGGGAATATGGGCCTCGTGCTCCCTGCCCCGGGCTATCTGGCCGAGGTGCGACGCCTGACGACGGAGCACGGCGCGCTGCTCGTGCTCGACGAGGTGATGACCGGCTTTCGCGTCGCGTTCGGCGGCGCGCAGGCGCTGTACGGTGTGACGCCCGACCTGACCTGCCTCGGCAAGGTGATTGGTGGAGGACTGCCGGTCGCCGCGTATGGTGGCCGCGCGGATATCATGCGACTGCTCGCCCCGTCGGGCGCCGTGTATCAGGCGGGCACGTTGTCGGGAAATCCACTCGCGATGGCGGCCGGCCTCGCGACGCTGCACCAGCTGGAAGCGCCGGGCGTGTACGAGCAGCTTGCCGACGCGAGCCACTCGCTGGCTCGCGGTGTCGAACGCGCGGGCGAAGCGGCCGGAGTGTCCGTGCAGGCTGCGTCGGTTGGCGGCATGTGGGGAT
>JAJKIV010000327.1 GCA_021154285.1 Gemmatimonas sp. | reverse complement strand
GTGAGGATGCCCTTCGTCCCGACGAATACACCACCGCCGCCGTCGCCGCGCGGGAGCGTGATCTCATCCGGGAGAAATGGCGGGCGCGGGGGCATGAGCCCGCCGTCGTACCACATCACCTTCACCGGCGGTTGCGCCGGATGGCCGTTGGCCGCGGGCCGCTCGGGGAACTCGTACTGCACCAGCGTCGCGAGTGGGTACGACGCCGGGTTCACCACGCCGCCACCCCACGGCGTCCCGGATGCGGAGATGCTCGTGGGGTACGTCAGACCTAACGACCAGAACCCTTGGTCGATGAGGTGCGCGCCCATGTCGCCGATCGCCCCGACGCCAAAGTCCACCCAGCCGCGCCAGCTGAATGGATGATACGCGGGGTGATACGGAATCTCCTTCGCCGGACCGAGGAAGAGGTCCCAGTTGAACCCCGGCGGCGGAGTTTGCGGGTTCTCGGCCATGGCCTTGAGCACCGCATTGTCCACGGTGCGCATGTTCCACTGTGGCGGCGGCGGCGGGCCAGGCGGCTGATTGCCGTTCGCTGGCGCGGACGGCTGCTGTGGCGGAGGGGCGTTAGGCGGGAGTGGACGCGGGATACCCTGCGCCCAGTAGCGCACCGGGCGATCTGTCCACACGTGCGCCTCGCGGATCGGGCCGAGGATGCCCGACGGAATGAGCTCCATGATGCGGCGCGTGCCGTCCATCGAGTGACCCTGATTGCCCATCTGGGTCACCACCCCGGTCGATTTCGCGGTCTTCGACAGGAGGCGTGCTTCGTACACCGAGTAGGTGAGCGGCTTCTGCACGTATACGTGCTTGCCCGCCTGCATCGCCGCCATCGCGATCACCGCGTGGAGGTGATCCGGTGTCGCAACGACCACGGCGTCGATGTCCTTCTGCTTGTCCAGCATCTGGCGGAAGTCATCGTACTTCGTGGCCTTCGTGTACGCGTCGCGCAGCTTCTCCTGCTCGGGCGTCATGCCGCTCTGCCCTTCCCGCGCCCGGAGCTCGTGGGCCAATGTGCGCTCCACGTACGGGAAATCGACGTCGCAGATGGCGACGATGTTCTCGTCGAGGAAGCGCTTCAAGTTCTGCATGCCCATGCCGCCGATCCCGACGAAGGCGACATTGAGCGTTCGCGACGGCGGCTGGTACCCACGGCCGATGACGTGGCGTGGGACGATCATCGCGCCGAGCGCGAGCTTGGCAGTATCACCGACGAACTCGCGGCGAGTGTAGCTGTTGGACATTGTGCGGATCCGGGTGGAGGGCGACGGATAACGCCACGACTATACGGCTGGGTACAACTGGGGACTAGGGACCAACCGACCGGGACATCGGGACTCGGGACATCGGGACTCGGCAGGGATGCTCTTAGCGCCGAAGAGGCCTCCTCTCGAGTAATAGTCTCCCGGCCGAGACCCGATGTCCCGATGTCCCGTTAGTCCGCGGTCATAATGAACAACGGCGCTCCATCAAACTCATAGATCGGCCGGAGCCGTTCCGTGTTGTAGTACTTCGGAACATCCACGACCTTCTTCTCCGACGTCACGCTCGTGATCGGGACACTGTCGTAGAACCCCTTGTGGATGCTGACGAGTCGGCCATAACGACCCTTGAGGATCAGGTCGAGCGCGAGGTTGCCGAACGCCATCGGCACGATCGAGTCGAGCGCGTCCGGGTCACCCGAGCGCACCAGGTAGCCGAGCCGCTGGTTCACGACGTCGATGCGCCGGCCGTTGTTGTACTTCGGCGAGTACTCCTTGAGCGCCGCGGCAACCTTGTCGCCGATCCCGCCGAGCTTGCGGTGGCCGAACATGTCGACGTCGTGACCCTCGAAGCTCATCCCTTCGCCCGTCGTTAGGCGCGCCCCCTCCGACACGAGAACCACCGAATAGCGGCTCGGGTGCCGGTTGCGGTCGTACGTCAGCAACTCCGCCAGGTGCTCCACGTCGACGGCATGCTCCGGGATCACGCATCGGTCCGCGGCACCCGCCATCGTCGGGAGCAGCGCGGTGAATCCCGCATAACGGCCGAACACCTCGATCACGAGGAAACGCTCGTGAGAGCCCGCTGACGTTCGCAGACTGTGCGTCGCCTCGATCGTTCGCGTGACGCACGTGCTGAACCCGATGCAGTAGTCGGTGCCGTAGACGTCGTTGTCCATCGTCTTCGGGATGGCTACGACGTTCACGCCCTCGTCGTGCAGCCGCTTGCCGTAGCTCAGCGTATCATCACCGCCGATCGGGATCAGCGTGTCGACGCCAATGCGCTCGAGGTTCTTGAGCACGTCCTTCGTGATGTCGTTGACCTTCTGGTCGTACCCGCTCAGATGCTTCGGAACGCGCTCGCGCGGTAGATGACTCGGCCGGGTACGTGACGTGTGCAGGAACGTTCCGCCAGTCCTTCCGGCACGGTTCACGATCGCCTCGGACAACACCTGTACGTTGTCCGTGTTGTCGGCATCCTTCTCCGGGTCGAAATCGACCAGCCCGGCCCATCCGCGCCTGATCCCCACGACGCGATAGCCTTCCCGCAGGGCTCGGATGGTGATGGCGCGGATCGCCGGATTCAAACCAGGCACGTCTCCGCCACCGGTCAGGAT
Source organism: Gemmatimonas sp. (assembly GCA_021154285.1). Taxonomy (GTDB): domain Bacteria; phylum Gemmatimonadota; class Gemmatimonadetes; order Gemmatimonadales; family Gemmatimonadaceae; genus JAJKIV01. Next base: position 3,989 of record JAJKIV010000327.1, on the reverse strand, counting down.
GGCAATCGTCCCCTTCGTGCTCGCCATTGCGCTCTCGTCCTCAGTGACTGTGCTCGTCCCAAACCGTCGCCATGGAAGCTAATGGAATCGATTCCAGTGGAGACGGCTAGCGGGCGTGGCAGCCGGTGCGAGGCCGATTAGAATCCACAAAGCGATTGGCCTCCAGGAGCACTGACGATGAACGAAGAAGTCTTCAATCTCGACCTGCGGAAGTTCCTCAAGCGGTTCGGCGTCACCGCTCAACGCGAGATCGAGCGCGCGGTCAAGGAAGCGATTCAGGACGGGCGGCTCACGGGTTCCGAGACGCTCGAGGTGCGCGCGACGCTCACCATCGCCGACGTGATCACCGAGCTGCGCATCGACGGCCAGATCGGGCTCGCCCACGCTGCGTCGCGGGACTCCGGCTAGCCTACTCCGAGCGCAGCGCGGTGACCGGGTCGACCCGCGCTGCCCGCCGCGCCGGAATGACGCACGCGCCAAGAGCGACAATCGCGAGCACGGCCGGCACGGACACGAACACGGCCGCGTCCGTCGGTGTCACGCCATAGAGAAAGCCGGCCAGCACCCGGCTCGACGCCAGCGCGCCGGCGATACCTAACGCCACACCGATCCCCGTCAGCGTCCCCCCTTCGCGCAGGACCATCGCGAGGACATCGCGTGCGCGCGCGCCGAGCGCCATGCGCACGCCGATCTCCCGCGTGCGCCGCGCGACCGTGTACGCGACGACGCCATACACGCCAACCGCGCCAAGCGTGAGCGCCACGACCGCGAACGTGGCCAGCAGCAGCATGGTGAACCGCGCCCGGGCGGCCGAGTTGGACACGAGGTCCTCGAGCGGGCGAACCGCTTTGACGGGAACGGACGGATCGACCGCGGCCACCGACTCCCGAATCCGCGATGCGATCGTCGCCACATCGCCGTCGGCGCGGATGACGAGCGTCATTTGCGTCGGGAACCAGAACCCGGCGACGTTCCCCATCGGGAGATAGACGCTCACCTCCCCGGCGCTGTTCAGACTGTCGCGCTTCACCGTCCCGACCACCCCGACGACCGTCACCCACGGCTTGACCCATACCGGCTTGAATCGCTGGCCGAGCGCCGACGCGTTAGGCCAGATGCGCTTCGCCGTGAGCTCGTCCACGACCGCGACGGCCGCCGACGTCGTGTCACTCTCCGTCGGGCCGAAGCTGCGTCCGCCTTTGAGCGGAATCCCCATCGTCTTGAAGTAGTCGTCGCTCACGACGGTGTTCACGAGCATCGGCCCGAGGCCGCCGGGCGCGACGGGATTCGCCTCGATGTCCGCGGCGAACGAGCTCTGCATGCTGCCCGCACCGCCGAATGGCAGCACGCTCGCAACGGCCACCGACTTCGCGCCGGGGATGGCACGCGCCCGCTCGAGGACCGCCGTATAGAACAGTCGCGCGCGAGCAGCGCTGTCGCGCGGGAACGCCGGAATCGGAATATCGGCGGCAACCACCCGCTGAGGGCGGAACCCCAGATCGACCTGGTGGAGTCGCCAGAAGCTCTTGATCAGAAGTCCCGCGCCGGCCACGAGGATGACACCCAGCGCTATCTCGCCGACGACGAGCGCCTCGGAAAGGCGGCGTCGTGTCAGCGTTCCGGCGGCACTTCGAGTCGCGCCGAGAACCGCCTGGAGAGTCGGCCGCGACGCACGGAGCGCCGGCGCGAGCCCGAACACCAGGCTCGTCGCGAGCGCGGTACCCATGGTGAACGCGAGCACCCGCAGGTCGATCGAGACTTCCGCGATGCGCGGCATGCCAGCCGGCACGAGTAGAAGGAGCGCACGAACACCGGCCACCGCGACCGCGAGCCCGAGCGCGCCGCCCACGAGGCCGAGCAGGACGCTTTCCGTGAGGAGCTGCCTAACGATGCGGTTGCGGCCCGCTCCCAGCGACGCACGAATCGCGATCTCGCGCTCCCGCGCGGCGGCTCGGCCGAGCAGCAGGTTGGCGACGTTGACGCACGCGATGAGCAGCACGACCGCGACCGCGCCGAACAGCACCATGAGCATCGGCCCGATGTCTCCCACCACCTTGCGCTCGAGCGGCACGACGGTGACGCCGGTCCCCCACGCGTCAGGCATCCGCCACGGGAACGAGCTGCGCGCGCGGTCGATGAGCATGGCCATCTCCTGCTGCGTCTGCGCAACGGTCACGCCGCGTCGTAACCGCCCGATGACGTTGAGGTGACTCGTGCCCCAATACCGCCCGATGTTGGCCCGCGACGCATCCAGGGAGATGGGGACCCAGAAGTCGACCGCGGGCGATGGGAAGTGAAAGTCCGCCGGCGCAACACCGACGACCGTGCGCGCGATACCGTCCACGATGACCGTGCGTCCGATGACGCTCCGGTCGCCCCCAAAGCGCTGCTCCCAGAGCGCGTGCCCGAGCACGACGATGCGGTCGCGTCCCGGGAGGTCTTCTCCATCAACGAACGTGCGTCCGACGTCCGCGCGAACACCGAGGACGTCGAAAAATCGACTCGTGACTTCGGACATCACCAGTCGCGCCGGTTCCGACGTGCCCGTCATGCTCACGGACGTACCGCCCGAGTAGCCAGCGATGGGTTCGAGCGTCCGGGTCGCGTCACGCACCTCGACGAAGACGCCCGGCATCATGGCCGCTTCGGGCCAGACGCTGACGAGTCGATCCGGGTCCGCGTATGGGAGCGACTTGAGCAATGCGGCATCGACGACGGAGAAGATCGCCGCGTTGGCGCCGATGCCGAGCGCCAACGTCATCGAGGCGATGATGAGGAAGGACGGCCGTCCGAGAAGCGCACGCGTCGCGAAGCGAACGTCCTGCGTGAGTGCCTCCCACCAGTCCGCGACTCGTTCACGCTCGACGCGGCCGCGATCGATCGCCGTGATCTCGTCGTGCGCGGCACGGAGGTCGCCAAACTCCGCGCGGGCCTTCGCTTCCGCTGCCTGACGAGTCATCCCGCGCGTCATGAGCGTCTCGATGCGCGTCTCGACGTGGAACCTGAGCTCCTCATCAACCTCACGCTCGACGTCCCGGACGGCCGCCGGGTGGCGCAGCAATTTGCGAATACCGGATCCCAATCTCATCGGAGTTCCTCGTTACGACCGTTACGACGCGGCACGCAGCACCTTGAACACCGCGTCTGCGTATTGCGTCCACCGTGTCGTCTCGGCGCGGAGCTGCGCGCGGCCTCGCGCCGTGAGCTCGTAGTACTTCGCCTTGCGGTTGTTCTCGGAGAGTCCCCATTCGGCTTCGACCCAGCCGCGATCCTCGAGTCGGTGCAGCGCGACGTAGAGCGCGCGGTCCTCGACGTTCAACGTCTCGCCCGAGGTCTCGCGAATCCACGTCGCGACGGCATAGCCGTGACGAGACCCGAACATGAGCGCCTTGAGGACGAGCACGTCGAGCGTACCCTGCAGGAGTGCGAGATCGGTGGCTGGTGGCATGGCGTTCCCCGGAAATGTTCCGGGGAAGAGTGCGCAGATATCCCCGGATGGTCAAGCGATGAGACACCGGGAGCACCACAGGGGTTGGCTGACAAGGCACCTCGAGCGGAGCCCTCGAGGTGGACATGCCTGTGCGCTCCGAGTAGCGTGAATCGAAGGAGTCACCCGTCGCAACGCCTACCGAGTTACCGAGGCCACGCCAATGACCGAGTATGCCCGTCGCTCCATCGTCGACCGGATGAGGGGAGCCGCGATGCTCGACATCGCCACGTATGAGGAGGTCGAGCACGACAACGACGCGACTGGTCAGGCGGCCGTGGTCGTGATCATCGTGGCGATCTGCGCGGCGATTGGCGCGGTCTGGCGCGGCGGCCCGTCGATCATCGGCGGCCCGATCAGCGCCATCCTCGGATGGCTGGTGTGGTCGGCGATTACGTACTTGATCGGCGGCAAGCTGCTGGGCGGCACGGCGACGTGGGGCGAGCTGCTGCGCACGATCGGGTTTGCGCAGTCACCGGGCGTGCTCATGATCTTCGGGATC
>JAJKIV010000326.1 GCA_021154285.1 Gemmatimonas sp. | reverse complement strand
TCGAGCTCGACAGCGCGCCGCGCCTTGTTCGCAGTGAGGATGCAAAGATGCCGTTCGCATGCGGCCTGCTCCGCCCGACGATTGTATTGCCGGCCGAGTCGTACAGGTGGACGCTCGACCGACGGCGCGCCGTTCTGCTTCACGAGCTCGCGCACGTGCGTCGCCGCGACCTCGTGGGTCACACCGTCGGGCGGTTCGCGTGTGCGCTCTACTGGTTCCATCCGCTCGTGTGGACGGCGGCCAAGCGGCTCCGGTCCGAGAGCGAGCGCGCGTGCGACGACCTGGCGCTCAACTGCGGCGCTCGCGCGAGCGACTACGCCGAGCATCTGCTGGATATCGTCACGGGCGTTCGACACCACGCGACCCCGGCAGTCGCCCTTGCCATGGCGCGGCGGAAGGAGTTCGAAGGACGCATGCTGGCCATTCTCGATCCGGAGCTGCGTCGCGGCGCACCGAGCCGGCGGCAGACGGCCGGGTTGGTTGGCGGCCTGGCGGTGCTGTCGCTGGTCGTTGGCGCGGCAGTACCGGTCGCACGAGCGGCGGACGGGTCGGTTCGTCCGAACGGCAGTGCGTCGGTAGCGGCGGCGACAGTCGACACCCCCTCGTTCCGCGATGAGGAGATGTCGCAGTCGGTTCGCACGGTGGAGCGCACGGAAACTCGCCAGCATACGTCGCGGCGCGTCGACACGGTGCACGTCCAAAACGATCTCCGGACGGCGATCGGCACCGCGGTGGAAACGGCTGTGGGCACGAGCGTGAGCAAGACGGTAGGCAAGACGGTAGGCAAGTCGGCAGGTGAGATCGTTGCGAACGCCATGCAGGAGGTGGTGCCGGCTGCCATCAAGGCGGCCGTCCCGACGGCTGCCGAGGCGCTGACCGCAGCGATCAACGCACCTAACGCGAAGCAGGGCCGGAACGACGACCGGCCGGCGCTACTGGCCAACGTGCTCAAGACCGATAGCAGCGCAACGCTCCGCCGCGTGGCGGCGTGGGGGCTCGCGCAGTTCGGCGAGTCGCAGGTCGGCGTCGACGCGCTGGCGCAGGCGGTTCGGCGTGACAAGGATGCGACGGTGCGGGAAACCGCAGCCTGGGCGCTGGCGGATGCCCACTCGAGCAGAGCGGTAATCGACGCGCTCTCGGCCGCGCTCAAGAGCGACACCGACGCGAAGGTCCGTGCCACGGCGGCGTGGGCGTTAGGCAGCCTCGGCGATGACGACGGCGTGCCCGCGTTGACGGCAGCCCTGGGCGACACGAACCGTACGATTCGCCTTCGGAGCGTATGGGCGATCGGCAGCATCTCGCCCAAGCAGGCGCCGAAGCAGCTCGTCGCGCTCCTGTCCGACAAGGACGAGGAGATGCGGCAGATGGTGGCGTGGGCGCTGTTCACGATCCAGGATCCCGATGCGGTTCCGGCGCTGACGACCGCCATGAAGTCGGAGACGGACAAGGACACGCAGCGCGCGCTGATCCGTGCGCTGGCGGCGACGGGCGAGCAGTCGGTGGATGCGATCAAGGCGCTGATCGACTCGAAGGATCCCGAGGTGCGCGAGGCGGCGATTCGCGCGCTGGCCGGCGGCCGCGCCAGCGGCCCGTGGCCGAAGCCGTGGCCGCAGCCGCGGCCGCACCCGTACTGATCGACCACCGAACGGGCGCTGCCTAACGAATTGTCGTTATGGCGCGCCCGTTTCTCGGCGGAGAAGTGCTGAAAAATCAACAGCAGTAACGCAGACCGCTGCCCATCCAGTGCTCACAATGGCCCGAGCTCGAGGCTTTTTCGGAGGAATCATGTATCGCACGAGCGGACTCATTCTCGCCGGCGTGTTCGTCGCCTTCACGTCGGAGACCCGGCGCACTCCTATCGTGGTCTCGATGCTTTCCGCGGAGCCACGGGTGCCGTTGTCGCTCACGCAGACGGCCGCGTCAGGCGGGCTGGCGGAGACGCAGGATGTCACCGCGCTCTTGAGCGCCGCGCGCGGCGTGCCGGCGCTGATCTGCGCGTTCGCCGCGCAGTCGGTCGGAAACGGCGGGTGGGGTTGGTACGACGCGCCGGCGTCTCCGGTGGCATCGGAGATGACGAGTCGCCTTCGGGATTTCGGGCGCGAGAAGCTCGCCGCCGGCGAGATCCGGCTGCTGCTGGACAGCCTGTCGAGCACCGACGCGTGCGTCCGCGAGCTCTCCGTGCGACTGCTCGGGCGGCAGCGTGACACGACGATCGTGTCGGGACTCGTGGAGCGTCTCGGGTCTCGCACACCGGAGACGCGAGAGGTCGCGGCGCTTGGCCTCGGTGCCGTGGGAGCGAAGAGCGCCGTGGATCCGCTGATGCGTACGCTGCGAGACGCGGCGCCGGGCGTACGCGCGAATTCGGCGTGGGCACTCGGGCACATTCAGGATGGCCGCGCGCTCCGCCCGATCATGGACCTCCTGCGCGATGAGGACGCGCGAGTGCGCGAGTCCGCGGCGGTTGCCGTAGGGCGCATGGATTCCTCGACGGCGGTGGAAGCGCTCATTCGCGTGGTGCGGGAAGACGCGAGTCCCGCGGTGCGCCGTTCCGCCTCGTGGGCACTGGGCCAGCTCGAGGCCCGGAGCTCCGTCGACGTGCTGATCGCGGTGCTGCGTCAGGATGCGGACTCCCGCGTGCGCGAGATGGCGGCGTGGGCGTTAGGCAGCATGGACACGCGGACCGCGTCGCCGGGCCTGATCGGCGCGCTGCGCCGGGATTCCAGCGACGCGGTGCGTGAGACGGCAGCGTGGGCGCTGGGCAACGCTGGGGACCGGACGGCGGTGGACATTCTGGGCGAGGCGGTCAAGAGCGACAAGAGTACGCGCGTGCGGGGTACGGCGGCGTGGGCGTTAGGTCAGCTGGACCCGAAGGAAGCGCCGCGCGGTCTCATCGATGCGCTCAAGGACGACGACGACGACGTGCGCCTCAAAGCAGCGTGGGCGCTCGGCCAGATCGGTGATTCGGCCGCGATGAGCGCGATTCAGTCGGCGCTTCGCGTCGAGAAAACCGACCGGGCGCGCAAAGCGCAGATTCGGGCGCTGCTGCGTTCGGGTGGACGGTCGGAGGCGATTCTGACGGATCTGTTGAAGTCGCCGGAGCCGGAAGTGCGCGAGGCGGCGGTGCGTGGGCTCGCGGGGAGCAACGGGTTCAATCCGTGGCCCTGGCCGTGGCCGAGGCCGAGACCCACGCCGTAGGCGTGGCGACGGGCGACGGGCGACGGAAGACTATCTCCCGTCGCCCTCTTCTTTGGTAGTTTGGTAACGCCCGTACGTTCACACCACGCTCACCCGCTCCGACATCTCCATGCGGACGTCGATTCGCATCGTTACCGCCGCGTGCGCGGCAATCGCTTTTCACGGCGCGGCTAGCGCGCAGGCGCCGCGCTTCGAGGTTACCGTCGATCCGAAAGCGCGCGCGACGCCGCTCACTGGTCGGCTCGTGGTCGTGGTGTCCAAGAACGCGCAGCCGGAGCCGAGAATGATCGTCGCGCCGCAGGGGCCAGCGGTGTTCGCGATCGATCTCGACCAACTGCGCGCCGGGCAGGCCGCGATCGTCGACTCGAAGACGTCCCTCGGGTATCCGATGCCACTCGCGCAGCTTCCGGCCGGCGAGTACTACGCGCAGGCCATCGTGAACGTCTACGAGCCGATCAAGCGCGCCGACGGGAACACGATCTGGGTGCACTTCAACGATGGCACGCAGGAGGTCATGCAGATCGCCGCCGGGAACATCTACAGCGACGTGCAGAAGATTCAGGTCGGACGCGGCGGCACCGTGAAGCTGCGCATCGACAAGGTGATCGCGCCGTCGCCGCGGCCGCAGAACACCGATTGGGTTAAATACGTTCGGATCCACAGCCCGAAGCTCACGGCGTTCTGGGGTCGGCCGGTCTATGTCCATGCGACGGTGCTCCTGCCCAAGGGCTATAACGAGCACCCTAACGTGAAGTATCCGACCGTCTACACGTTCGGTCACAACGTGCCATTCGGCTTCACGCCCGACTCGACGAACGTTCGCGGGCTTGGCCAGATCAGTCCAGTGACCGGGCTCGAGACGGGCTACGACTTCTATAAGTCGTGGATCGCGGACGGCTTCCCACGTTTCATTGCCGTGAGCTTCGAGCAGGCGACGCCGTTCTTTCTGGACTCCTACTCCGTGAACTCGGCGTCGAACGGACCGTACGGCGACGCGATGGAGCAGGAGATCATTCCGGAGCTCGAGAAGCAATTCCGCATGATCGGGAAGTCGTATGCGCGCCTTGCCGAGGGGGCATCGACGGGCGGGTGGCAGACACTCGCACTACAGCTCAAGCACCCCGACTTCTTCGGCGGCGCGTGGGTCCTGCAGCCCGACCCGATCGACTTTCGTCGGTATCAGCTCGTGGACATCTACTCGGACACCAACGCGTTCGTTTTGCCGAACACGCAGCTGACCACGACGGAGCGACCGTTCCGTCGGACGGTCGAGGGTCAGGTGGCGTGGACGCTGCGTCAGCTCAGCCTGTTCGAGGAGGTGCTCGGGACGCGGGGTCGGTCCAACTATCAACTCGAGGGATGGGAGGCGGTGTACGGGCCGCTCGACGCGGACGGGTACCCGAAGCCGCTCTGGAACAAGCTCACGGGGACGATCGACCGGAGCGTCGCGAACGCCATGCGCGACAATGGCTACGACCTTCGAGACTACGCCCAGAAGAACTGGGACACGCTTGGCCCGAAGGTCGCCGGCAAGCTGCATTTCTTCGCCGGCGACATGGACGACTTCTATCTCAACCTGGCGGTGTACCGGTTCGAGGACTTCCTCAAGGGTACGGAGCTCGGGAAGAACGTGCCGTTCACGTACGGCCGACCGATGAAGGGACACGCCTGGCACGTCATGCCGTGGGCAGAGCTCGTTAGGCAGATGGGCGCCCACGTGAAGAAGAACACGCCCGCGGGAGATGACGCGACAGCGTGGTCGTACTGAGCCGTATCGCACCGGGCTGGCACGGTGTTCGCGCCGTTTTTCGCGCTCATCCCACGATCGGCGTGTGGCATCTCGAAAGGAGGAGCGAATGGCGGGCGGAACTACAGTCCAGACGGGGCCGGCTACGTGGCAACTGGACCCGGCACACTCGAGTGTCGAGTTCTCGGTGAAGCACATGATGATGACCACCGTGCGCGGCCGCTTCAAAGACGTGAAGGCGCGGCTCACTGGCGATAGGGACAATCCGGATGGCGCCGGTCTCGAGGCCACGATCGAGGCGAAGAGCGTCGACACCGGCGTCGCCGATCGTGACGGTCACCTGCGCGGGCCCGACTTCTTCGACGCCGAGCGCTTTCCGCAGATCACGTTCCGCAGTAAGCGGTTCGACGGCCCGGCCCCGAAGCAGGAGGGTGATCGCTTCCGCCTCGTCGGCGACCTTGTCGTACGGGACACCACCATGGAGGTGGTGCTCGAATGCGAGTACGAAGGCCGCGGGTCCGACCCATGGGGGAAAACGCGTGCGGGGTTCAGCTTCCGTACGGAGCTCGACCGCCGGGAGTGGGGCCTCAAATGGAATCAGGCGCTCGAGACCGGCGGCGTGCTGGTCGCGAATAAGGTCCGGGTCGAGGGAGAGATTCAGTTCGTGAGGGATTGACCGCGCGTCATCCCTCACGAGTTACACTCGCTATTTCTCAGGAAGCCGCGACGTCACGTTGCCCGTGGCGTCCAGGAACTCGAGGCTCGGTGCACCTAACGAATCGACGGTGAGGCGCAGCCGAGGCTTCCCGTTCCGATCCGAAAGGTTGAGGACGGCCGCCTTGCTGGCGTCGCGCCCGACGTACACACGCGGCGCGGCCAGCGGGACGCCGTTGCGTGGCTGCGCCCACTTCTGCAGCGCGGCCGTCCGGGCGGGACCTTCAGGGTTTGCTTTCATGATCGAGTCGCGCTCCGCGACCATGTCGTAGATGTCGACGTCGGCGCGATCGGCGATCGTCAACCCCATGTTGCGACGGCCATTATTGTCGTTGTACTGGAAGTAGAGCACCTGGTCCTGGTTGAACTGGTCGAACGAGAAGCCGCTCTGAGCCCTGAACGTTCCATCGGGCTGGCGTTTGCCCTCGAACGTGAGGCCGCCGTTTTCCGTGCCCTCGTCATTGAAGAAGATGATCCCCGGCCGAGAGCCGCCGGGGTAGCCGAACGGCTTGCCCTTGTAGATCGGACCGATCGATCGCGGACGGTTCGAGATGACCATGCGGGGCTTTCCGTCGGGCTCGACGATGTTGATGCGTTCGACGTCGATCTCCGTAAACCGCTGCTTCTGGGACGCCTGACGAAACGCGGCGATTGACACGGTGCCGAGCAGCGCGGTGATGACCATCGCGTAGACCTTGAGCAAGCGAAGCTCACGGCGAATCTCGTTGTCCATGATCTGGCACCCCGAAGTGAAACGATGAATTTCGACTCTGACCCCAATTTCTGAGCGAGTTTATCGAGCGGCCGAAGCAGCGGCGTTCAAGTGCGCGAAACCCTCCTCGAGATCGGCGATGAGGTCAGCCGGATCCTCGAGGCCGACGTGAATCCGGATGAATCGGTTGTCTGCTGAGCCGGTAAGATGGCGGAGGCGTGTCGAGTCCATGGGGATAGCGAGGCTCTCGAAGCCGCCGAAGCTCGCGCCCATGCCGAACAGCCGCAGTGAGTTGAGCATGGCGTCCACTGCCGCCTTGGGCACTGGGTGCAACACGACGCCGAACAACCCGCTCGCTCCGGTGAAGTCACGCTTCCAGATGGCATGCCCCGGATCGGTCGGCAGCGCCGGATACAACACCTGCTTCACTTCCGCCCTGCCCTGCAACCACTGCGCGACCTGCAACGCATTCTTCTCGTGTCGCTCCAGCCGGACGCCTAACGTGCGGAGGCCACGAAGCACGAGATACGCGTCGTCGGGGCTTACGCTATAGCCAAGCTCCGCAACCATCGACCGGACGCGCTCGTATAGCGGTTCCGTGGTGGTGATGGTGCCGAGTAGAACATCGGAGTGCCCACCGATGTATTTCGTGGCCGCGATGATCGACACGTCTGCTCCGAGCTGCATCGCGGGAAGGAAGTACGGCGTCGCCCAGGTGTTGTCGATCACGACCAGTGCATCGTGTGCGTGCGCGACCTTCGCTATGGCCGGCAGGTCCTGCACGTCGAACGTGATCGACCCGGGCGATTCGAGAAAGACCACGCGTGTCTCCGGCCGCATGAGCGATTCGATGCCTGCTCCAATGCACGGGTCGTAGAACGTCGCGTCAATCCCGTAGCGCGCGAGAATCACCTTGCCGAAATGGCGTGTCGGCTGGTAGGCCGAGTCCGTCATGAGCAGGTGGTCGCCGGTCTTGAGCAACGCGAGCAGTGCGGTGGTCGCGGCGGCCAGCCCGGACGGCAGCAGCATGGCGCGATAGCCACTCTCCAGAGTCGCGATCGCTTCCTCGAGGGCGAAGGTCGTCGGCGTACCGAGCTGCCCGTAGCGAAGGACCTTGAAGCGGTTCGCGTGCACACGCGACGCTTCCCATTCGGCCACCGTAGGGAACAGAATCGTCGATGCACGATAGACTGGCGGGTTCACCGCGCCGTGCCGGTCGGTAGGCGAACCGCCGACGTGTGTGAGGAGCGTGTCGCGGCGAAACGGCGGGCCGTCGTTAGGTGTCACGACCGAACGAGGCTCGTAACGTACGTGAACCGCTCTCCCGGGTGGATCGTATTGGAGAGCTCGATGAGGCGGCCCCTGTGATCGTAGTACCGGCGAACGGCACGCAGCGCCGGACCGCCGTCGAGCGCGCGCAGGAGCTTCGCCTGGCGCTTTCCCAGCCGCACCGCCTGGATGCTCTGCTCGATCCGCGCAATGCGAACGCCGTACTCGCGCTCCAGCATCGCCGAGATGGTGCCGCTCAGGTCCTCGACATGCTTCGCGAGGTCCGGAAAGCGGAGGTCGATGTACGCCGTCGTCATGCACACCGGCCGAGAATCGCCTCGCACGGCTCGCAGGGTATCGACGCGCAGCCATCGCGTCCCCTGGCGGCACGCGAGCAGCTCGGCCAGCGCTGCGTCGCATGCGATCTCCTTCGCCTCGAGCAGTGAGAGCTGCGTCTCTCCGGCGTATTGCAGGAGATCGCCGATTGTGTTCGTCGGCTGCCGATATGATGGCCTAGCGGTGCGTGCCACCACCTCGGTGCCGACCCGTCGGCGCCGTGAGATCAGACCAGCATCGCGCAGTTGGCGAAGCGCCTCACGCACGGTGTGGCGGCTGATGCCATACTGCTCACACAGCTCCATCTCCGTCGGAAGGTTACCGCCGACCGGATACCGCCCGCCCTCGATCCGCTTCGTGAGATCATCGGCCACGCGCTGATAGCGCGGCCTGAGCGCTTGACGGCGCGAGGAACCGTTGTTGGACGCCATTGTCGACGTGGAGGCGAATCGCAGCGGGACGAACGCGAAATAGCTTCCGCCACGCGACTTGGCGTGTCAAGGTGACCGATGGGCGCAGTGAGCACGGTCGGCCGGGCCGTGCTCTCCTAACGACTGAGCTAGCCGATCGTGAGCGCGCCGGTACCGGCGTCGAACGTGGTCGCATAGGAGCGCATGTTCGACGTGGGCTGGCCGCCCACCCACTGCCCCGTCAGGTTGAATTGCGCCCCGTGACGCGTGCAGATGAAACCGCCGCCGCCGGTGTTGATGGTCCCGCCCTGGTGCGGGCACACGCGCGACAACGCGAGCACCGACGTCTCGGAGTTGCGCACCAGCGCCACCGGCGATCCGTTGAGCGTCACCAGCGCGACTCCGGCTACGTTCGCGAGGGCCGGGTAATCGTTGATGTTAAGCGATGCCGTGCCCGTGAACGGTGCCGTCGTCCCTGCGCCCGCCCCGCACGCCGCGAGCGCGAGCACGGCCGCACCCAGCATCGCGCGGGTCAGGAACGCGCGACGGTCGAGCCCACCGGACTCGCCGGGGACGGACACTAGCGCGTTAGGCGCGATGGGGCAATCGGCACAGTCGCCATCGTGCTGGGCATCGGCCGCGAGCACGGGGTCATGCATGAAATCGGTCATGGATAGCGTCCTCAGTATTCGTCGTTAGGAGATGTTCACCAGCAGCGTTCCCGCCACGAGCGTCGCCGTCCACAGCACGATGCTCAACACGGCGCTCTTGCGCAGTCGGCGCCAGAGGCTCTGGACGCGTCCCGTGGGTACGATCTCGCGTGCCGACAGGCCGCGAAGACGCGACTCCGTGCGCTCCAGCACGAAACCGTTGACCAGGAGCAGCATCACGAGTCCGAGCTTCACCCAGAAGACCGGCGATGCCGCGAACGTCTCGAGGTCCGCCGCCGCGAGCAGCACGCCACTCGCGAACAGCGCCACGAGTGCGAATAACAGCGGCTTGTGCACGGCACGCAGCTCGGCCAGCTGCGTCGCCCGATCAGCGGCACCGTGTCGACCCACGCGCAGCGTTGCCCGATCGGCGGCCACCGCGAAGCCGCCCCCGAACAGCAGTGCGATGAGATGCACGCTCGTCACGGCGGCCGGGATGAGCTTCGAATTACTGTATGCCGACTTCCACGGCTCGAACGCCGCGATCAGTTGCTGCAACACCATCGATCGTTCCTCACTGCAAGAGACCTTGGTCGGCCGCACGGCCAACGCAACTCAGTGGTGGCTTCGCTGACTGTGTTTCAGCCAGTCACGCCATGCGGCATCGAGTGCCTCGACGTCGTGCGGGAGCGTCGTGCTCGACGCGAGGACATCGGGAATCGATCCGCCGCTGGCGAGCTCGTCCGTGAGCCTGGGCACGATGCCCGGGTCGCGGTCATGAAGAAAAGTCAACACCGAAACTGACTGGGACATGAACAGCGGCGACGCACCTGGCGCGACGTCGCGCAGCTCCGGCGCACGCACCCCCGAGTCGTGCCGACGAGCCGCTTGACCGAGGCCGAACCGATTCGCCTCGGCGCGCACGATCTCCATCGCGTTAGGCCGAGCCGATGACGTCGTCGCGAACAGCGACGCGAGCGGCACCACGTGCTTCGGGTCTGCGCGGACCTCGTCGTTTGCGCGCTCCTCGGCGCCGCCGCCACCGAGGATTGCCAGCGCCCCCGTCTCGATCCACACCGGGAGAGTCGTCGCCCCGCCCGATGTCCTGACAGGTCCGCCCGGCTGGCTATCGGCGACGCGTGACGCATCGAG
>JAJKIV010000325.1 GCA_021154285.1 Gemmatimonas sp. | reverse complement strand
TGGCAACGCAAAAGGCATTCGCCGGAGGCTGGTTCCATTCGGGCGATCTCGCCGTCACGCACCCCGACGGGTACATGAAGATCAAGGACCGCGCGAAGGACATCATCATCTCCGGTGGTGAGAACATCTCGTCGCTCGAGGTGGAGGAGGTGCTGTTCCGGCACCCGGCGGTGTTCGCGGCGGCCGTGGTTGCTCAGCCGCATGAGAAGTGGGGCGAAACGCCGGCCGCCTTTGTGGAGCTCAGACCCGGCAAGTCAGCGACGGAAGAGGAGCTCATCGCGCACTGCTACCAGCAGCTCGCTCACTACAAGGCGCCGAAGACGATCGTGTTCGGGCCGCTGCCGAGGACGTCGACCGGCAAGGTACAGAAGTTCGTGTTGCGAGAGCGAGTGAAGTCGGTCGAAGCGATCGTCTGAGCCGACGTGAACTAAGGGAATGGGACGAAGGGTGACGGTGTTCACCCTTCGTCCGTTCTTGCATTGGGGTTCGCGTGACGCGATATCCTACGCATGCCGACGGATGCCGTCGTTCGGAATCTCCTCTTTCTCTACGCGGGCATCGTCGTCATCAACGTGCTCTTGTCGGCCGCGCTCTGGATCCGCGATCGCAACCCGTTGTTTCGCTCGCTGCTCGTCGCGTGGTCGTGGACGGCCGCGTCGTTCATTGCCGGTGGTGTGCTGAACACCGGCACGCTGGCCATCATCACCGGATTTCTTCCGGGCTTTGGCGCGAACCTCGTCTTCGCGCGGATTCTTGGCTCCACTACCGGAACGCGCGTTCCGCTCAAACCGTACCTGGGAGTGCTCGCCGCGGCCTACGCGACCACGGTGATCCTGTCGTTCACGGGTCTCGGATTCACGATCGTCACGCTGCCGACCGTATTGGCAATCGCACTCCCCGCGCTTGTGACCGCAGCGCGCGTGCTCCGCACCCGACAGCGGCTATCGACATCGGCCATCATCCTCCTCGCTGGGTGCGTGCTGTTCTCGCTGCACATGATCGACTTTGCGTTCCTTCGCGATCGTGCAGACATGGCAACGCTGGGCTTCACGATCGCGGTGCTTGTCATCTTCGCGTTGTCGGCAGCAGCACCGGCTGTGGCACTCGAGCAGGTGACCGAGCATGAAGCGCGTCTGTCGACGGAGCTCGACGTCGCACGACGCATTCAATCGCGAATCATTCCCACCGACGCGCCTCTCCCGGGCCTCGAGATGACATCGCACGTTCGGGCGGCGGCGTCCGTGGGTGGCGACTACCTCGACGTCTATCGCGACGGCGAGCGTTGCTGGTTCTTGTTAGGCGACGTGACCGGCCACGGGCTTGGCGCGGGACTCGTCATGCTCATGGCGCAGAGCACCATGAGCTCGCTCCTGCGTCTTCGGCCGGAGATTTCCCCGCGCGAGCTCAACTTCTTCGCGAATCAGGTGCTCGCGGCCAATCTCGAGCGGCTCGCGGAGCGCCGACACCTCACCGCAGTCTCGCTACTCCGAACCGCGGGCAATTGTTTCACCGTGAGCGGCAGCCACGATAGCCTGCTCATCTACCGCGCGGCGACCGACGCCGTTGAAACGCGCGACGTCAATCATTTCCCGATTGGGCTGGGATTCACCGCGGAGCTCGCAGCGTCGGACTTCGTGCAGGATGCGCTGCAGCTTGACCCGGGCGACATCCTGTTCATGTTCACCGACGGCGTGACGGAGGCAGCTCGTGGCGGAGATCCACGCGCGGGGCTGTTCGGGATCGAGCCGATCATCTCGCTGCTCAAACGTCACGCACACAGCCCGCTCACGCAGCTCAAACACGACCTGCTCGAGGAGCTCGATCAGTTCACGCAGAAGGTGTACGACGACGATGTGTCGTTTCTCGCGTTGCGCGCACGCGATGAGGTAACAGCATGAGATTCGAAGTTCGGATGGCCCGCTCTCGCGAGGACGTTGCGCGTTGCCAGTACGCGATCGCGGAAGTGTACAACCGGCAATACGGCGTCGTATTCTCGGAGGACCACCATGACCTGGAGGCGAAGATCGAACCGTGGCCTCACCGCTATCTCATGGTGCTGCACGACGGTGACCTGGCCTCGACCGTCGGTCTCTACCTGCGAAACACGTACGTGGAGCGATTCGGCCAGGTGGAGCGAGCCGAATTCGAGCACGCGTTAGGCGGCGAGAAGACCATTGAGGTATATGATGTCGGTCGTCTCCGTGAGATAACGAAGCTGATCGTAAAGCCCGAATATCGCGGCCAGAATCTGTCGCGCTTTACCATCGGCTGTGGGCATTCGCGCTATTTCTGCCAGACCGAGGCCGACGCTCCGTATCTCATCACGTTCTGTGGGAAGCGCTCGATTGCCACGCGCATCTATGCGCCGAGTGGCTTGCACTACCGTTGCGTGAAGCCGTTTCCCATCTACAAGGTGCACGAGTTGTATCGGTCTCCCGAGGATCCGATGGACAGTTATCTGCTGGTGCCCGAGGTGGACATACCTCCTCGATGGTATGGACTCGAGCTTCCGGGCGAGTACGAGGTCGCGGAGCTCTTGCCGATGGAGCCGGCGTCATGACCACCCGCCTGGCCGGTGTATTCGAGGAAGGGACGGCGCCTCCGCTGACCTCGCCATCCATCGCAATGCCGGCGATGGACTTCGTCGTCCAATGGAACCGATGCGGCATCACGGCCGACTATCTGGCAGACTATCTCGCCTATGCGTTCGAGCGACGAGACGTGGCGCGCAGCGTGATCACGACGGCCGCCAACGAGCTGCTCGAAAACGCCGCCAAGTTTTCGAGTGACAAGAACGCCCCGGTGCGCATCGCAGCGCGCGTGCGGGGCGACTTCCTGGAGCTCGAGGTCGAGAACGTCACTGACGGTGATCATGTCGATACGCTCACGACGGTGCTCGACGCGTTGTCACGCGGCGAGGCGCCCACCCTGTTCGCATCGCGGATCGAGTCGACCGAGCGAGGTGGCCTCGGCCTGATCATTCTCGTTCGGGATTACGCCGCGCGACTCGGCGCCAGGATCGTGTCGGCCAACGGCGGATCGCTCGACCAGACCTTCACCGTAACAGTCCGCGCGTCGATCGCGGCCGACGAGTTGGAGCAACGATGATGGACTACCAGATCGATCTCGAGAGCGTCCCGTCCACCGCCGTGTTGCGCGGGGTGTTCAGGCTCGCGACGCCGGAACAGTACGATGCGCTCTTCGCGCCGCTGGCGGATCGCGTTAAAAAGTCGCAGGCGCCGTTTTCTGTCGACCTCACCGACGTGGTACTGATGAACAGCTCGGGGCTTCGTGCCCTGGCGGATCTCGTGCTCGCCGCGAGGCGCGCCGGGACGGCGCTGACGTTCCTCGGCAAGGCAAACGTGCCGTGGCAGAGCAAGACGGTTGCGTCGCTCAAACCGCTCTACAGTGGGCTGTCGGTGAAGCTGTCATGACCACGATGGCAACGCCTAACGCCGCGTCGCTCGGGACAGATCGCCGCGCGCATTCGCTTCGGCCACTCAAACTGGATGCGGCCGAGGCGCACGCGAAGGGATGGGTGCGGTATGAGGACGACGCGACCGCGGTGGTCGAGTGGGACGGCCTGACACCGGTGGCGGGCAACTCGACGGCGCGGTTTCCGACCAGCCGCCAATACCCCGCTGCCCGGGCGACGCTGGACGACCTGAACAAAGCCCTGTCGTCGCTCGCCAACTCGCCACGGGCAGGCGACGGGAAAACGTTGCGCGAGCTGTACGAGACGGAAGTCGATCACTACGAACGGCTCGTGAGTGACGCGCAGACGAATGGGCGACTCGAGCCGGACTACGGCACCTACGTGATCGACCACGCGCGCGGAGATCTCTATCTCGTTGCACCCGAGCGATGGCACCGGCTCGCGCTCGTGACGAGCAACTCGAAGCTGCTGACCGATCCGGCAGGTCGTCTGACCTGGGCCGAGATCCGGCAGAAGCTCGAGGGCGCGGTGGTAGGGTTCGTGGGGATGAGTGTGGGCGGCAATCTGCTCGAGGGGTGGTTGCGTGAGGCCCGGCCGCGTCGGGTGAAGATCGCCGATCCGGACTGGGTGGAGCTCACGAACTTCAATCGAGGCGAGCGGATGTCGCTTCGCCACGCTGTCGCGCCACGTTCGGCACGCTTCGATCCCACGAATCCGTACGATGTCCCGCGGGTGTCGAAGGCCGAGTACATCGCGTACGAGCAACAGCTCGTCGACCCGTATCTGGATGTCGACGTATACAAGGAAGGGATAAATCGAGAGAATCTCGACCGCTTCTTCGACGGCGGTGATGGCGAACCGGCAATCGACTTGCTCGTCGAGGAGATGGACAATCTCGACCTCAAGATTCTCGTCAGGCACGCCGCTCGCGCCCGGGGCATCGATGTCGTAATGCTGAGCGACTTCGGCCACCAGGCCCACCTGTGGTGGAATCCGTTCCACGAGCGAGCCGACGCGCCCATCGGCTACGGCGCCGACGATGCCACGCTGATGGCCGCCCTGGCTGCCGCGAAGACCGGAGACCGCACAAAAGTGTTCGAGTTCGTGGCCGCGTTATGCGGAGCCGACTTTGCCGGCGATCAGTTCGGGGCGTGGATGCGCGGTGAAGGGGAGCAGCCGACGGGCAGTCTGCCGCAGTCCGGCGCAACCGCGATGGCGTCCGGCGCGATCGGCGGCAAGGAGATTGCGCTCCGCATTCTCGGCCATCGAGTACCGGACACCGGACGGGTGGTCTACGATCTATTGAATCGCACGGCGCGCGGCTGACGAGCCTCATGGAGGTTACGACGTCACCGGCAAACGATGTCCCGCCCGGCAGCGCGTTCGACGCGTGGCGCGTCCGGGTGCTCGAGCGTGCTGAGTTCGACCGCCTCGGCATTGGCGAGCAGCTCGAATACTTCGCCGCGTTCGCACTCCTCGCACCGACGACGCACAACACGGTGCCGCAGCGGATGCGCATCGATCGCGATCAACGGAGCATCGAGTTTGCGCTCGACCGACGCGCGATACTGCCCCAGTCCGACGCCAACGGCCGTCAGGCGACCATCAGTCTCGGTGCCGCGATCGCGAATACCGTGCTTGCCGCGGAGGCCTACGGCCTCGCGGCGGCGATGGTAGCGCATCCGGACGTCGAACCCCTGATCCGGCCAGCCGACGTTGATGATGTGCCCATCGTGAGTGTCGCGACCGTGTCATTCGACGCGTTGGCATCGCCGGTCCGCGATCTGAGCTGGGTGAGCGCCATGGTTCGCCGGAAGATGGTACGAGCCGAGTTCGATGAGCGCGTCAAGCTCGATCCGTCGGTCGCGTCGGAGCTCGCGTCGATCACGCAATCGGTTCACGCCGGTCTGGCGCTGCACCTCATCAGCGATGCCCCAACGCTTCTTGCGTTAGGCAAGTTCCAGGAGCTCGCGGACAGTACGGTGATCAACCGCACGGCGTTCGCCCGTGAGCTGGCGGAGTGGCTCGTCGATAACGACAGTGACCAGCCGCTCGGCATGCGCGGGCGTGAGTTCGGTCTCAGCGACGACGCGGCGCGTCGGTTTCGCCATGGGCTGGCGGGAATCGGACCATTGCTTCCGGATGAAACCGCCGCGTTCGCGAAGGCCGGGAACATCGGCATGCGATCGTCGAGCGCCGTGGCGGTCGTAGCGGCCGCACGTGACGATGTGGAGCACCGGCTTGCAGCTGGCCAGGCCTTCGAGGCGATGGCGCTGCGCCTAACGCTGGCCGGGTTCAATGTGGCGATGCATGCCGGCATTACGGAGGTCGAGGCACCGAATTTGGCGCTTCGAGGGCGACTCCGGACGTTTTCCCGGCCCCTCGTGGTGTTCAGGGTGGGCAAGCCGCTCAACATCGCGGACAGCGAGCGGCCCCATTCGTCTCGGCCGAGATTGGCGGACGTACTCCGAGAATCTGGGACATAGGCGAGTCCCTTGATGGCGCAGGGCCCGAACGACGCAGGGCCCGAACGACGCAGGGCCCGAACGGCAAGAGCGCAGCGCTCACGGCGCAAACGCGCCGTGAGACTCGCGCAAAAACGAATCCAACATCTTCACAATCACGACCAGACGATTGT
>JAJKIV010000324.1 GCA_021154285.1 Gemmatimonas sp. | reverse complement strand
TGGACGCAGCAGGGCCAGCAGCAGCCGTGCGACGTGTTCTGCCATGCCCGCCTCGCCGCCCGGGCCGAGTCCGCCGGGAAGATGGCCGAGTATGCGTCGCACATCCGAGCTGCGTTTGGGATCGCGCCGAGCCACCCCGGTGTCGTCTACGCCATGGCGCGAGCCTTAGCGCTCACCGGCAAACCGGATTCGAGCATCACCTGGCTCGATCGCCTCGGGCGCATGGGTGACACCCGCGACCCTAACGCGGACTCCGTGTTTCGGCCCATCCGCGCGCGACCCTATGCAGACGCCCGCAACCGTCTGCTCGCGAACCGGCTGCCCATTCTTGATGGCAAGGTCGCGTTCGAGATCGCCGACCCGGACTTCCTCCCCGAAGGCATCGCCTACGACAGCACCCGCGGGCGGTTCCTCTTGGGAAGCCTCGTGCACGGTTCCGTGGCCGCGTTCACTCCGAACGGCGCGTCCACAACGGTCGTTCCGCATGCACCAGACATGCTTCGCGTCGTCGGTGTGCATGTGGACGCGCCGCGCAATCGACTGTGGTTCGCCACCTGGGCGCCGGATTCCGCGCCGCGCGCCGACTCCACCGCCGAAGCACCAAGCCTCACGCGACTTTTCCTGGCGGACCTCGCATCGGGACGCGTCGTGAAGTCATGGGTGCCGGACGGCGGCCGGCCCGGCCATCTCCTCAACGACTTCGTCATCACCGACGACGGCGCGCTCTTCATTACCGATACTGACGAGGGATCGATCTACCGCCTCGCGTCGCCGCAGGACACGCTCGAGCGCTTCCTGCGACCCGACCCGATTCGGTTCTCCGCGACCAACGGCATAACGAGCGCCCCGGGCGGTCGCGTGCTGTACGTCGCATTTCTGCAGGGGATAGCGCGCGTGGCCGTCGAGTCGAAGTCCATCGCGCTCATGCCGGCACCGGACACGGTGAGCAACGCGTCGATCGATGGACTCTACTGGTATCGCGGCTCGCTCATGGGAGTCCAAGGCGTTCCGTCACTCGAGCGCGTCGTGCGATACTCGCTCTCGACCGACGGACAGCGCATCACGGCCGGCGCGGTGCTCGAGCGCGGCCATCCGATCGTCGTCCAACCCACGACCGGAACATTGGTGGGCTCAAGCTTCTACTACATCGCGAACAGCCAGTACGGCCGGCTCGACAACAACTCGAGCAAGTTCTCGCCGCAAACCGGTTCGCCCGTTCGCACCGTCGTCCGGGTCATCCAGCTTCGACCGTGATCGCGCGCGAGGCCGCAGCGAGCAAGTCGGGTCGGAGACAGGCGGCGTTGCCGAGGTAGACTGGCGTTAGGCGCCGCCCGTCGGTCACGCTCACGTGCAGCAGCACGCGGACGCACCGCTCGAGCATGCCGTCCGTCTCGAGCTCGGCCACGCACATGAGGGGGACATCGGTCCAGCCCAGCGCGCGGGCGGACGTCGCCGGATTGCGGCTGCGAACGTCGGGCGTGGCGGAGAAGATCGCGCTCACGAGATCTCGGCAGTCAATGCCGTTCGCTTCGATGAGCCGCTCGAGCAGCTCGTGCACCGCATCGTCGACCGCGGCAGGCGTGTCGGCGTCGACCGTGACGGCGCCGCGCACGGCCTTGAGGCGCGGCTGGGTGGGAATCGGGTGCTCCAGGCGAGACGTCACCATCGCCACCCGTCCTTCGCCTTCACGACGACGAAGCGCGTGGCATTCGCGGGATTGTCCTGCACTCCCTCCGTGATCACGACGAGCCCGTACAGCTGCGCGACGCTCGAGCCGGCGATGACCGCGAGCGACGTGGGCTCGACGGCCGCGTAGGGTGAGAACCACGGCATCGACGCCTGCGCCGCCTCGAGCCGCACGCGCCGGCCTAACGACGCAAGCTCGCGCGCCGCGCCGGCCGTGTCGTGCGCCACGCACGGCTGCAGCATCTCGCGCGTCGCGAACAGGCGCTGGCACTGCGCCAGTGCGGCCGGGTGGCTGCCGACGTAGCGGATCGTAGTGAGCGACGCGCCCGGCAACCCGAGCAGGCAATGCACGACGGGCACCGTGAGCTCCGAGACCGTCTCGAGACGCGACGCGTGGTGTGCCAGCAGCGTCGACGTGCCCTGAATCTCTCCGATCGTCGAGTTCCACACGGGAATGACGGCGTAGTCCACTCGCCCGCGACCGAGCAACCCGATCGTGTCCGCGAACGTCGGCGCGGCAACGGCGGTTGCCGTACCGCGCCACTCCCGGGCGATCGCCATCTCGCTATAGGCACCGGGCTCGCCCTGATACGCCACATGAGGGTGGGTAGCCACTCGCATCTCGATCATGCTCATGCGCATACCCGAAGTGCGGAAGGTGAGCCGTCCTCCTCGAACGCATGGAGCGGGACGGAGACCGGAATCTCGAGCGACCGCCCACACGTCGCGGCCAGCAGGGCGATCGTTCGCATCATACTGCCGAACGCATCGAACGTGAGCGACTGCGCGCCATCCGAAAGCGCGTTCGCGGGATCGGGGTGCACTTCGACGATCAATCCGTCGGCACCCACGGCAACGGCGGCGGCCGCGAGAGCCGGAACGAGATCCGCCCGTCCCGCCGCGTGACTCGGATCCACGATCACCGGGAGATGCGTCTCCTGCTTCAGGACCGGCACCGCGGAGATGTCGAGCGTGTTGCGCGTGGACGTCTCGAAAGTGCGAATGCCGCGCTCGCAGAGTATCACCTGCGTATTGCCCTGCGCCATCACATGCTCCGCCGCGAGCAGCAGCTCGTGCACGGTGGCCGACAGCCCGCGCTTGAGAAGGACCGGCGTGGTGCGTTCGCCCACGGCAGCGAGCAGCGAGAAGTTCTGCATATTGCGCGCGCCGATCTGGATGACGTCGGCGACGGCATCAACGGCATCGATGTCGCGCGCGTCCATGAGCTCCGTCACGATCGGCAGACCGGTAACGTCGCGTGCTTCGGCCAGCATCTCGAGCGCCGCGCTGCCGAGCCCGCGAAACGCATAGGGCGAGGTGCGAGGCTTGAACGCGCCGCCGCGCAGAAATCGCGCGCCCGACGCGCGGACTGATGCGGCGGACGACAGCAGCATCTCGCGTCCTTCGACGGAACATGGCCCCGCGATGACCGCGAACGCCGGACCACCGATCAGCTCCCCCGCGACGTGGACGGCCGTCGCGGGTTGGGTCGGTGTGGATCGGGCGGTGAGTCGGTTGTCCGGCATCGCGTGGCTCCTTGTTCCAAGGCAAAAAGGGTCGGAAACAAAAAGAGCCCCCGAGATTCTCGGGAGCTCGTAGCAGGCTGTTGCGGTGACCAGCGTCTATTTCGTGCGCGCGCGCCTGTAGCTCCCGGAGAGTGTCCAGTAGCTAAAGTAGTAATACGAGGTGGCGGCGGCGCGGTTCGACATGGTTCGGCAACCTTAACCACTCGGCCGGTATTCGCGCAAGTGCGATCGCGCCCAAGTGTGTGACGTGGCGCACAATCTGCGACCCCGAATCGTCATGAGTCACACATCTGGCGACTTCCTCATGGCCCGTCTCATCGCGTGGGGAATCCGACGCATCTTCGGGTATCCGGGCGATGGGATCAACGGTCTCGTCGCCGCGATCGACCGCACCGACGGCAAGCTGGATTTCATCCAGGTTCGCCACGAAGAGCAGGCGGCGTTCATGGCGACGGCGCACGCCAAATACACTGGCAATCCTGGCGTATGCCTCGCGACGTCCGGCCCGGGCGCGATCCATCTGCTGAACGGATTGTACGACGCCAAGCTGGATCATCAGCCCGTCGTGGCGATCGTCGGCCAGACGTCGACGATGGCGATCGGCGGCAGCTACCAACAGGAAGTCGATCTCAACGCGCTATTCAAGGATGTCGCGAGCGAGTACTGCGCGACCGTCGTGAGCCCGGTGGCGCTACGACACGTCGTGGACCGCGCCGTCCGGATTGCGCTCACGACGCGGTCAGTCACCTGCATCATCGTACCAAAGGACGTGGCCGAGATGGACGCGGTGACGGAGCCGCCGCACAAACACAACACCGTCCACACCGGCGTCGGCTTTACGTACCCCCGCGTCATCCCGAGCGACAACGATCTGCGGCGGGCGGCGGACGTACTGAACGAGGGAGAACGTGTGGCGATGCTCGTGGGCGCTGGTGGCGTGAACGCCACCGACGAGCTCATCGCGGTGGCCGACACGCTCGGCGCCGGCTGTGCGAAGGCCTTGTTAGGCAAGGCCGTGCTCCCCGACGACCTCCCATGGGTCACCGGCACGATCGGGCTCCTCGGCACTCGGCCCAGCGATGACCTCATGCGCGGGTGCGACACGCTGCTGATGGTCGGCTCGACGTTCCCGTACGGTGAGTTCCTGCCGAAAGAGGGGAAAGCGCGCGGCGTGCAGATCGATATCGACGGCAAGCAGCTGAGCCTCCGCTATCCGATGGAGGTGAACCTCACCGGCGACGCGGCCGCCACGCTGCAAGCGCTGCTGCCGTTGCTGACCTACAAATCGGACCGCTCGTGGCGCGACCAGATCGCGTCGAACCGCGACGAGTGGCAACGCGTGAATGAAAGCCGGGCTCGGGTGAGCGCCCGCCCGATCAACCCGGAGTTGGTGTTCACGGAGCTGTCACGACGCTTGCCAGACAACTGCATTCTGAGCGGCGACGCCGGCACCGCCACGAACTGGCTCGCGCGGCATCTCGTTATGCGGCGCGGGATGAAATTCGCGCTGTCGGGTAGCCTGGCGACGATGGGTCCGGCAGTACCATACGCGATCGCCGCGAAGTTCGCCTATCCCGATCGAGTCGCGATCGCGATGACCGGCGACGGCGCCATGCAGATGAACGGCATCAACGAGCTGATCACCGTGACGAAGTACTGGAAGCGGTGGAGCGACCCGCGAATCATCTTCCTCGTGCTCAACAATCGCGATCTCAACCAGGTGTCGTGGGAGATGCGCGTCGAGAGCGGCGATCCGAAGTTCCCGGCGTCACAGGACCTGCCGGACTTCCCGTACGCTCGTTATGCAGAGATGCTCGGCTTCAAAGGGATTCGGGTCGATCACCCCGATCAGATCGGCGCGGCGTGGGATGCCGCACTTTCCGCCGATCGCCCGGTGGTGTACGAGGCGTGCACGGACCCGAACGTGTCGATTCTTCCGCCGCACATCAGCTTCGAGCAGGCGAAGAACTTCATGAGCGCGTTGATCAAGGGTGACCCGGACGCGAGTGGGATTCTGATCGAGTCGACGAAGACCGTCGCCGCAGGAGCGTTCCCGCGCGCCGAGGCCGACGACGAATAGCCGGCGATGCGGATGTCGTCGGACGCCGTGCCCGTGGAGTCGCTTCGAGTCTCCGCGTACCGCATTCCAACCGATGTGTCGTGCGAATCGGACGGGACGCTCGAGTGGACCGCGACGACCCTCGTGCTGGTCGAGGTGCAGGCAGGTGGCGTGCACGCGCTGGGATACACGTACGCCGACACGGCGACGGCGGCGCTGATCCGCGACCTGCTCGCTGACGTCGTCTGCGGCCGCAACGTGATGGCCAACGGTGCGATCTGGGCCGCACTCGTCGCGTCCATTCGGAATCTCGGGCGCTCGGGCGTCACGGCGATGGCCATCGCCGCGGTGGACGTCGCCCTCTGGGATCTCAAGGCGCGGCTCCTCGAGCTGCCGCTCGTCACGCTGTTAGGCGGCGTGCGCCCTGCAGTCCCGGTGTACGGCAGCGGTGGGTTCACATCGTATTCCACCGCGCAGCTCGAGCGTCAGCTCGCGGCGTGGGTCGCCGACGGCATTACGAGAGTCAAGATGAAAGTCGGGCGCGATCCGGACGCCGATGTGCGGCGCGTCGGCGCCGCGCGCAACGCGATCGGTCCCGATGTCGAGTTGTTCGTGGACGCGAACGGTGCGTACAGCCCAAGGCTCGCGATGTTGCAGGCGGAGCGTTTCGCGGAGTCACGCGTGACGTGGTTCGAGGAGCCTGTGTACCACCGCGACCTGGGCGGCATGCGCTTCTGCCGCGAGCACGCGCCGGCAGGCATGGACATCTCCGTCGGCGAGTACGGCTACGCGCCGACCGATTTCACGCGGATCCTGGACGCCGGGGCCGTGGATGTGCTCCAGGCCGACGCGTCACGCTGCGAGGGGATCACGGGCCTGCTGGTCGTCGACGGATTGTGCG
The DNA here is from genome assembly GCA_021154285.1 of Gemmatimonas sp. Lineage (GTDB taxonomy): Bacteria > Gemmatimonadota > Gemmatimonadetes > Gemmatimonadales > Gemmatimonadaceae > JAJKIV01. The sequence continues at coordinate 7,772 of JAJKIV010000324.1, read as the reverse complement.
AGGCGAAGACGACGCCGCTGTCGACACATTGCGCGCCGGCGCTCCACGCGCACGTCGCGTGTGCAGCCAAGCGCGTGCGTCACGTGGAGTACTTCCACGACCACGCGCGCATCGAGCGTCTGCTCTTCGACGGCGCACTCGTTCCCGTCGACGGCACTCTTCGGCCTGACCCGACGCGTCCGGGGCTCGGGCTGGAGTTCAAGCACGCGGACGCAGCGGCGTACGCCGTGTAGGTCCAGCCGTGTTGTGTGGTAACGAAGGTGGGTGGTGGGGATGACCGAAACTGCATCGAGACGCGAGGGGCGCAGACGACAGAGGGCACCGTTGCCGACAGTGGAAAACGAGCGGCACGTCACGCCGCCGCGCGCCAACGCGGTGAGTGGCAAAGCCATCGGTGTCGACATAGCCGGACTGGCCGCCGCGCTTCGCGGGCGTGTGCGCGGCGAGGTTCGATTCAACGACGGGGACCGCGCACTCTATTCCACCGACGCGTCCAACTACCGGCAGATCCCGGTGGGCGTGGTGATCCCACGCGATGCGGAGGACGTGGTCGCTGCGGTGGCGGTGTGCCGCGATTTCGAGGCGCCAATTGTCGCGCGTGGTGGCGCGACCGATCTCGCCGGGGCGACGTGCAACGCGGCGGTCGTGCTCGACATGAGCAAGTACATGAACCACGTGCTCTCGATCGACTGGGACAATTCCGTCGCGTACGTCGAGCCCGGGACAGTGCTCGACGACCTGCGCCATCAGGCGGAGGCGCGGCACCTCACGTTCGGCCCCGATCCCGCAACGCACAATCGGAATACGTTAGGCGGCATGATCGGCAACAACTCCTGCGGCATGCACGCGCAGATGGCGGGCAAGGTCGAGGAGAACACGGAGGCGCTCGAGATCCTCACGTATGGCGGCCTCCGCATGTGGGTCGGCCCGACGACCGAGCAGGAGCTCGCGTCGATCATCGCCCAGGGCGGGCGGCAGGGCGACATCTATGCGAAGCTCAAATCCATCCGCGACCGCTACGGCGAGCAGATCAGGCGGCGCTTCCCGCACATTCCGCGGCTGGTCTCCGGCTATCCGCTCCATCAGCTGCTTCCGGAACATGGGTTCAACGTCGCACGCGCGCTCGTCGGCACCGAGAATACGTGCGTGACGGTGCTGCAGGCGAAGCTGCGTCTCGTCCACAGCCCGCCGTTCCGCACGCTCGTCGTGTTCGGGTTCGCCGACATCTTCACCGCGGCGGATCACGTCCCCTTCTGCAACGCGCACTCACCCATCGCGCTCGAGGGGATCGACGCGAGCCTGTTCATGTACATGCACGACAAGGGCATGTCCACGGCGGGCCGGGCGATCCTGCCTAACGGTAAGGCCTGGCTCATCGTCGAGTTCGGCGGTGAGTCGCGTGAGGAGGCGGACGGCGGCGCCCGGAAGCTGATGGATGCGTTCCGGACCACGCACGCGCCACCGACCATGAAGCTGTTCGACGATCCGGACGAGGAACGCCGGCTGTGGGAGATCCGAGAGTCGGGACTCGGATCCACCTCCAAGATCCCGCACGAGCCCGACTTCTACCCCGGCTGGGAAGACTCGGCCGTCTCGCCGAAGGACGTCGGTCGGTATCTCCGCGGCCTGCACAAGCTGTTCGACAAATACGGCTACACCGCGTCGCTGTACGGGCACTTCGGCCAGGGCTGCGTCCACTGCAGCATCGACTTCGACCTCTACTCGACGGAAGGAATCGCGCGGTGGAAGGCGTTTCTCGACGAGGCCGCGCATCTCGTCACCTCGTACGGCGGCTCGCTCTCGGGCGAGCACGGAGACGGGCAAGCACGCGGCGCACTCCTGCCGATCATGTTCGGCGATGAGATCGTGCAGGCGTTTCGCGAGTTCAAGGCCGCGTGGGACCCCGAGGGGAAGATGAACCCCGGCAAGGTCGTCGATGCGTATCCGGTCGACGAGAACCTGCGCTGGGGACCGCAGTATCACCCCTGGGATCCGCCGACGCACTTCTCCTTCGCCGACGACGCCGGCAGCTTCGCGCACGCGGCGAACCGCTGCGTGGGAACGGGCAAGTGTCGCAAGCACGACGCCGGTACCATGTGCCCGAGCTACATGGCCACGCGCGATGAACGGCACTCGACGCGTGGGCGATCGCGGCTCCTGTTCGAGATGCTCGAGGGCAACCCGCTGCGCGACGGATGGCGCGATCACGCCGTGAAGGACGCGCTCGATCTCTGTCTCGCGTGCAAGGGATGCCGGAGCGAGTGCCCGGTGAATGTCGACATGGCGACGTACAAGGCGGAGTTCCTGTCGCACTACTATGACCATCACGTGCGCCCTGCGTCGGCGTATGCGTTTGGCCTCATGTACTGGTGGGCACGTGCTGCGTCCCACATGCCGCGCCTAACGAACTTCCTGACGCAAACGCCGGGATTCAGCAAGGTCGCGAAGGCCATGGTGCACATGGCTCCCGAGCGGCGCATTCCACGCTTCGCGCCCGAGACGTTCCGCCGATGGTTCGAGCGACGCGGACCGCGCAACGTCGGGAAGCCGCGCGTCATCCTCTGGGCCGATACGTGGAACGACCACTTCCATCCGGCGACCGCGCAGGCCGCGACCGCGGTGCTGGAAGCCGCGGGATGTCAGGTGACGATTCCGTCCATATCGCTCTGCTGCGGCCGGCCGCTCTACGACTACGGGATGCTTGGCCTCGCAAAGCGGCTGCTCCAGAAGATTCTCCATACACTGCGCAGCGACATCCAGCGCGGCGTGTACGTGGTGGGGCTCGAGCCAAGCTGCGTGTCGGTGTTCCGTGACGAGCTCGTGAACCTCGTCCCAAATGACGAGGACGCGAAGCGACTCAAGGCGCAGACGTTCCTGCTCTCGGAGTTCCTCGCGCACAAGGCACCGGCATTCGATCCACCCCGTTTGTCCGCCAAGGCCGTCGTGCACGGACACTGTCATCAGAAGTCCGTCCTCGGATTCGATGACGAGAAGACCGTGCTCGACAAGCTCGGTCTGGAATACCGTGTGCTGGATTCCGGGTGTTGCGGGATGGCCGGTGCGTTCGGCTTCGAGCGGGGCGAGCACTATGACGTGTCGATCGCGTGTGGCGAGCGCGTGTTGCTACCGGCTGTTCGCGCCGCGCCGGCCGACACACTGATCGTGGCGAACGGGTTCAGTTGCCGCGAGCAGATCGCGCAGACGACGGACCGCGAGGCCGTGCACCTCGCGCAAGTCATCAAGATGGCGCTCGACCAGCAGGAGGTGAAGCGTGCCTAGCGGCAACGGTGGCCGGCCAGAGGAAGTCGTCGTCGTTACCGGTGCGTCGGCCGGGCTGGGCCGCGCGATCGTCGAGCGGTTCGCGCGGGACGGTGCGGCTATTGGACTCATCGCCCGCGGGGAACAGCGGCTCGAGCACGCGAAGGCGAGCGTCGAGTTGCTCGGCGGACGCGCACTCGTGCTCCCGCTCGACGTGGCGGATGCCGACGCGGTGGAGCGCGCGGCGGAGACCGTCGAGCGAGAGCTCGGGCCGATCGACGTGTGGATCAACAACGCGATGGTCTCCGTCTACTCGCCGATCAAGGAGATGCCCGCCGCCGAGTTTCGACGCGTCACCGAAGTGACTTACCTCGGTTACGTGCACGGTACGCTCGCCGCACTCAAGCGCATGTTGCCGCGCGACCGCGGCATCATCATCCAGGTCGGCTCCGCGCTCGCACACCGCAGTATCCCGCTGCAATCCGCGTACTGCGCGTCGAAGCACGCGATCATGGGGTTCCACGAATCGCTATTGAGCGAGTTGCTGCACGACGGCAGCCATGTGCGGACGACGATGGTGCAGATGCCGGCGATGAACACGCCGCAGTTCGACTGGGCGAAGAACCGCATGCCGCATCAAACGCAGCCGGTACCACCGATCTTCCAACCTGAAGTGGGCGCCGATGCCGTGCATCACGCCGTTCGCCACGACGTGGGACGAGAGTTTCTGGTAGCGTGGCCGACGGTGAAAGCGGTGGTGGGTGAGAAGTTCGTGCCTGGCTACATCGACCGGCGGCTAGGGCGGAGCGGCTACGAGGGCGAACAGACGGCCGCGCCGGCAGACCCGAACCAGCCGGACAATCTCTGGCAGCCCGCGCCGGGCAACTTCGGCGCGCACGGACGCTTTGACGACCGATCGAAGGATCAGAGTGTCGAGCTCTGGGTCGCCAAGCGGAAGCCATGGTTCGCGTTGTTAGGCGCGGCGCTGACCGGCGTGGTCCTCGGTTCCGTCGGCGCCTCGGCCCGGGCCGCGTCGGCCGATGCGTCGAGCCCCGACGCATGATCGACGTCCGCTTCGACGCGACGACTCCGGGAACACCCCTGCCCCATATCTGGGAATACTCGGTGGGGAGCGGGCACGCGCCGCTCGCGTTGCGCGCGGACTACCAGGCACAGCTCACGCGCTGCCGCAAGGAGCTCGGCGTGCGTCGCGTCCGTTTCCACGGCCTGTTATCCGACGACATGGGTACGCTCGTGTGCGAGCGGAACGAGCTGCTGTACTCGTTCGTGAACGCCGATCGGATCTGGGACTTCCTCATCTCCATTGGCATGCGGCCCATCGTGGAGCTGAGCTTCATGCCGACCACGCTCGCGTCAGGCAACGCGACGGTCTTTTCGTACCGCGGCAACGTCACGCCGCCTCGCGACTACACAGAGTGGGCGACACTCGTGAGCGTGCTCTCGCGCCACTGCGTCGACCGCTATGGCGCGGACGAAGTTCGACAGTGGCTGTTCGAGGTGTGGAACGAGCCAAACATCAAGTCATTCTGGCAAGGCACACGCCAGGACTACTTCACGCTTTATCGCCACACGGCCAACGCGCTCAAGGAAACAGACGATGGGCTCCGCGTCGGCGGTCCGGTGACGGCGCAGAACGCGTGGATCGAGGAGTTCCTCGACTTCTGCGACGCGAGCGACGTGGCGGTCGATTTCGTCAGCACGCATCACTATCCCACCGACGCGTTCGGACACCCTGGCGATGACACCGTGAGCCAACTCGCCGAGAGCACGCGCAGCGTGCTGCGCGACCGCGCGCGCCGCACGCACGAACGTGCCCGCGGGAAGCCGCTGTACTACACGGAATGGAACACGTCGTCGAACTCGCGTGATCCGCTGCACGACCAGCCGTACGCGGCGGCCGTCGTCGTGAAGACCATGCTCGAGGCCACGGGGCTCGCGGACGGATACAGCTTCTGGACCTTCAGCGACATCTTCGAAGAGAATTACTTCCCGTGGTCGCCATTTCACGGCGGCTTCGGGCTGCTGAACCTGTACGGCGTCGCGAAACCGACATACCGCGCGTTCGAGCTGCTCCACGCCCTCGGCACTGATCTCATCGGGGCGTGGAGCGATCAGCACCCCACGGTGGATGCGTGGGCGATCCGTCAGCCGGATGGCATCGCGCTCATGCTCACGAATCACGCGCTGCCAAGACATCCGATCGACACGGAGCGCGTGCGCGTACGGTTGGACGGCGTGCCGCCGTCCGCCATTACCACGATCGCCCGTATCGACGACGCCCACGCCAACGCCCACGCGCGGTGGGTCGAGATCGGCAAGCCTGCATACCCGAAGCCGTCGCAGGTGGATGACCTGCACGATGCTTCGCGCGTGGTCGCGGAGCCGTATGCCTGCCAGCATCACGACGATGCGCTCTGGCTGGACGTCTCGCTGTCGCCTAACGCCGTAGCGGCAGTCACGATCCGCATTCCAGCCACCGGCACGGGCGTGGACTCGAGCAGTGCATGATCGACCCGGCCCGCGACGCGTGGCTCGACCAGCTCGAGCGGACAGCCGCCGCCTACTTTCTGCACGAGGTTGACGCGGAGACGGGGCTCGTGCGCGACACCAGCCGGGACGGCGATCCCGCGACGATCGCCGGGACTGGCTTCGCGCTGACCACCTACGCCGTGGCCGCCGAGCGCGGCTACCTCACTCGCGAGGACGCGGCCGAACGCACGCGACGGGCGCTGTATTTCCTGTGGAACGCGCCGCAGGGTGAGGACGGCGACACGATGGGTGCGCACGGCTTCTTCTACCACTTCCTTGATATGAAGTCCGGCCGGCGCGTCTGGCGCTGCGAAGTGTCCACCATCGACTCGACGATTCTGTTCGCTGGGGCGCTCGTGGCGGCGGCGTACTTCGATCGCGACACGCCGGTCGAGCGCGAGATCCGCCATACGGCCGACGCGCTGTATCGCCGCGCCGACTGGAACTGGGCGCTCGACCACGGGCCGCTCGTCTCGTTAGGCTGGCGGCCGGAACGTGGATTCCTTCACTTCCGCTGGAAGGGGTACAGTGAAGCGCTGCTGCTCTACGTCCTCGGCCTCGGCTCTCCGACCCACGCGCTTCCGCCGTCCTGCTACCCCAAGTGGTGCAAAGGGTACAAGTGGAAGACGCTGTACGGGTATGCGATGGTGTACGCAGGGCCGCTCTTCATTCATCAGCTAAGCCACGGGTGGATCGACTTTCGCGGCATCCGCGATGAATACATGGCCGAGCACGACTCGGATTACTTCGAGAACAGCCGTCGCGCGACCCACGTGCAACGTGAGTACGCGGTGCGAAACCCGCGAAACTTTCGCGGCTACACGCCGGACTGCTGGGGCATCACGGCGAGCGATGGGCCCGGACCGGCGACACGCGTGATCGACGGCGAGCGCCGCCGCTTCTGGCACTACCGCGCGCGCGGGGTTCCGAACGGGCCGGATGACGGCACGCTCTCACCCTGGGCGGTCGTCGCGTCGCTGCCGTTCGCGCCGGAGATCGTTGTGCCGACGGTCGAGGCCATTCAGCATCACCACCCCGAGCTGCGACGAGGCTATGGGTTTGCCTGCAGCTTCAACCCGACCTTTCGCGATAGCGGCGGTGCGGCATCAGGCTGGGTGTCACCGCGGCACTACGCCATCAACCAGGGACCGGTGGTGCTGATGGTCGAGAACTTCCGCTCGGATCTCGTCTGGCGTCTCATGCGCGGCTGCCGGTACGTCACCGACGGCTTGCGTCGCGCCGGCTTCTCCGGCGGATGGATCGACGACGCCTAACGTGTATTGGGTGACGCGGTCATCAGGAGGAGAACAATCATGAACGGAATGATCGGGCGGATGAGGTGGGCGATCGCCGAGGGGTACATCCCGGGCTGGAGTCACGGCCCCGAGCCGGAGATGACGAGCCACGAGGCGGCCTGCATCCTCAACGCGACCAACCAGGACGCGCACGTCGAGATCCGCATCTACTTCGCCGACCGCGAGCCGGCCGGCCCGTATGCGATTACGGTTCCCGCGCGTCGCACGCGACACGTTCGGTTCAACGATCTCACGGACCCCGAGCCGATCCCGAAGTCCACCGACTACGCGAGCGTGATCGAGTCGGATGTGCCGATCGTCGTGCAGCACACTCGTCTCGACTCTCGGCAGGCAGACAACGCGTTGATCACGACGATCGCCTACGCGGACACCTGACGCGGTCCGAGAAGGCCTGCGGTTCTCATCCCGAGCGCGCTTGTCATCCCGAGCGCAGCGAGGGATCGCTGTCGTCCCGGTAGAGGACTCTGGCCCCTCGGTCGGGACCACGGCGATTCCTCGACTCGCTACCGCTCGCTCGGAATGACACGCGCCTCTTGCCGCCTGCCGCCTGCCGCCTGCCGCCTACCGCCTACCGCCTCACGTCCGTCGCCCGTCCCCGGCAGGGTTTCAAGGGGTCAGAGCCCTTGAACCGACCGGTTCAAGGGCTCT
>JAJKIV010000323.1 GCA_021154285.1 Gemmatimonas sp. | reverse complement strand
GGATTGCCAACGGCTACTCTCAGAGCGGCCGAGCCGGGCGGCACGTCGATCTCGTAGACCTGCTGCTGATGCTCGCGGATGGCGGGCCGCTCGTTATGCGCGCTGCCGAGCGGGTAGCTCGACGCCTTGCCGGTGAAATCGGCCATGCGGCTGGTGAGCTTCAGCTCGTTGGGCGCACCCGACGCTCGGACCGGCTGCGTTGCACCCTGGTCACTATTGTCGCCACTACTCTGAACCACTGCCGAAGGCGTCGCGCCAGCCGCCAGAGCCGAGATGGTGAGCCTCACTTTGGTTGGCACCACCGGCTTGCCAGTCTCCGAGCCCTTCCAATCGAATGTGCGCGTATCCTCGATGTCAGTGAGGCGAACTTCCCACACGCCCGGCATCGGCTGCGCGACGTCGTACGTCTCGGGCGGCAAGATCGGATTTTCGCCACCGCCGCCTCCACCGCCACGCGCGCGCTCCGCGACGAGACGCGTGGCGTTCGCGGTGCGCGTGTCCGGTTTGATGAGCGCCACCTGAACGTCGCGCTTCGAGGAGTCGAGGACCACTTGCAGCGCCGTTACGCCAGGCGGAACGCGATAGAAGTAGCTTCGCATCTCGGGGCGCGGCACCTCCGTCCTCGTCTCCAGCTTGTAATGATTGCTGGCTGTGAGCGCCTCGGCGGCCACGATCGTCGCGAGCGTGCGATACGCGTGACCCGGTACCGTGGGATTGTCCAACGTGATGAGCGAGCTGTGAACGCCGGGCGTGGCCACCGAGATGTCCAGCGTCACGGGCACGGGTTCGTTGAGCGGTAACGATATCGAGGCCGGCGCCGTAACCTTGCCGCCGGAATCCGAGATGACGGAGATCGTGAAGGGCATTGCACCGCTGGGGCCCGAGGTGCGCGTGAACGTCATCGTGCGCGTCCCGTGGTCGCCAGCGTTCCAGCCGTCACGCTCGTAGAGCCCCACGCCCTCGTTAGGCTTCACCAGCAATGCGCTGTAGACGTGCTTCACGGGCGCCGCGCTGGTGATCGCGGGCGGCGGCCCTGCCTTGTCCAGCGCGCGAAGCAGATCCCAGGCGCCGGCGATGTTGATGACGCCATTGCCTTGCTTGTAGATGGGAATGTTCGGGACGTATCTCGCCGACATCGCGATCGCGTGCTTGACGCGGCACGCGTCGTACTTGACCCCGGACTGCTTGGCGCCGCTGATCAGCATCGCCACCGCGCCGGTCGCCACGGGCGTCGCCGTCGAGGTGCCACCGGAGATGCGATAGCCCGGCGGTAGTCGGAATACCGACGCCATGTAGCCGGAGTTTGCGTCCTCCCAACCGCGATAGCCGCTGATGATGTTGGATGGCGAGATGATCGTGGGTCCGAAGCCTCCATTGCCCATCGGCGCATAGCCGCCAGTAATGAGCAGGTTGTCGACATACCGCGTGCGGACCCCATAGTTCGCGAGGAAGCTGCCCTGGCTCTCGTGACCGCCCACGCCGATGCCGCAATCGGCCAGCACGAAATCATCGCTCCCACCCAGCACCGGATAGTTGTGCGTTGGGATCATGATCGGCTTCTTGAACTTCTCGATCAGGCGGCTGTAGATGACTGTCGGCACCAGTCGGCCATCGCGCAGAAGATATGGCTTCGTGATGTTGTTGCACTGTTCCAGCCAGGCCGCGTCGACCTCGGGGTTTTCCAGCGCCCGGATCACCGCTTCCGTCTGGCCGTAGGCCATGCATCCCTCGGCCTCACTGGCCAGACGAGCGCCTGGCGCAACGCCATCGAAGCGGCCGCGCGTACCGCGACTGCCTAACGCGCTTCCCACGATGAGCGAGGCGTGGAATGGCACGCCGGCGTTGATCGCGACCATCGTGCGCGCCTTGTCGATCTGCACGCCGAAGCCGACGCTTTCGCGCACGGCGGTCTTCGGGTTGTCGGTGCCGAAGACGGCAAACTCCGGGCGAACGCTGTAGTCAGTGAGCGCCTTCTCGTCTTTGAAGCTCAGGTTCTGGTTGGTGTCCACCCAGACGTCGTTTTTCTGCTCGTCCCAGATCACCGCGAAGAGACGGCTGGATCCGGCGGGATTGCCATCGCGATTGAGGTCCTTTTCCAGACCGGAGGCCGAGAGCGAATCGAACTTCGCCTCGTCCAGCATTGCGAGGCGGAACGTGCCGTCGTGCGGCGCCTTGTAGCTCTTGCCATCGTACGTGAACGTCCCACCGCTGGCGGTCACCTGGTTCGTCATGTTGAGCCAGCGCCCTTCGTCCTCGTCGTCCGGATCGATCACGGTCTCGTACGTGAAGATCTTTTTCACGACCTTGCCATCGAGCGTGCGCGCCTGCTGCAGCTCCGGCTCGAGGGGATCGGGATTCATGTCGATGAGCGCCAGCGTAACGCCGCGGCCATCCCAGGTGGGATGCTCCTTTCGAAAGGCCACGCCGTTCATGTCGCGCAGCGGATCATAGCGGCGCGTGAGCGGGTAGTCCGACTGCTGCGGCGGCCAGACGACGCCGGTATCCGGTCTCGCACCCAGCGGCAGCGCATCGGACGGAGCAAAGGATTCCGTACCGCTGGCGCCGAAGCCACGGTCCGCACCCTTCATCGTGACGTCGAGACTGTGCACATCAGGGTTGTGCGCGAGGCCTTCGACGCTGTCGACCGGCACTCGCGCCCGGATGTAGTCCACCTGGTCGTCGCGGAATCGGATCGAGCCCCCCATCTGCTGGATGGTCCGCGCGAGCTTGCCCGTGGCGCCCGGCATGGCGGCGATGATGACGGTGAGCGCCGTGTCGCCCCGCGCGTGCGCCGTCGCTATATCGCCGCGGTTGTCTTTGAACAGGAAGGGACGTCGCGCAGGAGCGAGCTGTCCCTGGGCCGATTGAGGGGCGATGGACGCTGCGACGGCGAGCAGCGTTAGGCAGGCGAGCGCGCGCGACATGGGTACCTGGCTGGCAGGTGATCAGTGGAGTGTCGACGCCACTGACATACTACAAAACCCGGCGTCGTGCCATGCCCGCGCCGGTGCGCTCGCGTCCATTCACAAGGGCGCCCGTGCAGGGTCTGATGACTGTACCCTAACGCGACACGGCGGCGGAGCACACTCCTCGAGCCGAGCGGAGATCCGATGGTCGGCGCGATGGAGACCTGTCTCGGTCGACATGGGGCAGCGGAAGGTCTACTCTCCCATTTATCAGCACTCTGCCATGGCCACTGCAGGGCGACAGCGCTTCTCCTGAGGGGATGACGACCAATGATGACATCCAAGGACTTCTACGACGGCACCGAGATCAAGTGGTGTGGTCGCGGCGCGGACCTCAAGGCGATCGACGCACGTCTCCGGGCGGCGGAGCTCGACGCGACCGTGGGCAACTTGATCGCCGTCTATACCGCGGCGTGTGCGTGGGGTTGGAAGAAGGCCAAGAAGCACGGTGACAAGCGCACCGAGAACTTCAGTCTCCGGCTCCAGAAGGTGCAGGTGCTCGTGCAGGAGGTCGAGCAGGAGTTGAGCCTACTCGGCCTCGACGTCCCGAGCCTGCGGAAAGCGGTGCTGAGCTACGAGAAGAAGAAGGTGTCGGGCAAGAAGAGTGGGCTACGCTCGCTCGGGAAGGGTTACAGCCACGAGCGCAAGGAGTTTCTCGCGACCAAGCGGGGCAGAGTCACCAAGGACCAGGGGATCACCCCGAAGGCCGGTAGCGCTGTCGGCGAAGTCCTGAAGTCGACCGGTGCCGCGAAGCTGAGGTCAAACAACCCCTCCGATGGGACCGTAAGGGATCTCGCCTCGAAACCCGGCGGTGCCCAACTCCTTACGCGCGTGCATGGGAAGGAGATGAAGCAGATCTCCTCGAGTGAGTACGAAGAGATCATCGCGATGGTCGAGGCGGGCGAATACATGGGCCCAGTGTCGCAGAAGTCCGAAGTGAACTTCGTCCGCAAGACCGATCGTGTCTCGAAGTTTCTTGTGTGGTGCGAACGTGGCCTCTTCTACAAGCAGGACGGCAATCCACACACCTCGAGCGGGCACGAGCTGTACGCCATGGATAAGTACGGAAGTCTCATCACGATGCCCGTGGGCCTGTTCTACAGCAAGACGACGCGCGTGTACGACGGCACCGGCGATGCCCAGCACAATCACTCGAGCCTCAACGCAGGCGCCGACGTGATCAGCGCTGGGGAGATCGAGTTCCTGAACGGGAAGATCACCTACATCAGCAACGAAAGCGGACACTACAGACCGAAGCCGCGACAGTTGCAAAACTGTGTGAACAGCCTGAATGTCGCCGATGAGGCGGACCTGAGCCTGTGCAAGGTCAACTGCTGGAACGGGAAGGACATGGTCAAGTTCAACGACGTCGCCACGTTCCTCGCGGCCCGATTCTAACCTAACGAGCCATAGTGGCTCCTCGAACATTCCCGGAAATGCAGACGGCCCCACTCGGGGCCGTTGCTATCGATTAGACACCTCGCCCGCGGGCAAGTCAACGCCACCGACGCCTGCGAGCGAAACGATCGTTCATACGACCGCTAGCGCGTCTGCACCGATTTCCCATATCCCCGTTCGCGTCTCGCCGTCGCCATCATTCGAGAAGGGGAAGAGTGAATCTGCGGACAGATCGATGCCGCGATCGCTCCATGCCGTGTCGCCCGACGCAAGGTGCAGGTTGCTCGGCGCGCTCACGAACGTGGGCGTGACGCTATTCCGTGGATTCGTTCCGGGGGCGTCCGCGGCGAGGCTGCTGGCGTTGTTGGTCGATGACGCGTCGAACGTCCCGTTGAAGCCATTTGCGCAATTCACTGCCCCGCAGTTCTTGGCGATCATTCCAGGGCCATCGCTCGCGAAGCCGACCGCGCAGCCATACGCCGTGCAGTTGTAGAGCCGTACACTGCCCGTCGTCCCGGGGAACTTCGTGAACCCGTGGTGCTCGCTGCCCGTCCCGGTCCAGCCAACGGCCACGCAGTTGCTATAGGTGACCTTGGCCGTGGGGCCGTTCGCGTCGGTCCAGAACCCGTGGACGGTCGACGTGCGGCCGGGGTCGACGCTCACGGCGTCGACGCGCACCCTGTCGAAGCGTATATCCATCGGCTGGCCGTTATTGACGACGCCCACCACTGAATACCCGCCGCTCCCCGCCCGAACGGTGATTTGGTATGCGACGCGGGAGAGCCGGACGTACCCGCCGCCGTACACGCCGAAGCCGGCGGGCTCGGTGTCGACGCACCGGTAGTGCGACGTCGAGATCGCGAGCGCCGACGGTTGGTCGCCGATGATCTCGAGATAGCACTCGGGCGACAGGCGGCCGTTCCAGGCGGCCGTGACGATGGCGTCGCCGGTGTCGGGCGCGGTACCGCTGCAGAGAATCCGCAGCTGCTGGTTCGCCGCCGCCCAGTTCGTCGCCGAGAGCGTCGTCAGGGCGGTCACGAGCGACGCGAACGCGCGGTTGGCGCCGGTCGTGCCGTTGGTCGTGCCGTCGCCGCCGGGCGTCGACGCGGTGTTGACGTACCGCAGAACCTGAGTCACCTGCGGCGGGGGCGTCTCGAACAAACTCTCGTCTACACCTATGTCCCAAGTACCGGTACGCGTCGCTCCATCGCCATCGATCGAGAATGGGAACAGCGGGTCGGCGGAGAGGTCCGCACCGCGGTCCTTCCACGCCGTGTCGATCGACGCGAGGTGAAGGTCTGCCGTCGCGCTCACGAACGCCGGGATGACGCCGTTCTGCGCGTTGGTGCCCGGTGCGTCGGGTGCGACGTTGCTGGCGTTGTTCGTCGATCCGGCATCGAACGTCCCACTGAATCCATCTGCGCAGCTGGCCGCTCCGCAGTTCTTCGCGACCATGCCCGATCCGCCCGAGAACCCAACTGCACACCCGTGCGCCGTGCAGTTGTAGAGCCGCACGCTGCCCGTCGTCCCGGGGAACTTCGTGAACCCGTGGTGCTCCCCGCCCGTCCCGGTCCAGCCAACGGCCACGCAGTTGCTATAGGTGACCTTGGCCGTGGGGCCGTTCGCGTCGGTCCAGAACCCGTGGACGGTCGACGTGCG
>JAJKIV010000322.1 GCA_021154285.1 Gemmatimonas sp. | reverse complement strand
CAACTACACGCCGCTGAACAAGCTGATGGAAGTGCTCACGCTTCGCGCTGGCCACATGGAGATCAACTACGGCGACGAGCACTTCCGCCGCACCGACAACGGCAACGCCATGTTCAACCCGTTCGTCGGCAACCTGCTCATGGACGCGTTCACGACCGAGATCGGCGGCGAGGTCTACCTCCGCAAGGGGCCGTGGATGGCGATGGGCGGCATGTTCGCCGGCGAGACCCGGGGCCAGGTGACTGCTCCCGACAAGCGCTCGCCCGCCTACCTCGGCAAGGTCGGGTTCGACAAGGAATGGAAGCCCAATTACCGGTTTCGCCTAACGAGCTCCCTGTTCTCGCAGGCCAGTGCAGCCAACCAGTCGCTCTACACCGGCGACCGCGGTGGCTCGCGCTACTACATGGTCATGGTCAACACGGCGGGCACCGAGAAGGACAGCGCCTGGACCGGCAACGTACAGCCCGGGTACAAGAGCGCGCAGCACGCCTGGGTCGTGAACCCGTTCCTCAAGCTGGGTGGAGTCGAGCTCCGCGCCAACATCGAACAGATCAGCGGCAAGAACGTCGGCGAGACCGAGAGCCGCGACTGGAGCCAGAACGCGGGTGAGGCGCTCTACCGCTTCTACAGCAACAAACTGTATGTGGCCAGCCGTTACAACGTCGCGAAGGGGACGCTGCCTGGCATGACCAGCGAAGTCAGTGTGGACCGGACGCAGTTCTCGGCGGGCTGGTTCATCGTCCCGACGGTCCTGTTCAAGACCGAGTGGATGCAGCAGATGTACAACGACTTCCCGACGATCGACATTCGGAACGGCGGGAAAATCAAGGGCTTCATGGTCGAAGGCGTCGTCGCCTTCTGAACGAACCGAAGTGCCTAACGGCGGAGTGGCTCGCACGTCGAGCCACTCCGCCGTCGGATTGATGAAGACACGCTTTTCAAAAGGGCGCTCCAATGTCCGCCTTCGATGAATCGTCCGGTCCTGGCGGCGCAATCGCTGCGGCGGTTTCATTGATCCACCGGCCTTCTCGACATCGAACACATGTCCTCCGCGCGTGCGATTGCCAACCCAAGGTTCAGCGACGGCGCCAATCTGGGTTTGGTGCGCGTCGCGGCCCGTCGTCTCGCGCGCGGCCTAACGAACCTCGCGCCTGACGAGTGATCTGGAGTTGCGCGCGACGGAGCCGCGTGCAGATGTTTGGCGCGCTCGCCGCCTGGCCCTGGGTGTCATCCGTTGAACCAACCTCCGACATACTTCGACGATGTTTCCTGTTCAGCGCCGCTGCGGTCGTGCCGTCGCAAGGGCATTGCTGGTCGGTGCCATCGCGTATGCCGGAGAGCGAGTCGAGGCGCAGGTACCAGGCACATATCGGCTGAGCATTTGCACCAAGCGGTGCTCGCCGTCTGATAGCGGAGTCGTTCGCGGAGTCGTGGTTCTCTTTGACGGCCCACCGCCGTTATACAAAATTGCGCCGGCGATGCAGGATTCCCTCGCCTTCGGAAGTCTCTTCCTGCTCGGGAGAGGGGCGACCGCCAACGCGTGCTTCAGCCTTCCAATCCGACCGACGTCCGTCGACGGTCGTGAGCTCTACGCGGGCATTAATCGACGCGGCGTCACCCAATGGAGCCAAGCCGGTAAAGAGATCGAGGTTCCTCTCTATCGTTCGCCGGACGCGTCATACACGCTCGTTGGCACCGTGAAGGACCGTGTCTATTCGGGGCGAGGAGCGCAGGGCAATTGTTGTGGCGGTGAAAGCCCGACAACGTATTTCCGCGTCGTTCGAGTGGGAGATGCCGACATCGCCACGTGTGCCTGAGCCTTCATCTCGCGCCATCGGAACAGTCGAGTGACGCGTGAGTTGCAGCGGTCGGACGACTGCACGGATGTGAAGTCCGGCGGCGGGTCTGGAAAGGTTGGACTAGGCCTGACCGTCAAGGTTGACGTCACTTCGGCTTGCGATCTGGACGCGTGGTCTTTCGAGTCCAGACCACGATCGAGCCACAGCCTGACATGTTGTTCGTGAACTGTGCGGGAGCCAAGCCCGGCTTGGTATAGACCTCGATACCCTCGATGTCGTCTGGAATCACCATGTCGTCGATCTCCAGGTCGCCCGATGGAAACAAGTATCCATCGACGTACAGATCCGGGCGACAGTAGCCCTCGAATGCAAAGGGCTTCCGGAACGCGACGACGTGTCCAAAGGACCCTACACCACTGGCCATCACTTCCACGCGCGGGATCATTCGCAGAAGATCGCTTGCCGCCGTCGCTTGCTGTCGCTCGATCTGCGCACGATCGGTGTAGTGCCCCTGGTCCGCGCGCTTTCGACCCTCGAATCCGTTGGCGTCTGTGGTGTACACGCGCGTGGCCGTCACGCGAATCGTGTCGAGGAAAAGTTTGAGCGACGTGAGGTGGACGACCACCTCGTTCGGCGCGTGTCCCGTCAGCAGCTGAACGGTTCTCCGTTCGGGGAGAAAGCCTAACGCTCGAGCGGTTAATGTCTGCGAGCCTGACGGAAGCCCACTCAGCGCAAACTCGCCGCGGTCATTCGTTGTCGCGGTCGCGTCGCTCCCCTCGAGCGACACGTGCGCGTTCGCGAGCGGCCGCTCACCCCTCGACAGGATGCGCCCCGAAACCATCGCTCGTCCGCGCCAGACGCTACGCTGTCCGCCCGGCGTTAGGCCCGAATCCACGGACACGCTATCGCTCAGCGAAACGCGTGTCCCGGCCCCGATGTAAAGATCGCGACGCACCACCTGACGCCCCACCAGATCTGCCGCCACGACGCCCGATGTATCCGCCCCCCGTGCGACGCGAAGTTGCATCATGTTGTCCACGGGGACGTCACAGAAGGCGTACCAGCCATCCTCGCGCGGCAGCGTCGTGATGTGTCTCGTCTCGCCGCGCGCGCCGCCCTTTCCAAAAACCACTTCATCCCACTGCAGCACGACGACCGAGTGTTCCGGAGGCAGCAGCGTTTCCGCATCACGCACAAAGCCCATCAGGAGAGCGCTGCTGTCACTCACGGCGTTGCGTCCACAGGCGAGCACGATGAGACCGGAGGGAGAAGGAACGGCAAGATCGACTCGCAAGCGCTGCGCGGCGCGCACCTGTATTTGTCGAGTCGGCATCGCAACGCCGAGGGAGTCGACCATCTGATGAAAGAAGCCGAGGACATACGTTCCCTCCTCGACGTTCTCGAACGTGAAGGCGCCGCTCTGGTCGGCGGTGGCCGTTCCCACCTCTGGTTGCGCATCGGTGCCCGCGCCGCGAACGCGCTGCAGTTGAACATCCGCCCCCGCGAGCGGCCGACGGCTTGAGCTGTCATATACGATTCCGGCGATTTGCGCACCCGTCGGCGACGCCGCGGTCTGAGGCGCGGCCGACGACGCGACGGTCAGCGACGACGCGAGAACCAAGAATCGGATGGCTTGGTTGGGCGACATTTCGCACACACCTGGCACTTGGATGGTGCGCCACGCGGGAATGAAGGCGGTCAACAATCTATGACGAGCGTGATCGGCCGGCACGAGATATCGAGTTGCGATGGCAGGAACACTGATCTATCGAGTTCACCCGACCCATCCTAGATTCGCGCCCGCACACTGTGGCGACGAGGGGTGGGCAAATGCGCAAGTACGCGGTTCCTATTTTGCTGGCGATCGTTGCGATCCTTGCCGCGCTCTCGACGATCAAGTACGAGCAGAATCCGCTGGTGCCCGGGCGCGACACGGGCTTCCGTCTCTGCGACGCCAGCTGCGCGTTCGAGGATTCTCTTGCATTCACCTCCGAGCTGGGCGGAGACAGCACGCGGCTTACCCTCACCGTCTCGTCGACACAACCCCTGCGCCGGGCATCGTACTCGGCGTACGTAGGAACTTCCGCTCTGGGCGTGCATCCCGAGCGCTCGTTAGGCGATACGCTCGTGGTGCTCTCCATCACGGCGGGTGCCGGGAGTGATCGCCTGTTCCGCTGGCCCCCGGGTGCCATTCTCCGCCTGGCGGCTTACGCCGTCGATTCCACGAGTCAGCCGGCCGCTGGCGCTGCATCGCGCAAGCCAGGCACGGCGTCCGCGAGCACAATCGTCCGACGTACGCCGTTGCCATTGAGGTTGACGGACTGGCGGTTGGCAACGTCCGGCAGCGCCGATGACAGCAGGAGCCGCGCGCGGCGAAGGGACGTCGCACAGGTGGTCTACGCGCTCGGCCTCGTCGGGCTCCTGATCAGCGCCGGCGTGGCAGCTGCTCGAGCGAAGCCTGAGGAGAAGAGCACCCAAACGACCGGCTCAACCCCACCGCTCTCGGTCGAGGAGTGTATCAATCGCCTGATCGAGGAGATCGGCGCGAGCGGGGGCCCCGATGCCGAAAAGAAGCTCCTCATTCTCAAGGGAACGGTTCAGGGAACAATGCCCAACGAGGAGTTGCTGCGGAGGCTCGGTAGTTCACCGCAGGAGCTCTTTGCCGCCCTTCTATTGATCGCAGAGACCAGGAGCAGCCTGGTTGACCGCGTTCGGACGCTCGCCCTGCGTCTCGCGTCGAAGGCGGCGGAACTCGAGCAAACTCGGGGTGCCGGGACGGCATGAACGATCCGTTGCCCGATTGGAGGACGCTCGTGGCCGGCCTTCGCATCGCGCCATCGGGGCAACGTCCCCTGAGTCGCGATGAGGAAGCGGCTTGGGAAGATCTGCGGCAACGTGTGTGGCGACTCGCACAGATCTCCATTCGATGGTACCAGGGCCTCACGCTGGACGACGTCGACGACATCGGTCTCGATCTCATGGCCAAGCTTCTCGAGCCGGCGGTGCTTCAAAGCCTGAAAGCGTCCGCTTCGCCGGCCGGCTATATCGTCCGAGCGCTAAAAAATCGCGCGGCAAGTTTGAGTGCGGCCCGACGAACGCGAGCCGACCTGTCGCCCGAACTTGCTTATGAGGCTCGTGACTGGCGGGACGAGACCGAGATAGGCGAGCCGCTCGCACGCCTTCTCCGCGACCTGCCCCCCGATGACCTGGCGATGATTCGAGATCGGTTTTGGGGGGATCTGAGCATCGGAGAAATGGCGCTTCAGAGGGGTATCACCTATTCGGCCATGGCGGTGCGACTCTTCCGACTGATCGTGCGGTTGCGGCGTGAGCTCACTGACGATCCGCGCCGCTAGGCCGTCGTGGCGAACGCGACATTTCATGACCAACGCTCTGGTGTACGTCGGGACTGTTCCGTAAGTTGTTGTATAATAACGAGTTGTAAAGGAGTGTAATAGCGCGACCCTCTGGCGTGTCAGATATGCGATAGGGAATCACAACAAACGCTCTCGTGTCACTATGCGACCTCTTAGCAATCACATTCTCGGTCTGGTCAAGTCGCGGTTTCGCGACGCGTTCACACGTTTCATCGACACAGGTGAGCTCGACGATTCGTTCGCGGAATACCTCAATCAGGATCCAGGTTGCCAGGCTGCCATTGAAGCCATCGCCAAGGAGCAGCTTGATTCGCTGAGGGAGTTCGGCCGATCGCTCCGTGAGGATTCACGACAATCGGCGGCGGTCGAGCCGGAGTCGGCAGCGGCGCCGGCGGCGCAAATCGCCAGCACAGACGCTCGCGTCGAGGTGCTCTACGATCTGGTGATCTCACAGCACGTGGCCAACTCAGTGATGGAGGACCAGGCAATTCGGAGAGCGTTGGCGTCGAAGCTGGTCAGCGGAGCCTAGGCTGTTCATTCTCGTCGAGCCCGCGCCGAGACGACCACGCGCCATCGGAGTCCGCTCGCTGCCGGCGTCGCGACCCGAAGTTTGACGTTCACCGCGCCAGACACGGCTCCCGGCGCCAACAGCCCGAGCGTTCCGAGCGCTCGAGAGAAGTCGAACGACGCCCCTGCCCCCGGTTTGCCGTTCGTGGCGTTCAGGATCGTGACAATGTCTTCCGGCCGCATGTACCCGTTGCGCACGAGCATCGTGTCGCCAACACTCGTTAGGGTCGCGACGATCGGCGGATACAGCGTGTCAGCCGTGGTGTTGCGGATGCGGACCGGCACCACGAGCTCGCGTTTCGCGGCGTCGAATCGGCTCGGGTCGAGGACGACGCCCACCGACCGCGTCACGGAGTCCGTCGCGACCGCCACAGCCGCGTCAGTGAGCAGCTCGATCCGCGCGGTCTCGAGCTGGAACGTCCCGTTGCGTGAATCCGGCCACACAGGGTGAAAGATGCCCTTGGCATCGGTCGTTAGGCCGATGTAGTCGCCAACGTCACGCCAGCGCGAGTAGCCGCTCAGGAAGTCCATGATCAACGTATCGCCCGCGTAGCGAAGACGACCCAATCCGGGACGCATGTTGCCGGGCCCGGCCGGCCGAGAGGTCTCCGACGAGACGCGCGTCGCTGGTAGAAACGTCTCCCCTCCATCGATCGAGGCGGAGACAAAGACGTCGTACGCATTGTCGGCGGCGGCGGCGCGCGTGTCCAGCCACATGACACCAACGACGCCGGAGTCGTTCACCGCGATGGCGGGCAAGAACTGCGACGCCGAAGCCGGCGCCGAGACGTCGACCATGGTCGGCGCGCTCCACGTTACGCCGGCATCGGACGACCACACGACCGCAATTCGCGGCTTGCCACGGGTCCACCGCATGTCGGGGAACGCCGCGTAGACGCGGTCCCGATAGCGCGTCGAACGAACGTCCGCAGCAAAGGTGGCGGTGTTGTCGCCAACGATGCTGCCCGCGCGACGACGTCGCAGCGTGGAGTCGGTGCTGTACCGCTGCTGCTCGAATCCCGAACGCAGCGCGCCAAACGTCGCGCCGCCATCGGTCGAGACCACGGTTCCATACGAAGCCATTGGGTTGCCGCGGTTCTCCGGGAGGCGGAGGTCCGGCCCGGTATAGAGCGGAACGAGCACGGCGCCATCACTCAGCACCAGGACGTCGGTCACGACTATGCCCGGCAGCGTCACCAGAGCGTCGAACGTGCGTCCCTCATCGACCGAGCGATGAAGGCGCGGGCCACCATCGAGATTGCCAGTCACATAGATCTGGCCGGACGTCGGTCCGGTGGAGCGATCGACCGCGATGGCGACGCGGTCGTAGCCGCGCCCCAGGCGAGCCGGCGCGAGCCAGGTTCGCCCGCCGTCCTCCGAGCGATAGACCGACATGCCCTGCACGAGCCCAACCTGCAGGGCCGTTCCCCTCGGAGTGAAGGCGACCTTCGGATCGATCGAGCCGAGATCGCGCTCTTCGGGAAGTCGTGCGTCGTACCAGGAGAATCCGCCATCGAACGTCGCGTACGTCTTGTTGACGTACCCGCCCTGCGGCAGCGTGAACGTGATCGCCGTCGCGACAAGATTGAGCGAGTCATTGGGGTTGGCGGCCACGGCGGATTCGACGTGCGAGACGTCACCGTCTCGACTCACGAGCACGTTAGGCCCGACGGCGAGGCGAATCTGTCCTTGCAGTTCGCCGAAGGCGACTGCGCTCGCAGCGAAAAAGGCGGCCGGGACCGTCCTCACGCGCGGCCCCAGAACAGTCCGTAGACGAGCAGCGCCAGCACGAAAGTCGTGATACCCACGTACAGGCGATCGCGCTGCCACCAGAACGCCACCAGCGTTAGGGCCACACGCATGATCGGCGTCGCGATGAGCAGCACGAGGCCGAACTGAACGATCGCGTGGCTGTCGAGGCGATAGGCCCCTCGCACGATGCCGCCAAGCGTGCTCAGTTCCGACGGCTCGCTGCGGAACGACCGAAAGTCCGCGGGTGCGCCACCATAGCGAACGAGGAGTGCAATACCGCCGGCGACCACAACCAACGCGGAGATGAGCACACCGATCTGCAGGAGCCGCCCGATGATTTGCTCCAGAGCGTGATCGCTCAGACGCGGCGCGCTGTCCGTATGACCAGGCTGGCGTTCACTCATAGTCCACCGCTCGCTCCCTTGTACAGCATCTCGACCGCGAGCACGACGACCACCGCCGTGAACAGGATGCGCAGCCAACGCGTGCTCGCAGTCGTGAGCAAGCGCGCTCCAACCAGTGCACCGGTCAACACGCCAATCATGACCGGAAGCGCGAGCACCGGCTCGATGTACCCGCGGTGCAGATAGACGCCGGCGCTCGCGGCGGCTGTTACGCCGATCATGAAATTGCTGGTGGTCGTCGAGACCTTGAACGGGAGCTTCATCGTGCGATCCATGGCGAGCACCTTCACGACTCCCGAGCCGATGCCGAGAAGCGCAGAGGCGACACCGGCAACGAACATGAGCCCGAAGCCGGGGAGAACGCCTTCGACCGCGTAGGCCTGCATACCGGCCGACGTCGGGTAACTCGAATTCAGTCGGAGCCTGGTCGCCAGGGGATCCGGCGACGTGCTCGGGGGATGGTCGTCGTTGGACCGGAACATTCGGTAGGCCGAATACAGCAACATGAGACCAAAGAGGATTCCCAGAGCGCTGGTTGGAATCATTCGGGCGATCGCCGCGCCCACGAGCGCGCCAACTGTGGTCGCGACTTCGAGGAAGATCCCGACGCGGATGTTGCTGTAGCCCTCACGCACGTAGGCAGCCGCCGCACCTGACGATGTCGCGATGACCGACACGAGCGACGCGCCGATGGCGTAGCGGAGGTCGACGTGCAGCAGCACCGTGAGGAGCGGGACGACGACGATGCCGCCCCCGAGACCGGTGAGGGCGCCGAGCAGACCCGCGCAAAATGAGCCGAGTGCGACGACGGCTGCGAGGGTGAGAATGGTCATGACTACGGTCGAGAGTCAGGAGGGCGTGGCGTCGACCTTCACGCTCTCGTTGCCGCCGGCGGCCTAACGCCGGGAGCCTAACGTGACATCAGGCTCCCGGCGCCTCGCGTTCAGAACGTGAACTGCTGTGACGTGCCGGCGAAGCTGCAAGAGTTTCCGTAGCCGACGACGTTCGCGCAGGCCATCACGGAATAGTAGAACGTCGTGCCCGCCGCGCCACCCGGGGCGAGGAATTCGGTCGTGTTTGGTGGCAAATTCGCACGAGACATGCCGGTCGTGCTGCCATCAGGGCGCACCAGCACGCCCACTACAACGTACATATCCTCCTTGGTCGAATTGTCCTGCCACGTCAGCCGTACGCCGCTCCCGTCTCTGACCGCGGCGAGATTGGTCGGCTCTCTCAGCGGACCGGGGATCGATACAGGACTCGAGAACGGCGAGCACACGGTCACAAACGCGATCACGTTCGACCCCGGCCCCAAGGCCGCGGACCGGCACGCACGGACGCGATACGTGTAAATCGTGAGTTCCATGAACTGGTCGACGTCGGAGCTGTATCCCCGCGTGTTATTGGAACCTGGCACTCTGGCGTTGAGCGTAAAATTGTTCGTGCCCCCGACGGACCGCTCGACCTGAAACTCGTCCTCGTTGTTGCTGTTGTCGTCCCAATTGAGAGCGGCCGAATACGTGAACGGTGCGCTGCGGCCGAACCCGACAATGAGCGCGCTTGGTGCGTTAGGCGGTGGCGGCGAAACCGACACCATGACGCTGGCACTCTTCCCCTCGCTTGTCGCCACGATGGTGGTACTGCCCGCACCGACCGCCCTGATGGTCGCCGTACCGCCGGCTCCGTCGCTGGTCGTGCCACTGATCGCCGCTACGGAAGGGTTGCTCGTCGTCCACGTCACCGCATGACCGGGCAAGGCGATTCCATTGGCGTTGAGCGTCGTCGCGGTTAGGGTATCTGTCTCGCCAACGTTCATCACCGCGGGATACGTCGGTAGGATGCGCACCGATGCAACGGCCGCCGGGAGGACCGGGACCTCGAGCGATCCCTCCTTACCGTCCACGCTCGCAATGATCTGTGTGACCCCTTCCTTCCCGCCCGTCACCCGGCCGTACGTATCCACCGACGCCACCGACGCCTCGCCCGTGGGTGCAACCCGCCACGTCACGACTTGGTCGCGCAGCATCGCCCCCTGAGGGTCCAGCACCAGCGCCTCGGCCTGCACCGTCTCGCCGACCCTCAGCGTCTTCGGCGATATGGAAACCTCGATCTTCGCCACCGGGACGACGAACACGGGCTGACGGACCGTAAAGCCGCGGTATGTCCCGCGAATCTCCGTGTCGCCGAGTCCAACGCCAGTAGCGACGCCCGCCGCGCTGACCGTCGCTACCGCCGGATTCACCGAGACCCAGGACTTCGGTCCAGGCTGGGTATCGTCGATCGGGACGGCGATGTCGTTGGCGTCGAAGAAGTACATCCGCAGGGGAGCTGACTCGCCCACGTACAGGACCGGAATCGCTCCCGTGTTCGTAGTCGTGCCGGATATCGTTCCGTTGTTCGGTTCGACGGTGAGTTGCGCAGTGCCTCGCACGCCATCCACCGTCGCCGATATCGTTGCCTTTCCAACCCGGACATCCGTCACGAGCCCTTGGCCCGGCTGGTCCGTCGCCGCCGCGGTCGCGGTCGTCGTGTCGTCCGACGCCCACACGATCGACCGGCCGCTGAGATCCGCAATGGGCGCGCCCGACGCGTCGAAGGCCGCCACCGTCAGGGTCGTCGTGGCTGCGACGCGAGAATTCCACGTCAGGTACGGGGCGTCAGGCGAGAGCGTCACGCGAGCCACTGGGACCACGACCGTGAGCGCGATTTGACCGGTTCGCACGCCGGCCTTCGCCGTGATCGTCACCGCGCCCGGCGCGACCGCCGTCACCTCACCCGTCTTCTCGTCGACCGTCGCGACGGCGGCGCCGCTCGTCGACCACTTGACGGGAAACTTGTCGTTGACCGACCCGTTAGGCATGCGCACGGTGGCGGTCAGCTGGAGCTTGTCGCCCGGGTGGAGGCTAGCGGAGGCCGGCGCCGCAATCGTGACACTGCCGGCGTTTGCCAGCGCCACCGCCGGAATCTCGGCGACCTGGCCAGGCATCACCCGGCTCGCGGGGCTTGCCTGTTGGCGATCGATCTCTACGCCCGACGCGTCGCGAAGCGCGAGCTCGACGACCAGCGGGCAACCGCGCTGCTCAGCGTCGGCGCGGTGCGAGTCGGCGAGACACGCAGCCAGATCGACGTCGACTTGTTGGCTTGCCGTCACTCCAGTGCCGAGCGGGATGCTCGACGGCTTCGCGGCCACCGCCACGAGCTGCCCGCCCTGCTGGCGATAGGAGACCGCGACGTCGATCGTCCCATCGGCCAACGAGTCGAGCGTGGTCGCGTGAACCCCGAGCGAGGCACGTTGCGTCGCGGGCGTGGTTGGCGAGTCGTGCCCACACGATACGACGGCGGACGAGAGGGTAACGACGGCGGTGAGTCGAGCAAGACCAGAACGATTCATGATGACGTCCGCGCGAGATGACCGACGACGGCTCTGCTGCGATCTGACGCCTGCTATTCTGCTATTGCTCGCACTCACCGACAAAGGCGAATCCGCCTCGAACTCCCCACTGCACAATTCTCGGGCGCGTCGCGCGAGATGTCGAGTGTCGATTTTGCGCCAGGAGCTACCGTCTCACCCGCACCGACGCCGTTCCCGCTTTGTCGCCACTCGTTGCCGTGATGACCACGGTGCCCTCGGAGAGGCCAAACACGCGACCCGTGTTGTCTACGATGGCGGTCTCCAAGTCGCTGCTCGCCCACGACACCCGCGCACCTGGGACGACGTTACCGCGCGAGTCGTAGACGGTCGCCGTAAGACGGAACGAGCCGGCCACTCTGATCGTGGCGGTCGCCGGCGTTATCTCCACCCGGTCGATCGCGGGTGCCTGGACCACGATCGTCGCGGTGCCACTCCGCCCTTCGCTCGATGCTGTGATCGTCGCGGTCCCTGGGGAAATCGCGGCGACGATCCCGGTCGACGTGACGGTCGCGACGTCCGACCGATTCGACGACCAGGTGACCGCCCGATCATTGAGCGGTCGCCCCGCCGCGTCGCGTGGCTGCGCCTCGAGCTGGAGGGTCTGTCCTACGATGAGCGTTGCCGACGTCGGGCTCACGACGACCGACGTAACGGGTGCCGGGGATACCGTGACCGCGGCGACGCCGGCCTTCCCCTCGACGGTCGCCGTGATGATTGCGTTCCCGGGCGAAAGTGCCGTGACCAATCCGGTCGCGCTCACCGTCGCCACGTCAGGTCGACCCGAGCTCCAGGCAACCGACCTGCCGGAAAGGACGTTGCCCTGCGCATCCAGCGGCTCGGCGATGAGCTGGGCGGTCTGGCCCACCGTGAGATCGCGACTGGATGGCGAAACCCGCACGGCGACCACCGGGACCGGAATCACCTGGATCTCGGCGACTGCGGATTTCCCTTCGATGCTGGCGGCGACGGGCACGCTGCCGACGTACCGCCCGGTGACGACGCCGGCGGCGGAGACGGTCGCGAAGTTGGAATCGGCGACCGCCCAGACGACCTTCCGGCCGGTGAGCACGTTACCGGACGCGTCGTACGCGGACGCCGTGAGAGTCACGGTCGCGCCGACGACGACGCTCGCTTCTGGAGGAGCAACCTGTACGCTTGCGACCGGTGCACCGGAGTGCACCAGCTCATCGCTATTGCAGCCGACGACGGTTACGGCGGCTGCCGCGGCGATGCCCAGCAACATCCACCTCGATTGAGGACTGCTCATACGCAGCGGACTGGACCTGCCGGGATCGGAGCCGTCCATTCAGAGGGATGCCGAGCCCGGCGCTCCCAAAATTCCCCGCAAGCATGAGGCCCGACTTTGCCTAACCACGAACGCGAGACTCTCATCCGCCCCGCGACACGTGAGGACGTTCCGGCCCTTGGCCGACTCGGCGCGCTCATGGTCACCACCCACCACGCATTCGATCCGAAGCGCTTCATCGCCGCCGGGCCGCACACCGAGGCGGGTTACGGTTCGTTCCTCGGCAGCCAGGTGGACGAACCGAACATCATCGTTCTCGTTGCGGTCACGGCGAACCAGGTGATCGGCTACACCTACGCGGGGCTCGAGGGTATGGACTACATGTCGCTTCGCGGACCGGCCGGCGTGCTGTATGATATCGTCGTGGATCCAGCGCACCGGCGGGGCGGTGTCGGACGTGCACTGCTCGATGCGACAGTGGCATCGCTCGAGGCACGGGGTGCGCCGATGGTTGTGCTGTCCACCGCAGAACGCAACGAGGGTGCGCAGCGGCTGTTTGCGAGCGCGGGATTCCGGCGGACGATGATCGAAATGACCCGCGACCTGTAAGAGCTCAGGGCGGCGGTGCAACAGTCGTTGCCTGGTCCACCGGCGTTGGATGCGCTCGCGCCATGACCTGCTCGATCGCAGCGAGCAACTCGTCACCGGCGATCGGCTTTCGCAGGTACGCGGTGACGCCAGCCGCGACGTAGCGCGCCTCGGCCTCAGGAGCGTCGTCGGCCGTGTACACGATCGTCGGGATCTTGAGGCCCAAGTCGACGAGACGCTGCTGCACCTCGAGCCCACTCATGTGGGGCATGTGGGCATCGAGCAGGACGCAATCCGGCGGCGGCGTGCCTGCGGCGAGCGAGTGGAGAAACTCGCTGCCGGCGGCATAGACGCTCGCGCGCAGCCCGAGCGACACGCAAAGACGGCGCAGGCCGGTGCGAACGGATTCTTCGTCGTCTACGATCACGATAAGCATTGAATCGTTCGCTGGTCCGAGACTATAGGCACGGCAACGCTGGGCGTTGATCCCATCTGTTCCCCAATGTTCCTCGCGGACCCCTGCTTGGCCAGTGTGGCGTCGAGAAGGCGTGTCCGGAGTTCTCTCCTGGCGCCGAGCCCGGCCGTTCGGCTAGTCGTTGGTCCCATCGATTGAGACAGGCCCAAGCGCGTAGAGTGTGCGTTCGTGCTTGTCACTCTCTTCGTGCTGGCGCTTGCGCCGCAGGTTCCGAATCAGAACCCGAAGGCCACGACACCCGCGGTGCGGGCGATCGTGGAGGC
Organism: Gemmatimonas sp.; assembly: GCA_021154285.1. Classification (GTDB taxonomy): domain Bacteria; phylum Gemmatimonadota; class Gemmatimonadetes; order Gemmatimonadales; family Gemmatimonadaceae; genus JAJKIV01. The sequence goes on along the minus strand of JAJKIV010000322.1, from coordinate 6,310 downwards.
GGCCGCTACCCGGAACCATGAATCACGCCCCGGTCGCATGCGTGCGGATGCCGAAACCGAGATAGCGCTCGTCCAGCGCCGGGTCTCGGGACGACGCGAGGTCGTCGCGGTGCAGCAGGAGGCTTCGACGATCGGCTGGATTAGCGATAGCCTCGTCGAGCAGCGCATCACCGGGTATCGATCCGAGCAGGTCGGGATGTCGTACGCGACGACCCGGATCTATCGGGCCGGGTGGGTCGTACCGCTGCTCGCGGGCGACCGCATCCGCCTTCGCCTGCCGAATCCTGCGGGAGTCTCCAAGGTCGAAAAGGCGATCGACCCTGTCGTGCGGCCGCTGCGTCGGCTGCTCGCCGAGCCCGAAACCGTCGCCACCGTGCATCCACTCGCGCGCGATGCTCGTCGCTACTACGAGTACCCGCGGGTGGACACGCTCACGGAGCGGATGCCTAACGGCGACTCGGTCGACGTATTGCGCATAGCGGTGGCGCGCCGCGAGGACGTGCCGCCGGGATCGAGCGTCTTCGAGGGCGACGTCGACGTTGACGCCCGCACGATGCTGCTCGTGCGCCTTCGAGGGCGGGTGTCCATCGTGAGTGGCTACCTGCTCAAGGTGCGGGACGCGCTGTCGGACCAGGTGCGGATCGTGGGCTTCATGGACATGTGGAACGGCCCCGAGCGAGATGGGTTACGCCTGCCCGATGTCGAACGACTCGATATCCTGAGCGGGGGATTGGCCGGAGAAACCGGCGAGCTGCTCCGGTTCGTGACGCGGTTTCGCGGGCAGCAGGTCCGGGACCGGGGGGCGCAGTCTCCGGACGGCGCAGCGGCCGAACCTGTCCAGTACCGGGTGACGTACGCGCCCATGTCTCAACAGGCGTCGTACGACGACTGGATGCTGCCGTTAGGCAGCGCGACGCGGATCGCGCAGACGCAGCCGGTCGACGACCTGTATCCGGATCGCCTGCAACCGGATGGGCCGCCGCAGGTGACCTTCCGCGCGCGCGACCAGTACGACGTGTTCCGGTTCAACAAAATCGAGGGATTCTACACCGGGCTATCGGCCAGCTGGTACGCGCGCGACCTCGCGCCCGGACTCGCGGCGACCGGGACGGCGGGGTATGCGTGGTCCGAGGAGACATGGCGCGGGTACCTCGCGGCCGCGTTGCGACGCCCCAGCTGGCGCGCCAATGTGGGGTTCGGGCGGCTGCTCGATATCACGAACGATTTTCGGTCGCCGTTCGACTCCGGGAGCGTGTGGTTCCCACTCCTCTGGTCGTCGGACAGCTACGACTACGTGGACCGCCACGTCGCTCGCGCCGCGGTGGAGCGACAGCTCACGCCACAGGGCACCTCCGTTCGGCTCGAAGCGGGAGTCATGCGAGACGCCGAGACGGTGGATTCACGCCGACGCGGACTCCTGTTTGGGCCGTTCATCCCGAACCGCGTCGTGGACGCGGGCCGCTACGCGCGCGTCGTCGCGACGATGGAGTGGAATCCCGACGTACAGGCAGACATCACGCGCGAGCGGTACGGCGGCACCATTCGCTACGAGCTGGGCACAGGCGACCTCGATTATCAGCGGACCGAGGCGTCACTGATCACGCGTTATGATGCCGGTCATGTGGTGCTCATTGGGCGAGCGTATGGCGGGATGCTCACCGGCACTCCACCCACGCAGCAACTCTTCGAGATCGGCGGGACCAACAATCTGCCCGGCTACGATTACAAAGCGTTCGCGGGGGACCGCGCGTGGATCGCGCGCGGGACGGCGCAATACGCGCTGCCGTACTTGCGGTCGCCATTCCCGTTCATTGCCGGCTTCGTGGTCCCGGCAATCGCGCCGGAGCTGAACTTCGGCATCCAGACCGGCATGGCTTGGGCGAGCGACGACCAGGCGCGCGCCGCCGTTAGGCGGCTCGGCGACACCGTCGATGAGGTTACGGGCCAGCCAATCATCGACCCGAACACGGGCGAGCCGGTGCCGGTGTCAGTTCCCACGGACAAGCTCCGCGCGACCGCGAGCCTCGGCGTACGCGTGCTGAGTGGCGCGGTTTACCTCGGGTTCGCGCTCCCGATCGACGCGACGCGCGACACGCGCCGGAACCTGCGATTCGTATTCGGCTTCGGTCGACAGCTCTGAGCCGGATCGCGAGTCACAGCACGAGGCGCGCGAAGCGGCCGAGGCGTCGCTGCCAGGTCTTGTAGGGCGGAATCAGCTTGTCGAGCTCCTCTTGCGTCTCGATCCAGGTACTCCGGGCCATCAGCGAGTACAGGTCCACCAACCCCACCGCGCCGCTCATCCCCGACAACACGAACACCGCTTCGCCATCGAGCAGCTGGCCGCGAGGGTCCTCGTTTTGGGTCCCAATCGTCATGTAGAACGTCATGCGTGCGCTATCCGCACTCGGGCGACTCGCGGCGTAGGCTTTCAGCAGTCTCGCCACGGCGTCCACGGTCGCGGTGCTCAGCGTGTCGTCGTAGAGGCCCGTCTTGATTCCGCGGCGCGCCTGTTCGGCGCGCTGAATGGTGGTGCGGATCGCAACCTCACGCCATTCCGGACGACTGGTTAACCGCGCGAGTGCCGCGGAGTCGGCGAAGAACTGTGTTTTGCGATGCAGCTGCGGCAGACGAGGCTTTTCATCGCGGCCGAGGACGAACGGCTTGTACCCGGCGCGCTGGAGCAGCCCGGGCGCACTGTCGAACACCGTGATCACCGACGAGTCGAATGGAAAGAGCTCGCGCAGCCACGGATATCGCGCGACTCCGGTGTTGGTCGCCTTGGCCTCCTGCGCGATGTCGTTGACATCTTCCTTGGCGGTGTAGAGTCCGATGCGAAGCTCTCCCCCCGCCTGTTGAATCTCCTGTCTGAATTCCTGTCGCACCTGCACGAGGCGCAGCATCACGTCGTAAGTCCGGGACATCTGCGGGAAGCCCGGACTCGGTGCGTTGGCGAGTGCGGGACCGACGATGTACACGCGACAACCGCGGAGCGACGCGCCGGCGAGCATCCCGGCCCAGCTGCTCGCGAGCCAGAGCCCGTCGGGTACTACGAGCACGCTGCCGCGCGGCGCCAGTGTGTAGAGCATGGCGCGCGCGATCGTGGCCTGCTTGCGGCCGAACCCGGGCTCGTTATGCACCTGGAGCGCCCGACCCAACTCGTTGGCGGCACTTGCCGCTCCGTCGGTGCCATCCGTAGCGAGCTGGCACGTTTGGCACGGAGCCGTCTCGCGCAGCGGCGGCGGGATCTCTCCGTCGGTGAACGAGTTCAACCTGAAGAGGCGGCGCGCGGCTGCGCGCACCTCGAGCACCGCCGGTCCGCGAACGAGAACGCCGCGGTCTTCCCACGTCGGCGTCGCGTAGTGTTCACCGACTCCGACGCCGGACAGCACCATCCCGCCGAGGAACGGCGCGGATTCCGTCACGTCGTAAAACGCGATCTTGCGATGGTCGCGCATCAGGTTATCGGGGAGCAGCGGCACTCCGTCGATGATGCGATGGCTCCGGAACGTGAAGTCGCTCGGCTGCGTGATGTCGACGTGCACTTTGACAGTGCGCCGGAGCCAGTCATCCCCGCCGTGTTTCGCGGCGAGCGCCTGAAGTCCTCGCGATGCCGCGACGGCCGCGCGCAACTCCTGTTGTCGCCTGCGGAGCACGGTCTCCAGCGAGTCGTTCTTGCCGGGAAGCTTGATCTCCGCGCCTAACGGGTCCTCGAGGATGGTCATCCACAGCCGCCCGTTGTTCGGCTCGTAGAAGTTCTGGTCGAGGATGACCATGTACGCCGTCAGCTTCCCGGTACTGTCGAACCGTGACACCGCCTGCGTGAGCGCGGGGAAGTACACATTGGCGGTCTCCGCAAACCCGATGGCATCCACCTTACCGGACGATCGCGTGCCGGCATAATCGTGGACCCAAAGCGTGTGGTAGTCCCGTGCGGCGAAGATCGAGCGTGCGATCTCGAGCTGTACGCGGTCTTCGCGCAGGTACGTGATCTGGTTTCCGCGCGTGAACGGCCGGCCGATGACACGAGCGAACAATGCGTCGATCTCAGCCTGGTCGTCGTGCTCCTCGGGCGTGAGCGCGAGCTGCATCGGCAGCCAGACTCGCCGCGAGTCGCCCCAATGCTTCGAGATGAATCGGTGCACTGCCACGATCGCCGTCAGCCATTGATCGTCCACGGTCGCGGCGGCGAGGCGAAGCTCGTTCGAGGTCGCCAACGAATCAGTGAGCCACGTCCGGAAGTCGGCCTTCACCTCGTCCGTGAGCCCGGACAGGTCGTACTGCTGGTCTTTCGGGCGCCCGAACTGCGCATCGAACGGAATCAGCATGTATGTCAGCAGCCCCGCCCGCGCGCGCTTGGCTGCTATCGCACCCAGCGTCGTGTCGTGGAGCGCAACCGAGAAGGCGCGCTGAAGCGACGCGTTGTACACGCGCTCCGAGGCGAGGAACGTCCGGCCTTCGGGGTACTCCGGTGACCTGACAGCCATCGAGTCGCGGATCCGTTGCGCCAGAACTCGGACGTTCTCCAGGTCCTTCTTGCTGTCGGACTCGTGGTGCTCGTTGAAGAAGTTGCTGTATGCGGCAATCAGCAGCGCTGCTTCACGAACGCGACGCAGCGCGGAATCCGCGCCCGGCGGCAGCGGCGTAGCGGCCATTTGCCGATACACGCTGGCGGATGCTGACGTTGTCGGCGCGTGGGGCGTGACGTCGCGGGCGACGTCGCGAAGCGAGACGCCGGTGTTGCGCGGTCTCGTGCGCCCGGCGTATGGCTGGCCGAGCGGTACAGTGATCCCGACATCGAGCCCACTGCTGCGCGCCGGAATCCAGTCGACCCGGAGCTGGGTGCCGCGACCCAGGATACCACCGCGTCGGACCGCCGTGTTGTAGGACAGGATGAAGGCGAAGTTGTTCTCGCGGGCGTCCCAGTCTATGCCGTAACCGAGGTTGATGGCGCGGGTGACGCCGAGGAGGCGGGCGCCGCCGGTGGCGCCGCCATCGCTGGCAAAGAGGTACCCCTCGGCCGCCAATCCAAAGAGTCCGTTGACCGGGCTGCCGCGAGGCCGAAAGAGGCCAAGCTCCAAGCCGCCCGTGGCGTCGTTGTCCCTCCCGAAGGCGGCGACGACGGATGTATACGGCTGCCAGAGCGGCGGTTGGCCCATCGACTTGATGGCTGGCGGCGCGACGGGGTCGCCAGGCGATTGGGCGTCGGCGCGATGCGGCGCGCTGACCGCCAGCATGGCCATCGATCCGGCGATGGCGATCCGGAGGAGACCGCGCGGCGTCCGGGCGCTGCGCGAACTGGGTGAAGTTGGGGCGTTAGGCACCGTGGCTGCCTGCTCAGAACGCGGGTCGAGGCCACCACTTACCCGCGGAGTTTCGCTGACGGGAGCCGAGGGGAAGGGCGGCCGACGCTGCGATGTGTAACACGGATCGAAGTGGTCAGCGCTCCCCACCTAAGTCCAATGGATGAACGGAGCTAGGTGGTGCGATTGGTCCGCTGTCGCGGCGGGGTCGGAGCGGGCGCCAACCTTACTCGTGTTGCGCCAACGCCTCGGACTATATCGCCGCGAGGTATACGACCAAAGTCCAATGTAGGTGTGGCATGCCAGGAAACACGCTGCTGCTGGCGCCAAACATGGGAAATTGCCAACCTCATGTGTCCCAGAAAATTGGCTAACAGAAAATCGGCTAACATAGGAGATTCGTTCCGCATGCCGTCGCTTGTTCGGCCTGACACGGTTTCGTGACGGGCGACGCGCCTGACAGCTCCCGCTCCTCCGGTTCATCTTCGAGGAGCCCACGCTTTCGAAGTCCTGGATTCGACATGCTCGAAGACATCCCCACCATTGCCGTCATCGATGACGATGACTCGCTTCGCCGCGCACTCGCACGGCTTCTCACGGCGAGCGGGTATCAGGTAAAAACCTTTGCGTCGGCAACGGATTTTCTTGCCGAGCGGATGCCTATCGAAGCCAGTCCTGGCTGCCTGCTCATCGATGTCCGGATGCCGGGTCTCAGCGGCCTCGAATTACAGGCCGTTCTCAACAGCGCCGACGCACAGTCGGCCCTTGTCTTCATGACGGGGCATGGCGACGTGCAGACGGGAGTGAAGGCGATGAAGTCAGGCGCAGTCGATTTTCTGCTCAAGCCATTCACCGATGATGAGCTGCTCGAGGCAGTTGGGCGCGCGCTCATGCGGAACGCCGAGTCGCGTGTGGAGCATCGCGAGATCGACGAGCTGGAGCATCGGGCCGCGAAGCTGACTCGCCGAGAGAAGGAGGTCTGCACGCTCGTTGTCGCCGGCAAGCTCAAT
>JAJKIV010000321.1 GCA_021154285.1 Gemmatimonas sp. | reverse complement strand
GGGATGCAGGTCGGATGGATCTGGGTGAAGCACGGGTTCGCGAAGGCGGCACCGCGCTTGTGCGCTCGCCAGATGGCTGTCGCGTTGCAATTCTTCGCGTTGGTCGACAGGTAGAACGCGTTCCCGTAGCCGCCGGTGGCGAGCACGACCGCGTCCGCTGCGTAGGCTTCGATCGCTCCGGTGCCGAGATCGCGGGTGATGACACCGCGTGCCTTCCCGTCGACGAGCACCACGTCCAGCATCTCGGTGTGCGTGAACATCTTCACACCGCCGCGCGCAATCTCTTTCTCGAGGGCCTGATAAGCGCCTAACAACAGCTGCTGGCCCGTCTGTCCGCGCGCGTAGAACGTGCGCGAGACCTGCGCGCCGCCGAATGATCGATTCGCCAACAGCCCGCCGTACTCGCGCGCGAACGGGACGCCCTGGGCCACGCACTGGTCGATGATGTTGACGGAGACCTGCGCGAGCCGATAGACGTTCGCCTCACGCGCGCGGAAATCCCCACCCTTCACCGTGTCGTAGAACAGCCGGTAGATGCTGTCGCCGTCGTTCTGATAGTTCTTCGCCGCATTGATGCCGCCCTGCGCGGCGATGCTGTGCGCGCGCCGCGGCGAGTCGTGAAACGTGAAGCACAGCACGTTGTAGCCGAGCTCACTCAACGTCGCCGCGGCGGACGCGCCGGCGAGTCCGGTCCCCACGACGATGACCGTGTATTTCCGCTTGTTGGCGGGATTCACCAGCTTCATCTCGAAGCGGTGGGTGTCCCACTTCGATTCGATCGGACCAGAAGGAATTCGGGACCGCAGTTCCATCGATGTCGTTCGCTCGAAACGGTCGCGCGAACGCGGGAAGCTACTTGATGATCCCCGCGAACACCGCGATCGGAATGATGGAGAAGCCGAGATAAATGGCCCAGGCCAGCACCGCCGACACGCGCCGGCGGAACGGATCCGCGGACGGTCTCGTTAGGCCCAGCGTCCGGATGCTGCTCCACGTGCCGTGGTAGAGGTGCAGTCCCAGGCCAATCATCGCGAGGAGATAGAGCACCGCGACCCACCACATCTGGAACGCGGCGATCATGTTGCCGTACACGTCCTTCCGGTCGAAGGCCGGATGAATCGTGCCGAACGTGAAGTGCAGCAAATGCAGCACGATGAAGACGAGCAGCAGGACGCCGCCCCAGCGGATCGTGCGCGCCGCGAACGTCGACACCTGGGGCTCACGGTCCGCATAACCAACAGACCGTGCGCCCTGACTTCGTCGCGTGAGCTGGTAGGCGGCGACGACGTGCAGCACGAGCGCGGCGAGCAGGCCGCCTCGGGCGAGCCACAACAACATTCCGAGGCGATGCAGTGCCGCGGAATACTCGTTGATCTTGAGCGGCCCCTCGAACATCTGCAGGTTGCCAAGCACGTGGACGATGAGGAAGGCGACCATCATCACACCAGTCACCGCCATCACCGCCTTCTTCCCGATCGACGAGTGCCAGAATCGGGCGATCGCGCCGCGGGGGACGCGCGAGCGAGGCATCGCGGCTGCGGACGGGGCAGTCATCGCTGACGTGGACACGCGCTAGATCGTGAGCTTCGAGATCGGCTCGCGCACAGCCTCCGCGCTCTTGCCGAGATCGACGCGTTCCTTCGGGGTGAGCTCGACCTCGAGCACCTTCTCCACGCCTCCGCGTCCGAGCTTCACTGGAACGCCAAGGAAAATGTCCGACATCCCGTATTCACCCTGGAGCCACGCGGCGCACGGCAGCACGCGCTTCTGGTCGAACACGATCGCTTCGGCCATCTGGACCGCGCCCGATGACGGCGCGTAGTACGCGGAGCCCGTCTTCAGGTACTTCACGATCTCGGCGCCGCCGTTCCGCGTGCGATCCACGATCTCGTCGAGCGTCTTCCGGTCGAGCAGCTGCGTCACCGGAATCCCGCTGACCGTCGTGTAGCTGATGAGCGGCACCATCGTATCGCCGTGGCCACCGAGCACCATCGCCTGGATGTCGCGCACCGAAACGTCGAGCGCTTCCGCCAGGAACGCGCGATAACGAGCGGTGTCGAGAACGCCGGCCATGCCGATGACGCGCTCGCGCGGGAAGCCCGTCACCTTCTTGGCGACGTAGCACATCACGTCGAGCGGGTTCGACACGACGATGATGATCGCGTTCGGCGACGTCCTCGCGATCTGCTCCGACACCTGCTTCACGATGCCGGCGTTCGTGTTCAGCAGATCGTCACGCGACATGCCCGGCTTGCGCGCGATGCCCGCGGTGATGATGACGATGTCCGATCCCGCGGTTTCGTCGTAGCCGTTCGCGCCGATGATGCGCGAGTCGAAGCCTTCGATCGGGGCGGACTGCCACTGGTCGAGTCCCTTGCCCTGCGGAACTCCTTCGACGACATCGACCATGACGACGCGGCGAGCAAGCTCCTTTTCCGCAACACGCTGAGCGGTAGTCGCGCCGACGTTCCCCGCGCCGACCACCGTGATGAGATTGACCATGTTGTGCGATGAGGTGGGTTGGTTGCTCCAGTAACGCAAAACTAGTTGGAGCAGGAGCCACCTACAACGCGACTATGCTTACCCACCGACCTGCGAGAGTGCACGAAGGCCGCCGACTTTCATCTGCAGCAGAGCGTGCTCCTTCGGCTTGTCGGCGAGCGCCTGCCGGAAGAGCGGCTCGAGCGGCTCGTGCTGTCTCAGCGCGTCACGCAGCAACACTTCGTGATCGCCGAAGAGACACGTGCGAAGTCTCCCGTCGGCCGTGAGCCGCACGCGATTGCACGATGCACAGTACGTGTGCGTCATTGGTGTGATGACGCCGATGGTGCCAGGCGCGCCGGCGAGGCGGTAGTACTCCGCCGGGCCGTTACCTCGCGGCGGCCCGCCGTCTTTGGCGAGCGCGCCGAGCGACGCGATCCGGGAGAGCACTTCGTCGCTTGGTACAATGTGCTCCCACGTCAGGCCGCTCATCTCGCCAACCGGCATGAGCTCGATGAAGCGAACGTGCCACGGATGATCCAGCGTGAGGCGCGCGAAGTCCTCGATCTCATCGTCGTTGATGGAGCGCATGACGACGACGTTGATCTTGATGGGAGCGAGACCTGCGCGCTCCGCGGCAAGCGCGGATGTGGCCGGATCGAACCCCAGGTTTCGTCGGGCGATCTTCGCGATGCGATCCGGACGCAAACTGTCGGCGCTCATGTTGATGCGATCGAGTCCGGCGTCGCGAAGCCTGTGCGCGAGCTCGGGAAGTCGGGCACCGTTCGTCGAGAGTGCGATGTCCTCGATCTCGGGTACCGCGCGCAGAAGTCGTACGAGTTCTTCGAGATTGGGGCGGATCGTCGGTTCGCCGCCGGTGATGCGAAGACGCCGCAACCCGAGTGGCGCAAGCTGTCGCACGACGCCGCCGATCTCCTCGTACGAGAGAATCTCGGCCTTGGGCAGCCACGGAAGTCCTTCCGCAGGCATGCAGTACAGGCAGCGGAAGTTGCACCGGTCCGTCACCGAGATGCGGAGATACTCGATGCTGCGGCCGAATTGATCCTTGAGCGCGGTGCTCATTGGATACGCGTCGCGACCACGTCAGGCGCTTCGACTCCGGATTCCCTATTCCTGATTCCCGACCCAACCCATTCACGCGTGCCATCGACGTAGAGCTCGAGCTTCCAGATCGGCACGCGTCGCTTGAGCTGCTCGATGGCGAAGCGCATGGCGTCGAGCGCCGGCGCGCGATGCGGATGCGCCGCTACGATCGCCACGCTCACATCACCGAGACCGAGCGCGCCAAGTCGATGCTCAATGATCAGGCGGCTCACCCCAAACCGCTCGGCCGCCTCGCGCACGATCGCATTCATTTCACGCTCCGCCATACTCCGATACGCGGAGTACTCGATGCCTGTTACCGCCCTACCGTCGTTCACGTTGCGCACGCAGCCGAGGAACACGCTGGCTGCGCCGCACGAGTCGTCGCTGACTTCCGAGATCAGCGACGAGACATCGATGGGACAGTCGACGAGGGCGACCCGCATCACCCGCCAGCCACTGGAGGGATCACCGCAACTTCTTCTCCGCCCTGGAGGGTGGTCGCGGCGCTCGCGTACTCCCGATTGACGGCCACGAGCGGCCGCGGTGGGAGTCGATCGCCGCCGGGCATCGCCAACAACGTCCCGAGGATGTCGCGAACGGTCGAGCCAGGCGCGACATCCAACTCGATGGCCGACTTCCCGAGCGCGTCGGCGTAAGAGGCAAAGAGCAAGACTGTTACGGTCATCGTCTCAGAAAGAATAAAGCCCGCGCGTCCCGTGTGCACGCTGACAAAAAACCCGGCGCGATTCGCACCGGGTCATCACCGAGTCGCCGAAACGATCGGCGCTCGCTCCGAATAACTGAGCTCCCTCAGTCTTCAAACTCCTCGACGTACTCGGTTCCCGCGACCATTGCTCGAAGCTCCTTCGAGGGCTTGAAGACCGGAACGGGCCGTGCGGACACCTCAACAGGCGACCCCGTGCGAGGATTCCTGGCCATTCGAGTCTTCCGCTGTCGGATCTTGAACGTGCCGAACCCGCGGACCTCGATGTTCTTTTGCTGCTGAAGGGCTTCCTTGATCGCGTCGAGAAACGAATCGACGACGCGAGCGCAGTCCTTCTTTGAGATCATCGGTCCGGCAGTTTGTGAAATCTGCGCGGTGACTCGCTCGACCAGGTCGGCTTTCGTCATTGATGGGCCTCGACAGAGACTCGTAGGGACACTCGATCAACGGCTCGAAACTAGACCGTTAACCATTGTGTGTCAAGCGCTTGGCTCACTTGAGCCAGCCTGCCCGAAGGCGCCCGACCAGACATTTGTGCAGCCCGGACGGGTTCGCTTCGATGGCTAGACGCGCGTCTTTCGAACGGTCTCCATGAACTCGCGGAACAGCGGTCGCGCGTCGTGCGGGCCCGGCGCGGCCTCCGGATGGTACTGCACCGCGAAGATCGGTTGATCGCGGTGCTTCAGTCCCTCGACGGTTCCGTCGTTCAGATTCACGTGTGTCACCTCGAGCGCTGGCGCGCCCGGAACGCCCTGCTCGTCGCCACGCACCGCGAAGCCGTGATTCTGGGACGTAATGAGGACCCGCCCCGTGGCCAGCTCCTTCACTGGATGATTCCCGCCGCGATGGCCGTACGGCATCTTCACCGTCTCACCGCCGAACGTGAGACCGAGGAGCTGGTGGCCCAAGCAGATCCCGAAGAGCGGGACGCCCGCGGCGGCAAGCCCGCGAATGGTGTCGGGCGCATAGGCAACGGCCGCCGGATCACCCGGGCCGTTGCTGAGAAACACGCCGTCGGGCGACCGTTCGAGTACCTCGTTATGCGGTGTCGTCGCGGGGACGACTGTCACGCGACATCCCTCTGCCTCGAAGAGACGGAGGATGTTGCGCTTGATCCCGTAGTCGTATGCGACGATGTGCGTGCTCGAGCGAGGATCGCCCCAGGCGTACTCCGACTTTGTCGACACTCGCGACGCGAGATCGAGGCCTTCCATGCTGGGGCACGCATCGAGGGCAGCGCGCGCTTCGTCGTCGGGCTCGTCTCCTGCGCCGATCACTCCGCGCATCACGCCGACGGATCTGAGGTGTCGCGTCAACCGTCGGGTATCAACCCCTTCGAGAATCGGGACGTTCGACGCGGCGAGCCAGCTCCGCAGGTCGCCCGATGCGCGCCAGTTCGAGTAGCTCCGAGATAGCTCGCGCAGGACAACGCCCGCGACCTGCGGCGAACCGGATTCCGGGTCTTCGGTGTTGATGCCGTAGTTCCCGATCATGGGCGCCGTCATCACGACGATCTGGCCCTGATAGGACGGGTCGCTGTAGACCTCCTGGTACCCCGTCATGTTCGTCGTGAACACGACCTCGGCGACCGCGGGGGTGATGGCGCGATCGAGCCGGCCGCGAAAAAGGGTCCCGTCCTCGAGGAGGAGGAACCCTGGGAGGGAGCGCTGGTCGGTCACCGTTGAGCGTTACTGCTTGGGCTGTTTACCCTTGGGGGCAGGCGCCGGCGTTGCAGGCGGAGTGGCCTGTGCCGGAGTCTTCGGCGCTGCCTCGAGCGGAACCGCCGGGTTCGACTTGGTCGTCGGCGCGATCGGCGCCGTCGGGACGTTCGTCAGTGGCTTGTCCAGCACCGAGGCCGGTACGCGGGTGCGCGTCGAAGCGATCTGAAGAACGAACGCCAGCAGCAGGAAGATGCCGCCGCACACCCAGCTCGCCTTCGTCAGCAGGTTGCCTGCCTGGCGTGTGCCGATGAGCGAATCGGCAGCGGACGTGGCACCACCGAAGCTTGCGGCGAGCCCACCGCCCTTGCCGCTCTGCAGCAGGATCGCGGCGACGAGAATGATGCTGTCGAGAATCAGCAGAATGACGAGGAACGTGTACAGCATTGCTTTGAGCGAGGGCTGGACGATTGAGAAATGCAGCCGCGTAATATCGCTGGCGTGAGCCCGGTGGGTCAACCCGCGGTACGACTTGGGCTTCGGTCCCGCCACCGTTTCAAGGGGTCAGAGCCCTTGAACCCATCGGTTCAAGGGCTCTGACCCCTTGAAACAACGGTGACTCAGGCCCGGACGATCGTCGCCCAGCCGTCCGCGTCGAGGCTCGCTCCGCCCACGAGAACGCCGTCGACTTCGGGCGCGCTGATCAACTCCGCGACGTTGCCACGGCTCACGCTTCCGCCGTACAGCACGGGAATGTGAGCGGCGCGCTCGCCGGCCAGCTCCTTCAACACGCGCCGCACCACGGCGTGCATGGCCGATGCGTCGTTCGGCGACGCCGTACGGCCCGTCCCGATCGCCCACACGGGCTCGTAGGCCACGAGCGCGGTCGCGATCTGCCCGGGCTGTAAGCGCGCCACGCCGGCTCGCAGCTGCCTCACGACGACGGCTTCTTCCATGCCTCGCTCCCGCTCGTCGAGCTTCTCGCCCACGCACAAAACCGGGACGAGGCCCGCGGCGGCAACCGCGGCGCACTTGAGCCCCGTCTGCTCGTCGGTCTCCCCAAAGATGTGGCGTCGCTCAGAGTGCCCCACGAGCACGAGCCGAGCGCCCGCGTCGCGCGCGATGGGAGCCGACACCTCGCCGGTGAACGCTCCTTTGGGCTCCCAATGAATATTCTGCACCCCGACCAGGATGTCGGAGCGGTCGCGAAGCGCATCGGTCACGGCGGGCAGCGTCAGCGCGGGAGGAAAGAACGCCACCGTCCGATCCGCGCGCCGTGCATAGTGCACGAGGAACGTGCGAAGAAACGCCTTCGCGTCGGTGGGACCGTGGTTCATCTTCCAGTTGGCCGCGAACACCGGCTTACGGAGCATCACCGGCGAGTCTCCAGCGCTTCTACGCCTGGCAGCGGCTTTCCTTCGAGGAACTCCAGCGACGCGCCGCCTCCCGTCGAGACGTGGCTCATGCGCGCCTCGAGCCGTGCCTCGGCCACGGCCGCAGCGGAATCTCCGCCGCCGACGATCGTCGTGGCGCCCTTATTCGTCGCGTCGGCCATGGCCCGTGCGACGGCACGCGTGCCCGCATCGAAGGGCGGCGTCTCGAACACGCCCATGGGCCCGTTCCAGACGACCGTTTTCGCGGTCGCGATGGCCCGCGCGTACGACTGCATCGTGTCGGGCCCGATGTCGAACATTGCTTCGTTAGGCGGGACCGCATCCCGCTTGACGGCGTGTGCGCTGGCAGCCTGCTCCAGCGACGGTGCCACCATAGCGTCGTGCGGAAGCGTGAGGCGGAATCCGGCGCGGTCCAGCAGCGACTTCGCGAGATCGACCCGGTCGGGCTCCACCAGCGACTTTCCGGTCTCGAGGCCCATCGCCTTGTAGAAGGTGTTCGCCATCGCGCCGCCGATGAGCAGCCCGTCGACCTTCGGCAACAGCGACTCGATGACGTCGATCTTGCCCGAGATCTTCGCGCCGCCGAGGATCGCGATGAAAGGCCGCTGCGGATCGGCGAGCGCTGAGCCGAGATACTCGAGCTCCTTCTCCATCAGCAGGCCCGCAACCGCCGGGTGCAGATATTTTGCGACGCCGGCGGTAGATGAGTGTGCACGATGCGCCGCACCGAAGGCGTCGTTCACGTACAGATCGCCGAGCCGTGCGAGTGCTTTCGCGAGTGCGTCGTCGTTCTTTTCTTCGCCCGCGTTGAACCGCGTGTTCTCGAGGAGCAGAATCTCGCCGTCCTTGAGCTCATGAGTGGCGGCGACGGCATCGTCGCTGTCGAGCGCCGCGACGAAGCGCACGGGACGCGACGTCAACTCGCCAAGTCGCTTGGCGACGGGCGCGAGCGAATACTTGGGCTCGGGCTTCCCGCCTTTCGGTCGGCCGAGGTGGGAGAGCAGCACCACCCGGGCGCCGCGACTCGCGAGCGCTTCGATGGTTGGAAGCGCCGCGCGAATTCGCGTGTCGTCGGAGACGTTGACGCTGTCATCGAGCGGCACGTTGAAATCGACGCGTACGAGCGCGCGCTTGCCACGCACTTCGGCGTCGGTGAGATCGCGGATGGTTCGTTTGGAAATCACGCCGTTTGAGCTGATGGCTGATTGGCTGGTGGCTGGAGCGCGGCTCTTAGAGCCGCGCTCCCATGAAGCGGATCATGTCTACGCAACGCGAGGCGTAGCCCCACTCATTGTCGTACCAACCCGAGACTTTCACGAGCGTGCCATCGATGACGCTCGTGCTCTTCGAGTCGAGGATGCAGGAGTGTGGGTTGCCGATGTAGTCGCTAGACACGAGCTCCTCCTCGGAATACGCGAGGATGCCGTGCATCGGTCCGTCCGCTGCGGCCTTGAACGCAGCGTTTACTTCCTCGACCGTGACTGGCCGATCGACCTCGGCCGCGAGATCGGTGAGCGAGACGTCGGGTGTGGGAACGCGAATCGCAATGCCGTCGATCTTCCCCTTCACTTCGGGAATCACGAGAGACGTCGCCTTTGCCGCACCCGTCGTCGTCGGAATGATCGACAGCGCTGCCGCGCGGGCACGCCGCAGATCCTTGTGCGGAAGGTCGAGGATGTTCTGGTCGTTGGTGTAGCTGTGGATCGTCACCATGGACCCGTGGCGGAAGCCGAAGGCGTCGCGCACGACCTTCACCATGGGGACGAGGCAATTGGTGGTGCACGACGCGTTCGACACGATGTGATGCTTGGCGTTGTCGTACTTGTCGCTGTTCACACCCATCACGATGGTGATGTCCTCGCCCTTTGCCGGCGCGGAGATGATCACCTTCCTGGCGCCGCCCTTGATGTGCTTCGCGGCGTCCTCGGCCTTGGTGAAGCGACCCGTCGACTCAAGCACGATATCGACGCCGAGGTCCTTCCACGGCAGCGCCGCAGGATCCTTCTCGGCGAAAACGCGCATCTCATCGCCGTCGACCGAGATGCCGTTTGCCGACGTGCTTACGTCGCCGTCATACGTGCGATGGACGGAGTCGTACTTGAAGAGATGCGCGAGCGTCTTGGTGTCGGTGAGGTCGTTCACCGCGACGAAGTCGAGGTCCGCGACGCCCTGCTCTTTAGCCGCCCGTACCACCTGCCGCCCGATCCGGCCGAAGCCGTTGATACCTACCCGAATCGCCATTGCCCGATCTTCCTCACGAAAGCGGCCGGTCACTCGCGGAGCGAGCGCGGCCGAAGGTGACATAACTGATGATGCGAGCGCCGCCTTGCATCAGCGTTTCCGCGCACGCGTTCAGTGTCGCGGCCGTCGTGACGACATCATCAACGAGCACGAGGTGCGCGCCACGCAGTCGCGTCGACACCGACGACGAAACATCGAATGCCCCGGCCACGTTGCGCAAGCGGTCACTTGGTGTGAGGCGGGTCTGCGTTTCCGTGTTTCGCTGGCGCGACATGAGATCGGTCCAGACGGGTATGCGCCATCGCGATGCGAGCGCGCGGGCAATCAGCTCGCTCTGGTTGAAGCCACGTTCGCGCAGTCTCGCGTGCGAGAGCGGAACCGGGACGAGCGCCGTTCGCTCTTCGATGACGTCGATCGGCCATGCGAGACGAGCCATTCGTTCAGCCATTCCGTCGGCCGCCGCTCGCCAGCCGTCGTACTTGAGGGCGTGGACGATGGCGCCGCCCGCGCCGCTCGGTGCCCAGCACACCGATCGCACGGCGCGAATGAATGGCGGAAGCAGGTCGCACCATCGACAGCTGTGCTTGATGTGCGGGTGCCCGCATCTGGTGCACTGCGGGTGAGGCAGCCCGTCGAGGCGCGTCCAGCAGCGACCGCAGACCACGCCGCGCTCGTGGGCCGCGAGCGGAGATTCACAGACGACGCAGACGCGCGGCAGGAGGAGATCGGCGATTCCGGCTGCCGCGCCGCGCAGGACGCTTCGCGCACTCGCTACGCGTGGCGAAGCGGCCAGGAGAGGTCGCAGCGGGAACATGGCCTCAGCGCACGACCGCCCGACGCATGACGTCGCGGTCCGGCGGGGTGCCGAACCACCGCTCGAATGCGAGCGCGCCCTGCTCGATCAGCATCGTTAGGCCGTCCGCGGCACGGTGTCCCCGCGTGCGGGCGGCGCGGACCAGCGGTGTTTCATTCCGGCCAACGACGAGGTCGAGGACGACGGCGGATGCGTCGAGCAATTCGGTACTCACGGGCATCGATGCGTCATCGAGCCCACTCGGCGTGGCATTGATGACGAGCGTCGCGCCGCGAACGCTCGCCACGACGTCACTCACGGCCCGCACTCCGGTGAAGCGCTTGCATAACGCGAGCGCACGAGCCTCGGTCCGGCTGTATACCCGCACATCCTGGAAGGCGTCGCGCTCGAGCGCGGTGAGTACCGCGGCGGCCGAACCTCCAGCTCCGAGCACAGCCACCGGTTTGGTACGGTCGAGATCCGGCGCCGTCTCCCAGAGCAGCGCCCGAAAGCCGCCAACGTCGGTGTTGTCGCCGACGAGCGTTCCATCCTCGATCCAGAACGTGTTGACGGCACCGACGCGTTCCGCGAGCGCGCTCACTCGAGCACACCGCGACGCGACGTGTGCCTTGTGCGGGATGGTGGCGTTCCCCCACACGTTTTCCGCGATGAGCGCGTCGAGCGTCGCGTCGAGCGCGGCGGGTGCAACGTCCAGCAGCTCGTACCGAACCGGCAACGCCGCGTGCCGCAATGCGGCGTTCTGGAACGCGGGGGACAGCGAATGGCTTACCGGGTGGCCGAGAAGAACGAGCCGACCCGGCAGCTGCGTCACGACGCGCCCGGCGCCTGCTCCGCCGCTATGCGGTCGAACACGCGTTTGATCTCCTGCTCCAGCTCCTCGTACGTCGCGCGATAGACATCGAGATCGCCGCCAAACGGGTCGCTCACCGCGCGATCGCTCGATCCGTGTGCCGCGTAGTGCGTGAGGAGATGCGACTTCCCTTCACCACCCAGCGCCTCCGCGCGCTCCAGGTGATGTGGACCCATCGCGAGAATCACGTCGTTCTCCATGACGATCTCGCGCGTGAGCTGCCGGGCGCGATGGAGGCTCAGGTCGACACCATGCTCGAGTGCCACGAGCAAGCTTCCGTCCGAGGCTGGCGACCCATTCCATGCACTTGTGCCCGCACTCGAAACATCGAACTCAATGAGCCCGCGCTCGATCGCTTCGCGACGCGCGATTCCCTCGGCAAGCGCGCTGCGGCAGGTGTTGCCCGTGCAGATGAACAGAATCTTCATTCGCTGTTACACGTCTCCGATCAGATCTGGTGCGCTCTCACGCAACGTCGCCGCGGGAACGGCACCCGGGCGTATCACGCGCGGTCGCGGCCCTGTGCAGTCGATGACCGTCGATGGATTGGATGGCTGAAGCCGCCCGCCGTCGAGTACGCGGATCCTGCCGCGCGTCACCGCGTCGCTCCACTGCTGCAAAATTTCAGTCGCAGACATCGCTGGCGGTACCCCCGGCAGGTTCGCGCTCGTGGACGTGATGGGATCGCCGTACGCCTGAATGAGCCGGGTGATCCCGACATGCGGCGTCCACCGAACGGCAATGCCGCCTTCGGGTCCGCGAAGTCGGTCAGGCACTCGACGCTCGCCGCCAGGTAGCACGAGCGTCACGGGTCCTGGCCAATGTCGTGCGGCGATGCGCGCGGCGGAGCTCGTCAGGTGAAGACCGAGTCGCGTGAGCATCTCGCTCGCCGAGATGAGCAGGAGAAAGGGCTTCGCGCCCGGCCGCCGTTTGAGCTTTACGAGTCGCTCCACCGAGTCGTAGTCGACCGCGGTACCAAAGCCGTACACGGTTTCTGTCGGGTAAGCGAGCACGCCGCCGGCTTGCAGATGTGCGATCGTCCCGGCGATCGACGCTTCCACTTCAACGGGGGACCAGAACGGAACGGCTTTCGGTTCCGGGCGTGTCATTCGTTCACCGTGAACAGCGCGTCGGCGCGTGCGAAGTCGCCCTCATCGGTGATTTTCATCGCGCGCTCGCTGCCACGCACCACGACAACGGGCAGACCGAGCCGCTCGAATAGTGCGGCGTCGTCCGTGGCCGTGAGCCTCTCCGCGCGCGCCTTCGCGTGCGCCTGCTCGATGAGGTCACGCGGGAACGCCTGCGGTGTCTGTGCCCGCCATAGGGTGGCCCGGTCCAGCGTCCGCACGACGCGTCCGCTCTCATCCACTTCCTTGAGCGTGTCGACGACCGGCAGCGCCGCTATCGCGCCGCGACCACAACGCGCTTCCGCGATGACGCGATCGATAGTGGCATCGCTGACGAACGGACGCGCGGCATCGTGAATCAGCACGACCTTGACCTCATCAGGCAGGTCCTCGAGCCCGTTCGCCACGGACTCCGTGCGTTCGCGGCCGCCAACTGACAGCAGCAGTCGGTCGATGTCACACTGAAAGAGCCACGGTGGCGGATCACCAACGAACGCCTTCGGCAGCACGCAGACGACCATCGCGACGTCGCGCCGCGAATGAAAAGCCTGGACGCTGTGCAGCAGCATCGGCTTTCCGGCGACCCACCGAAACTGTTTGAGCTCCCCGCCTCCGACACGGCTTCCCGATCCTGCGGCGACGATCACGACGCCGACGTCGGCTTCCTCCGCACCGGCTCGCAGGTCCGGAGGCGTAGCGTCGCGGGACAGATTGCCTGGCGCGCGGACGTCACCGTGATGGTCGTCGTGGCGGTCCGTGCTCACGAGAACAAGGACCCGAACAGGTCTCCGACCGTGCGGATGCCGACTGCACGAATGCCGGCGGCTGAGCGACGAGGAACTCCGCGGTCCGAGAGATACGCGGTCGTCATGCCCATCTTCGCGGCTTCCGCCAATCGGCGCTCGGACTGCGACACGGGCCGGATCTCGCCGCCGAGGCCGACCTCGCCGAGGAACACCGCGTCGGCGGGAAGCGCTCGATCGTACACACTCGATGCCAATGATGCGGCGACGGCCAGATCGCCAGCCGGCTCCTGCATGCGGATGCCGCCGACGACGTTCAGAAACACGTCGAGTTGGGCGAACGGCAGGCCGGCGCGCTTGTCGAGCACCGCGAGCAAGAGGGCGAGTCTGCGCCCGTCGTAGCCGGTGGCCACGCGCTGCGGCGTCCCGAAGCCGGCCTTTGCCGCAAGTGCCTGGACCTCGACGAGCACGGGACGCGTTCCCTCGAGCAGCGCCGTGACCGCGCTCCCTGACGCCGTCGTTAGGCGATCGCCGAGGAACAGCTCCGACGGATTGGCGACGGGCGACAGGCCGGACTCGCTCATGCGAAAGACGCCGATCTCGTCGACGCTGCCGAACCGGTTCTTCGTGGCGCGGAGCACGCGGTGGTCGAGCGCGCTGTCGCCCTCGAAGTAGAGCACTGTGTCCACAATGTGCTCGAGCGTCTTCGGGCCGGCGATCCCGCCGCCTTTGGTCACGTGGCCCACCACGATCACCGCGGTGCCCGATTCCTTCGCGAACCGCATGAGACGTGCAGCGCATTCGCGCACCTGGCCGACGTTGCCGGGCGCGCCCTCGAGGTCCGCCGTGAACACCGTCTGGATCGAGTCCACGATCATGACGCTCGGCGCGCGCGAACTGGCCGTTGCGAGCACGGTCTCTAGGAGCGTCTCACTCAACAGCTCTACGTCGCCAGCACTCTCGCCCAGTCGATCTGCACGGAGCTTCACTTGAAGCGGCGACTCCTCGCCGGTGACGTACAGCGCGGAGCCGCCACGTTCGTTCACTCGCGCGGCCACCTGAAGCAGGATCGTCGACTTCCCGATGCCTGGTTCGCCACCAACGAGGACCATGGAGCCAGGGACGATGCCGCCGCCGAGCACGAAGTCGAACTCATCGAGGCCGGTGCGAACCCGCTCGGCCTCGGAGCCAACGACCTGGCGGAGCCGTGTCGTGGTGGCGACCGTACCGCCAGCGCCTAACGACTCGGCACCGCCGACTCGCCGCGCGCTGCCGCCTCCGGTCCCCACGCGGACCTTCGGCGCGGCGACCTCCTCGACGAGCGTGTTCCACTCGCCGCATACGTCGCAACGCCCCGCCCACTTGGGGTGCTCGGCGCCACAGTCCGTACAGCGATAGACGGTCTTGACCTTCGGTGTCACGTCGCGGCCGGTCGGGCCGTGTAATTCTCGAAGCGCGTGTACTGCTTGTGGAAGAACAGATTCACGGTACCTATCGGCCCGTTGCGCTGCTTGAGCACGATGATCTCCGCTCGCCCCTCGAGCGAGTTCCCATCCTTATCGACCGGCGGCCCCTCGTGGCGGCTCTCCGCGTACACCTCGGGGCGATAGATCGCCATCACCAGATCGGCGTCCTGCTCGATGGCGCCGGATTCACGAAGATCCGAGAGCTGCGGACGCTTGTTCTCGCCGGTACGCTGCTCGGGCGCGCGCGAGAGCTGCGACAGCGCGATCACAGGGACTGAAAGCTCTTTCGCCAGCGCCTTGAGCGACCGCGAGATCTGACTGATCTCCTGCTGACGATTCTCGGCGCTCATCGGCCCCTGAATCAACTGCAGGTAGTCCACGATGATGAGCCCAAGCCCGGAGTCTGCTTTGAGGCGGCGCGACTTGGACCGCATCTCGAGCAGCGTGATGCCCGCCGCGTCGTCGATGTACACCGGCGCCGACGACAGGATGCCCGCCGCGCGCGCGAGGCGCGAGTAGTCGTCATCTCGCAGCATGCCTTTGCGAAGCCGCTGCGCATCGATGCGGGCTTCGCTCGTGAGGAGTCTCTGCACGAGAGACTCTTTACTCATTTCCAGCGAAAAGATCGCAATCGAAGTGTTGTGCTCAATGGCCGCGTGTTGCGCGATGTTCAGCACGAGCGCCGTCTTTCCCATGGACGGGCGCGCCGCGATGATCACGAGATCCGAGGGCTGGAAGCCGGACGTCAGCTCGTCGAGGTCGTGGAAGCCGCTCGCCACCCCGGTGATCGATTTACCGCCGCGCTGGAGCGCTTCGATGCGCTCCATGGTCGGCCACATCAGCTCCTTGATGCGGGTGAACCCGCCGGAGCCCTGCTGCTGGCTGACCTGGAAGATCTTTTGCTCGGCTTCATCGAGCAGCTCGGCGGCCTGTGTGCGACCCTCGAACGCTTCGCTGACGATCGACGTCGACACCTCGATGAGGCTGCGCAGGAGCGCCTTCTCGCGGACGATGCGCGCGTGAAACTCGACGTTGGCCGCGGTGGGCACGGCGTCGACGAGGAACGCGATGTATTCCTTCCCGCCGCTCGCGCTGAGCTCTCCGCGCCGATCGAGCTCGTCGGCGAGCGTGAGCGGATCGGCTACGGCGCCACGCTCCGTGATCGCGACGAGCGCGCGGAAGATTCTGCGGTGGCGTTCCGCGTAGAACATCGTGTCGTTGACATACTCCGCCGCGCGCATGATCGCGTCGGCGTCCATGAGCATGGCGGCGAGCACCGCTTGCTCGGCGTCCTCCGAATACGGAGGGCGCCGCTCGCTGTACGGGTCACGCCCCTGCGGCGCGATCGAGAATTCGACGGGCGAGCTGGACATCTTCCCAGGTTGGGCGCTTCCACGCAGGATTGCGCAGCAGCGCGGCGGGGTGATACGTGACGATCAGCGGAATGCCGTAATACTTGTGCACCGAGCCGCGCAATTTACCGATCGAGAGCTTGGTCTCGAGCAGCGTCTGTGCGGCGAACGTCCCGAACGCCACGATGACCTTCGGGCGAATGACCTCGAGCTGTCGGACCAGATACGGGCTGCACGCTTCGACCTCCTGCGGCATCGGGTTGCGATTGCCTGGTGGTCGATGCTTGAGCACGTTGCAAATGAAGACGTCTTCTCGCTGCAAATTAATGGCGGCGAGAATCTTGGTGAGAAGCTGCCCCGCCTGCCCCACGAACGCGAGGCCCGACTTGTCTTCGTTCTCGCCTGGGGCCTCGCCGACGCACACCAACTCGGCGGTCGGACTGCCCTGGCCAGGCACAGGCTTCGTCGCGGTTTTGTAGAGCGGGCATTTCGTGCATTTCGCGATGAGCTCCGCGAGCTGCTCGAGTGTCGTTACTCCGCTCAAGGGCCCGCCGAACAGCTCTCGACTCGCGGTGCCGACGGCGATGCCTGACGGTGGCTCGCCGGCTGCCGGTGGCGTCGGTCGGACGCGCGGTGTGGCCTGCGGTGTCGGACGCATCACGTACGCCGGTGGCCCCGCGGCGGCGTCCTCGGGAGCGTCCGCGTCGTCGAGGTCATCGGGAGCTGGCGGAGTCGACGACGGCTGCGAAGGCGGCGGAACTGGCGGAGTCGGCGCGCCCGGTGCAGCTGATGCAGCTGGGGCGTCAAGCCTCGCGATCGTCGTTGCGCGCGAAGGCTCATTGCCGGCCGCACGCAGGATCGCACGCCAGTCCGATGAATCCGCGGGCGCCTCATCGGCGCGTGCAGGCGTCGTCCCCGAAGCCTCGCGCGGTTCCACGCTTCGGCGAACGGGCGAGGCGGTGTCCTTCGCTTCAGCGCCCGTGGCGCCGAGGATGCGCATCACGTCCTCGACCGACATGCCATCGAGAATGAGCTCACGTTCGCCCATCTCGCGGCGCTGCTCGAGGTATCGCCGAAGTTGTTCTCTAGCGTCCATGCATCAACGAGAGATCAACCGCTCGAGGCGGTCGAGAATGAGATCAGCTACCGCACCCTTGCCGAGGAGAGGCTGGGCGTCGGCGTTTCCGTCGCGATCGATGAACGTCACGCGATTCGTGTCCACCGAAAATCCGGCGCCCGGTTCGGTGGCATCGTTCACGACGATGAGGTCGAGTTGTTTGGACACCAACTTTCCGCGACCGTGCTCGAGCGGCGAGTTGGTTTCGAGCGCGAACCCCACCGTGACCAGCTTGTCGGATCGCGCTGCGATCGTCGACGCGAGAATGTCCGGCGTCGACTCGAGCCTGATTGCCGGTGGAGCGTTGGACTTCTTGATCTTCTGACTTGCCGGCGAAGCCGGGCGAAAATCCGCCGGTGCCGCCGCCATGATCAGCGCGTCTGCACCCGCGATTGCACGCTCGACCGCATCGCGCATCTGCTCGGTCGTCTCCACGAACGTCACACTGGGCCCCGAAGGCGGCGGAACCGCGAGCGGACCCGCAACGAGCTGCACATCTGCTCCTCGCCGCCACGCCGCGGCGGCGATGGCGACACCCATCTTGCCGCTGCTGCGATTGGAGAGAAACCTAACGGGATCGACAGGCTCGCGGGTCGGCCCCGCGGTCACCACGACCCGTTTCCCGCGGAGTGAGCCCGGCGCCTCGAGCAAACGCCCGACGTGCGCGACGACCGTCTCCGGTTCCGGCAGGCGCCCGGGGCCGCTTCCCTCGCCAACGGCGAGCGGACCAGCGTCCGGCTCGAGAATCCGGTAGCCAATCTCGCGGAGACGGGCAATGTTGGCCTGTGTCTGCGCGTGCGCCCACATCCGGTCGTTCATTGCCGGAACGATCAGCACCGGCGCGGCCGCGGCGAGCAACGATGCCGTGAGCAGCTCGTCTGCGTTTCCGCTAGCGGCGCGCGCGATGAAATCCGCCGTTGCGGGCGCGACCACAATGGCGTGAGCCGCGCGTGCGAGCTTGATGTGATCGAGGGCGTGGCCTTCGGCGATGAGCGCCGTATGGACCGGCCGACCGGTGAGCGCCTCGAATGTGATCGCGCCGATGAATTCGGCCGCGGATCGCGTGAGCACCACGTCCACCGCGGCCCCTGCCTGAGTGAGCAGGCGAGCGATCCACGCCGACTTGTACGCCGCGATCCCGCCCGTGACCCCGAGAAGGATGCGACGCTGATCGAAGGGCCGAGTCACTCGGACCCTCGCGACCTCCTCACCCCTCGGGTCTCCGCTTAGGCACCACGCGATACTGAATCTCGCCAGTCGACAGCTCCTCGAGCGAGCGCGTCGTCAGCTTCTTTTCCCGCGAGGACGAGCGATCGCGAGGAAACTCGTTAAGCACCCGCGCGAACTTCGCCGCGACGAGAACGCCGAGGTACTTGTTGCCTGCGTGCTTCGCGACTTCTCCAGGTGTGTACACTCGCATGTCACTCAAATCCTGATTGAAGAGTATTCGTGAATCTGACGATCGAGCGCGTCGATCAGCTCAGCCAACCGTTCATCGAGCAGGGCTAACCGTTCGTGCCGAACTGTTTCAGCGTCCACGATCGCCGTCACCTGTGTGTACGCCCGCTCGAGATTGTCGTTCACCACCACGTACTGGTACCGGCCAACCTCCCGCAACTCCTCGCGTGCCGATCGCAGCCGAACGAGCAGCTTGCGATGGTCCTCCGTCTGTCGCGCGCGCAATCGATCGATGAGCACATCGGTCGATGGCGGCAGCAGAAACACCAACACCGACTCAGGAAACGCCCGCGCAAATTGCCGAGCGCCCTGCACATCGATATCCATGATCACGTGCTTGCCTGACGCGAGCACGCGCTTCACCTCGTTGCGAAGCGTTCCGTACAGATTTCCGTGAACCACCGCCGACTCGGCGAACTCGTCGAGCGCCCGCCTTCTCTCGAACTCGTCCTGCGAGAGGAAGAAGTAGTCCTTCCCCTCCTGCTCCCTCGGGCGCGCCGCGCGTGTTGTGCATGACACCGAGTATCCAACGTCGTGCCGGCGCTCGAGCAGCATTCGAGCGATCGTCGTCTTGCCGCCACCGGACGGCGACGACAGGATCAGCGGAAACGGATTCATTCGAGGTTTTCCACCTGCTCTCGAATCCGCTCCAACTCCTCCTTCATCGTCACCACGTCCTGCAGCATCGCCGCGTCGTTGGCTTTGCTGCCGGTCGTATTCGCTTCGCGCAGCATCTCCTGCAACAGGAACCCGAGTCGCTTGCCAACCGGTTCGCCTCCGCTCTGCTCCAGTGCCGCGCGAAACGCGGCGATGTGCGATGCGAACCGATGTAATTCTTCTCCCACATCGAGTCGATCGGCGAGGATTGCGATCTCTTGAGCGATCCGCTGCTCGTCGACTGCCATCCCTTCCGTCAACACGCGAACCGACTCGCGTAGCCGGTCGCGCTGCGCGATGATGCGCTCCGGCGCCCTGGCGGCGATGCGCGAGAGTGCGGCATCGACGACGCCGAATCGCTCGAGCAGATAGCCCGCCAACCGCCTGCCTTCATCAGTGCGCGACTTCGTCAACGACTCGATCGCCGACTCGACGATCGACGTGAGCTCGGCCGGCGTTCCCTCAGTCCCGTCATTGTCCGATGCCAGCACGTCCGGCATCCGAAGGATCGTGGCGACGTCGATCGTGCCATCGAGCCCATGCCTGTCACGCAGATCGCGCAGCATCGCCACGTAGCTCGCGAACCGCTGCTCGTCGATCGAGCTCGAGCTCGACGTGCGTTCGGTTCGCGCGGACACGGTGACGTGGCCGCGCGCGATCCTGCGACGAAGCGCTTCCCTGACCTCCGGTTCCCAGCGAGACAGCTCGCTCGGCAGCTTGATACTCGGCGAGAAGAACCGGTGGTTGACGGTTCTCAGCTCGACGCTCACGCGCGAACCGCCGACCAGGCCCTCGGCGGCACCGAAACCCGTCATGCTTCGGATCATTGACAATCGCGCAAGTTATGAGCTGGCAACGACCTTGTCAATTGAAGAAGTCCCATCGCACGCCGTAATAACTCAACGCGCGAGGGGCCGTGTAGTACGGGACGACCGAGTAGAAGTCGCCAATCATGTTTCTGAATTGCCAGGAGATCGTGGCGTCGTAGAGCCGAAGCTCGACCAACGACGAGAGCGAGCGAAATTGCGATGAGAGCTGAGGCACGCCACCAGCGGTTGGAAACGCCACCGCGGTCCGGTAATCGTGCTGGATCGCCATGAGGATATGGAAATTTCCGGTCGGAAACCGGCTCAGCCAACTCGTGCTGGCGTACAGCTGGCTTCGTACCTGGTACTCCGGAACATACGCCTCGCCGGCGGGCCATTTCTGCGCCACGACGTCTACGCCGAACCCCTTCCATAGCTTCCCTCGCAGCGTGGCGAAGGTCAGGCGTCGCGAGACGCTCACGTCCGTGTACAGCGTGTCGTAGGCGCGCGGTGCCGGAACGATCGTCGTGTCGATCGACATGATCCCGCCCGTCGCCCACAGCTGGCCAACGCGCAGCCCAACCTCACCCCGGTAGGCGATCGAGGCCAGGCGTTCGTTGTCTTTGATGGGCCTCGTCTGGCCTAACGAGCCGGATACCGCGAGAAACGGAAGCAGCTTGAGACGAGCCGACACGTCACCGCGGAGCGTCGAGTCGGACTCCTGCTGCTCCGCGTAGACCGTCGCTGCGAGAATGCCGCGGTCGTAGCTCAATCGGGCTGATGGAGACAGAAACCATTGGCCATTGTAGACACGATACCTCGCGGTTCCACTGAGGCTCGTGTTCGCGAATCGCACGCCGGCAGTCGCGACGTACTGTGCGCGAGACGCGATCGTATCGACCGTGTCGCCGATGAAGGGCACGCCTTCTGCTGGCGGGCTCGTGGTCGTGGTCTTCGCATTGCTCTCGGCAAAGCGTCTCGTCGAGGCGATGAGCTGGAGCCACCGCGGGCCGTCCGTATTTCCATACCCGACGCGGAAGTACTCGTCGGCTTGGGTTGCGTCCAGGCCGGGGAGGTTGCTGAACACGCCGATGTCCGTCTGTTCGCGCTTCTGTTCGTTGCGGCTCCGCTTTGTACGCAGGAAGACCCCGTCTACGCTCCACTGCTTCTTTGCCCAGCCGACCCGTGAGAAGATGCTGAGCAGGTGGCCGTCGCCGCCGACTCGGACGTCTTCGGTGCTGTATTGTTGGGCGCCCACCTGAAGCGCGAAGCTGTTCGAAAAACGCCGGCCGAAATAGCCGCGGTAGCTGTTCGTCGCCAGATCGCCCGTCGCTACGTCGGCACGCGTGTAGGGCGTCGTCTTGTTGACGCGCCAGCTGCGCAGATACACGCGGAGCTCCTCCGCCGCCCGCTCGACGACAATTTCCTCGAGCGTCCACGCGGGAATCGCCGCGAAGTCGTGCATCGGGCCAATACGGGGGTCGAGCGGATCGAGCTCGACGCCGTCGTAAAAGAGGCGGATCCGGCGGAAGTCCCCGACGTACGAGTTCATGTGCGGGCTGGCAATCCACCCGGACGCGAACCCGGTGACGCCCGGGATGCGGCCGAGCAGCTCGCCTAACGACACCGTGCCGCTCGCGAACAGCTCATCCCTTCCCCAGCGGTACCGCTCTCCAATGTCCGTCAGCGGTGGTACCTCCGCGTGGGCGAGCGGCGCCTTGATGCTGTCGGCTGACCGACGTGCGAGCGCGGCGGCGCGAAGGCTATCTGCACGCAGCCGTGCGCGCGCGGAATCGGCGGCGGCGGAATCGGCTGGGAGCGGGATCGCGAGCACCGTGTCGCGGCGGGTCTTCGTGGTGTCCCGCTTTGGCACCTGGGCCGTAGCGCCTCCGTGCAAAACGGCCCCGACCAGGAGGGCGAGGCCGATGCGACGCACGAGTCGAATGACGACGCCGAATGGACCGGTCAGCCCGCCCTCCCCCGCACGAACTCGACGAATGTCCCCGTAGGCACTCCGGTCGGGCCGCGTGGAATCGCCACGAGATCCGTCTCCGAATAGGCCGTACCGGCGATGTCGAGGTGCACCCACGGATATTCCTCTGCGAACTCCTTCAAGAACATAGCAGCCGTGATCGTCCCGCCAGCGCGCCCACCCGTGTTCTTGATGTCCGCCACGTCGGATTTGATCAGATCCTTGTAGTCATCCCACAACGGAAGTTGCCACCCCGGCTCGGCGGCACGCTTCGCTGCGGTCAGCACTTCGTCGATGAGACCCTGATCGGAACCCAGCACGCCGGTGGCGACGTGGCCGAGTGCGATGACGCACGCGCCGGTGAGCGTTGCCGCATCGATCACCGCGGCAGGCTTGAACCGGCGCGCGTACGAAAGAACGTCTGCCAGGACGAGTCGCCCTTCCGCGTCAGTGTTGATAATCTCGATCGACTTGCCGAGGTGACTGATGACGACGTCGCCGGGTTTCACCGCGGTGCCCGAGGGCATGTTCGTGGTCGCGCCGAACATCCCCACGACGTTCACCTTGAGCTTGAGCCGCGCGATCGCTTCCATCGCACCGAGCACTCCTGCGGCGCCGCACATGTCGAACTTCATCAGCTCCATGCGGTCGGCCGGCTTGATCGAGATGCCTCCGGTGTCGAAGCAGAGTCCCTTCCCCACGAGCACGATCGGGGCAGCGCTGCGCTTTCCCTTGCGATACTCCATGGTGACGAGCTTTGGATCCTGATCCGTTCCCTGTGCCACGCACAGGAACGATCCCATCTTCTGGCGCTCCATCTCGCGCCGCCCGAGCACTGTCACCTTGAGCTTGTGCCGACGACCGATGTCGGTCGCCGTCTTTGCGAGGTGGTCCGGCGTGCACAGGTTCCCCGGCATCTGCGCGAGCCGACGTGAGACCTCATAGCCGGCGGCGATGGCTTCACCGCGCGAGAGCGCATCCTTTGCGGCCTTGGAGTCGTTCGCGACGATGATCGCCCGCGTGAGCGGCTTCTTGCGCTCCGCTTCGGGCGGAGGCGTCTTCAGGTCGATGTACTCCCACGCCCCCATCGCGAGGCCCACCGCGATCGACTCGATCGAGTCCTCGTCGATACCCGGCGCCACCGCGGCGAGCGAACCCGCACCCATGCGATGTCCCTGGCGCGCCAGCAGGGCCGCGCCGCGGCGCAACGACGCGGCGGGGGCGTCGGCCGCCGGCGTGCCCAACCCGATGAGCAGAACGCGTTCAGCGTCGCTCTCGCCGCCGTCGAAATGCAGCGTTTCGTCTTTGGCGCCGCGAAAGTCACCGCGCTGGAGCGCGCGCGACAACGCTCCGCCGAGGCGCTCATCGAGCGTGCGAAGTTGACCGGGCAGCTCGGTGCCCGACTGCAGCAGCACGCCGAGCAGCGGAGCGTCGATCTCCGCTGCATCGCCGTTTCGTAAGGCGAATGTGAGAGCCATGGATCGGATTTCGGTGGCGAAGTGGCGGTAAGCTAGAGAGGGTCGCGGGCCGCCGGCAAGCGCAGTGGCTCGTGAATTATGCCACGCGATCGGGCGGCGGCACGCCACGAAAGAACGCATCGAGGTTCGCCAAAACGCGTTCGCCCATCGCCTCTCGCGACGTCGTCGTCGCGCTGCCCAGGTGCGGTAGAAGAACGACGTTGGGCAGCGCGAGCAGCCGCTCGGAGACGGCCGGCTCCCGCTCGAAGACGTCGAGCCCCGCCGCGCCGAGACGCCCGTGCTCGAGCGCGTCGCTGAGCGCCGACTCGTCCACCAGGTCGCCACGTGCGGTGTTGACGAGAATTGCGCCCGGACGCATCGACTCGAGCCGACGAGCATCGATCATGCGGCGGGTGCCGTCGCGTGCAGGCGCGTGGAGTGAAACGATGTCGCTCGACGCGAGGAGCTCATCGAGTGATGCGCATCGCTCCGCACTCGCCTCCTCCACGGCAGCTGCGTCGGGCGTGCTGGGATTCACGAACAGCACGCGCATCCCAAACCCGCGGTGCGCTCGCCGCGCGACCGCGGCGCCGATGCGCCCGAAGCCGACGATGCCGAGCGTGGCGCCGTTCACCCGAGCGCCGAGCAGGTGCGTCGGACGCCAGCCAGCCCAATCCCCTGCGCGCAATTGGCGCTCGCCCTCGCTCGTTCGGCGCGCCGCCGCGAGAATGAGCATCATCGCGAGGTCCGCGGTGTCTTCCGTCAACGCGCCGGGCGTGTTGGTCACCACGACGTTGTGAGCTCGCGCTGCAGCGAGATCGATGCGATCGAACCCGACGCCATAATTCGCGACGAGGCGCGCTCGAAGCGGCCGCGCCGCGAACACCGCGGCCGGAACGTTGTCCACGACGGTCGGCACGATCGCGTCGAAGCTCTGCGCGGCTTCGACCAACCGGTCGAGCGGATACGTCTCGTCGGTTGCGTTCAGCGCAACGTCGTAGCGCTCGCGCAGCTTCGTCTCTATCGCCGATGGAAGTCGCCGCACGACAAAGACCCTGGGTCGCTCGGCGCTCGTCACGTCGGGTGCGTCGAAACACTCGAGGCGCGCGCGTCGGTCGTCAGTGAGCGCGCGAGCAGCAGGCCGATGATCGTCACCGGGATGTACTGAATCAGCGAGATGAGAAACGCCACGGCGACGGCGGAATCCTTGTCCAATCCCGTCGACGTTGCCGCGAGCGCGTACAGCAGCTGAAAGACGCCGACGTTTCCCGGCGTCAAACGCACGACGAAGCTCAGGTTGACGACGAGGAGCGCGAGCAGCGAATCCGCGGCAGTCGTCGGAAAGGATGCCGAGTGTGCGGCGTAGTGGAACGTGGCCCACTGCCCGGCCCACGAGAGGAATGAAAGACCCACGGCAATCGTGAGCCGTCGCGCCGTCGCGAGCTCCGCCGACGTTGCGGTGAGCCGCCTCCAGTAGTTGCGTGCGCGCTCGACGAGCCGCTGCTCGGCGGCGACAAGCCCGTCGCCGTGCGAATGCTTGGGTCTCCAGATAACGAGTGCGCCCAACGCGATCGCCATGACGACCAGCGCGATCAGCGCCGCGGTTCGCCAGCGCGCGAGCTGTGGCGGCAGCGGAAGCCAGATCGCGGCGACCGCGAACAGCGCAGCGTAGCTCACGAGGTCGCAGCGGTTGTCACTCGCGAGGGCCGCCAGAACCGTGGCGCTGGACACCTTGCTGTTGCGCGCCGTCGCGGCGACGCGTACCGCATCGCCGCCGTTCGCGACCAGCACATTGTTGAGCGCGTGACCGGCGAACGTGGTGCGAAGCGCCTGTCCGGTTCCGCGAATTCCCACGGCATCCAGAAAAAGCGACCATCGAACGCCCTTGACTATCAGCGTGCCGAGGTTCGCGATGGTCGCGACGCCTAACAACAAGGGGTCGGCATGCGTGATCGCGCTCCAGGCATTCGCCCAGTCCACCTTGCGCGCGAATAGTGCGAGCAGAAGGATCGTCGCGATGGGCACCGCCCAATGCAGCCACCGCCGCTTCGTGCCCTGATCGCTCATGGCGTCGCCAGCGTCACGAAAGAAAACCCACGGTCGCGCAGTCCGCGGATCAGGCGCGGCAATGCTCGCGCGGTCTGCATGCGATCGCCTGCGGGATCGTATCCGTCACCGTCGTGAAGCAGGACAATGGACCCAGGGCGAGTACCACGGAGGACGCGTTCGGCGATCACGTCAGGCCCCGGCAGTGCGGTGTCCCACACACCCAGCGTCCAGCCAACGGTTCGCTGTCCAGCGCTGCGGGCAATTGGCGAAACCCACGGATTCCGCTGGCCATGTGGCGCGCGGAAGAGCCGTGGCCGCGCGGCGCCGGCACGTTCGATGGCGGCTGCGCCGAGCATGATGTCATCGCGGACATAGCTCGGGGAGCGCCAGACCAGCTTCCGATGATGATAGCCGTGGTTGCCGATGACGTGGCCCTCGGCTCTCGTGCGCTCGACGATGGCGGGCCACCGATCGGCGTGGCGGCCGAGCACGAAGAACGTCGCCGCGACGCCCTCAGCGCCTAACGCGTCGAGAATGGCCGGCGTGGCCTCGGGATTCGGCCCGTCATCGAACGTCAGCGCCGCAACCGGGTCGTTGCCGGGCAAGCGGCGCTGCACGCGCCCGAACAGCGGGCTGTTGCGCTCGAACGCCCCCCAGGCGAGTGCTCCGACCGACACGACTGCGGCGGACGCAATCGTGCCGATCATGAGGCCTTCACGCGGCGATCCGCTCCGCGCCGAGTATTCGCGCGTACAGACTCAGGATCATGTCGCTGACCCGCGGCCATCCGTACGACAGCGCGCGCTGCCGTCCGGTCGCACCGAGCCGTGCTCTCATCGCGTCGTCCTCGAGCATCGTCGCGAGCGCATCGGCCAGAGCGCCGGCGTCGCCGCACGGGACGAGCAGTGCCTCTCGCTCGTGCGCGACGACGTTGCGGAAGCCGTTCAGGTCCGAGCACACGATCGGCGTTCCGCACGCCATCGACTCGAGCAGCGTGATCCCGAATGACGCCTTGGTCGTCGGGCAGGCGTAGAGCGAGCAATTCGCGTAGTACTCGGGGCGCTCGCCAAGCACGGCACCCACGAACGTGATGTCGGGATCGCCCGCCGCGAGCCGGCGATAATACCGGCGAAGCGGTCCGTCGCCGACGATGACCAGCTGCGCGGGACGCTGCGGACTCCGAATGCGTTTGAACGCGTCGATGAGCGAGGCGAGCCCGTTTCGCGGATCGAACCGTCCGAGGAAGAGCACCGAGGGAACATCGGCGCGAATGCTCATCGGGCGCGGCGCGTTCGGCGAAAAGAACTGCGTGTCGACGCCGTTCGGAATGTGCGTCCACTCGGTCTCGAAATAACGTCCGTGCGCCTCGACGACGGTCGGCGAGACGGCGACGGCCGCCGCGAGGCGGTCCATCCGACGCTGAAAATAGCGTCGTCCGAGCGTATAGCCGACCGACGACTCGAAATACGTGTGGAACGTGCCCACGACCGGGCAATCGGCCTCGTCGACCGCCAGCATCGGGAGCACCGGTGCCAGCGGTGAATGGACGTGCACGAGGTCGTACGCGCCCTCGCGCAGGACATCGCGCACCTGGCGTCTCAGCGAGCGACCAACCGTTATGCGCGCCAACGAGCCATTGCCGTAGACGGGCACACTCCGCCCGACGCGAATCACGTCCGGGGAATCGACCGCTCCGGCAAGGTTCGAGGTGATGATGTCGACGTGATGGCCGCGAAGCCGCGCCTCACGCGCGAGGAAGTGAACGTGCTCACAGATTCCGCCGAGGTGCGGATAGTAGTACTCCGTTACCTGAGCGATTCGGAGTCGGTGCATGGCGGGGGGCCCGGACCGCGGCCGCGAGTGGTCGGATCGGAAGCGCCTGTACCCACTCCGCAATTAGTGCATACACCGGACCGGGCCACGCGCCGTGAGCGCAATTCCGTAATGATGCCGAGGCCAACCTTAACAGACGGTTTCTTTGCGCGCGCCAATGAAGCCGGTTCGGGCCGCTGTTGAGCTCATCGGCCGGTCCAGTTCGGGCCGGTCCGCCAACTATAGCTCGAACCTGATCTGCGAGCCTTGGGGTGGCGGCGGATCATCGTCCGCCGGAGTGGGCGGAGTGGCCAGCGCGGCGTCGGCCTCGGGCATCATATTGCTTGGGCTCCCATCTGTCCGCAATGCCACGTCGTCGGCGACGAAATCCGGCGGTGGCTCCGGAATTCGACGCGTCGACGGCTGCTGGCGACGAGCGTCAATGAGGTGATCGACCGCTGACTTGGTGACCCCGAGGCGCTGGGCGAGCCGCTCACGGAGCCCGTGATACGGCTTAAACCCGCCCAACATGTTGTACACGAGGGCCGGGGTAACGCTTTCATCGCGAGCCCAGTCGGTGATCTTCTCCGGCCAGAGCAGAATCTGGACGACGAGCGACGCGGGCATGGCCGGCAGCTCGGTGTGGACGCGATAGAGCGCCTTGCGCTCGAGAGCGCTGAGGCCGTCGCGGTCGCGAGACGGCGGTGGGGGCAGCGGCACCCCGCCCGGGTCTCGCTCGAACGCCGATGAGACTGATTCCATCCGAAGCACCTGCCTTCGGCGGCCATCGGCGAAAAGCGAGCGAAAGCGAGCATCACCTAACGTTCCCTAACGAATGCCGTGCCGCCTGACCCGAAAGTACAACGAAGCGGTTCTTCGCGCCATCGCTGGCTGAAGAGCTGGGTTGTTAGGCAGTAGGCTTGAGGGGATGGGTAACATACCTCCTTGGAGGTATCATACCCTGCCGACCAAGGGACGTAGGCGTCTGGCTTTGGCGCGGCACTGCCGCGCCATCGCTCACGACGACCAGCGCCAACCAGGAGTGCCTTGGAGCTGGCTGACTCGTGTCACAACCCAAACGGGCGCCGCCCCCCGGCAGGAGGCGGCGCCCGCAACACATCCAATCGATTCGTGAAGGCGATCAGGCCTTCTATACCCGGGACGAGACTCGAACTCGTAAGACCCGAAGGTCGGGGGATTTTGAGTCCCCTGCGTCTACCGATTCCGCCACCCGGGCGCACTACTCAGACGCAATGTAGCGGCCTCGGTGACGTCGCTCAACGCGAGCGCGCACGGAGCCGACCGGCTGACTCTCTACGGCAGTGGACGCTGTCCACCAGGTCCGCCGCCTGCCCTCCGTTCCTGGCGCTGTCGACGGAGGTTCTCGAGCCGCTGGCGAAGCTGGTCCTGAATGGCGAAATACTTTGCTCGCTGCGTCGGTGTCATGAACGTCGCGAGCTCGCGCTGCTCGCTTTCCGTAAGGTCCAGGCGTCGTCGCTGGATCGTGAGCACCTGATCGAGCAGCCCGGCGACTTTCTTCTGATCCGCGGAATCGCCTGCGAGCACTTCGGCGCGCAGCGCCTGACGGGCGCGTCGCTCCTCCCGAAGCAGCTGCACCCGGTCACGCTCGAATCGATCGTTGACGCGGCCGAGCTGCTGCATCTGCGTCTCATCGAGATTGAGCCGTCGCTTCACGACCTCGGCGAATCGCTCGCGAAATTGCTGCTCCAACCCGCGCCCTTGCTGCGCCGGAACGCCAGGCTGTGCCTCGACGCTATTGGCGCGCTGCGCGCGCGCAGGCGACACTGCGAGGATCAAACACAGTGAATAGAGGCCCCAGGTCCTGGGAGACAGACTCGCGACCATGCGTGTCATGGCTGGCCCGTTTTGATCACGGGCAACACTGGCGTCGGATCCGGCTCCGCGGACGGAGCCACCGGTGCGCGATCCATTTCGTCGAGTGCGCCGAGCAGGACCTTGATCGATGCGTCGTCCATGTCATCCGTGCCACCGGCGAACGCGAGCTGTGCCTTCGTCTGCGGCGGCGCCGCAGCACGAGCAGAGCGAGCAACGGGCCGCGTCGTATCGTGACTGCTGGATGGAGAGCCTCCCGTCACCGGCGCTTTCACCGGCTGCGCGCGCTGGGT
>JAJKIV010000320.1 GCA_021154285.1 Gemmatimonas sp. | reverse complement strand
GGGAGGATCGCCATGGGAATGTCCGGCGTCGTCGCCGCCATGAGACGTGCGACCGCGCCGACCGTGCCGTCGCCGCCAGCGGCCAGCACCACGTCGGGCGCAGCCCTGAGCGCCCGGGCGAGCGCCGCGGCCTCGGTGGACGCGTACGTCGGGTCATGGCCGGCCTCGCGCAGGCGCGCCAGCAGCTCACTTCCAAGGTGATCGCCCGAGCCGGCGTCGGGATTGTGAACGAGGGTAACTCGCATGGAAGGGACCGGTGCAAAGGCGGGACCGATGCATGGGGCAATGGGGCGGGCCCGCTTGTTGCCTCGGGTTGTCACGGTCTTCTCCGGTCGACGGTCGACTTCCCCCGTGCGCATTCTTGTTGCCAACGATGACGGGATCTACAGCCCCGGGCTCCGCGCTTTGGCGCGCACCGCTCGCGAGTTCGGCGACGTGCGGATCGTCGCGCCCGACGTCGAGCAGTCGTCGATGGGTCACGCCATCACGCACTCGCGGCCACTTCGCATTCGACGCACCCCGATCGACGACTTCGACGCCTACCGCGTGAACGGAACGCCGGCGGACTGTGTCGCGCTGGGCGTCGATGGATGGGGTGGCGCGGACCTCGTGCTGTCCGGAATCAACCTCGGCTACAATCTCGGGAACTCGATCTGGCACTCCGGCACACTCGCCGCCGCGAAGCAGGCGTCGCTGCTCGGATGTCGGGGCATTGCCCTCAGTGCCAGCACGGGTGGGGATGAACCCGATTTCGCGCGGCTCGAGCCGTTCGTGACGCAGGTGTTGTCGGTGCTCATCCCCGAGCAGGCGCTCCAGCTCGTGAATGTCAACTTCCCGCAAGCGCCCACGGGGCTGCAGTGGACGCGTCAGTCCGTTCGGCACTACGACGGGCGCGTGGTGCCTGACGAGGACCCGATGGGTCGCAAGCTGTACTGGATCAGCATCCGACCGCTCGAAGAGGTGGAAGAGGGGACCGACCGCTGGGCGGTCAGGAACAATCTCGTCGCCCTCACGCCGCTGCGGCTCGACCTGACCGATCACGACGCACTCACGCAGGTGAGCGCCCGTCTGGCCGTGCCCGAGGGCGAGGCATCGCGTTAGGCGTCGAACCACGCGAACAGCGACTGGTGCGTTGTTATGCCTTCCAGATCTGCGTAAGAACGCGTACCGCGTTTCGGCCGAGGATGGCCGAGATGTCCGCGTCGTTGTAGCGACGGCGGATGAGCCCTTCGGTGAGATCGAACATCCGCTTGGGATGATCGAGCCCCGCGATCGTGAGCTTCCCTGCCGAATCCGTGTGAAAGTGATACCGATCGAAGTTCGGCTGCTTTTTCGGGTCCATCCCGCCGCCGATCGGGTTGGGATTCCCGACCATGTCGAGATCACTCCCCACCGCGAGATGCTCCACACCCACCAGCTTCGCCGCGTGGTCCACGTGATCGAGCACGTGGTCGATCGTCACCGGCTCCTGCTCGCGCACCATGAAGCGAATGAAGGCGACGCCCATGATGCCACCGGTCTTCGCCATCGCCCTGATCGCCTCGTCCGTCTTGAGCCTCGTTAGGCTCGGCGCCAGGGCCCGGCAGTTCGCGTGCGTGAACACCACCGGGCGCTTCGACGCCGCGATCCCGTCCATCGTCGTCTGATCGGCGCAGTGCGAGAGATCCACGGCCATGCCGACCTGGTTCATGCGCTCCACGATCGACAGCCCGAACATCGACAACCCGCCATCACGCTGCTCCAGAAACCCGCTGCCGATCCCGTTATTCATGTTGTACGTCAGCTGCGAGATCCGCTGGCCGAGCCCCCAGAATGTGTTCACGTCGTCAGGGCGACGGAAATGCTCCGAGTTCTGGAACGTGATCATGATCCCGAGCTTCTTCGCCGCCTTCGCGCGCGCGAAGTCGGTCGCGTCGTCGATGCGCGTGAACCAGTCGCTGTACCCCGCGAGCAGTCCGTTCCAGTCCGCGAAGAACCGGATGCCGTCCTCGTAATCCGTCGGCGAGTGGCCGAGCGCGACGGCGGTCATCTGCGATCCGCGGTAGATGTCGGCGTCGGCGGCGGAGAGCGAACCCGGTTCCTTGAGCCACCGCTCGATCCTTGGCGGCTTCTCGGCGAAGTCCTGAAAGCGGAACTGGTTCAGGAGATCGACGACGATGCTCTCCTCCATGAGCTTGATGCACCTGGCCTAGTATTCCGTGGTGGCGCCGGTGAACACGCGGTAGCGGCCGCGAAGAATCGCGGGCGCGCCAACGAGGGCAACTCCGAGTCGGCCGAGCGCCGCTCGGCGGGAGATGCTGCGGTCGGGATGCGAGGCCATACGAGGTCGGCTGGGGTATCGTCGCGTTGAAGCGCTGGAAAATGGCTGTATCTTCGTCACACCTCAATCGGTCGGAGCGGGCTATGTCACCGCATTCACGTCGAGTCGCGATCCTGTCGGCCGGTCTTCTTGTCGCGGTCGCGAACCTTCCGGTGCTCGCGCAGAGCGGTGCTCGCGCCAGCACGGCGCCTCCTCTCGCGGCGACGAACCCTAACGGGTTCGACCAGTGGGCCGAAGGCATGCTCAAGGAATGGAATATCCCCGGAATGGCGGTCGGCGCGATCAAGGGCGGCAAGGTCGTGCTGCTCAAGGGCTACGGCTACCGGAATCTCGAGGACAAGCAGCCGGTCACGCCGCAGACGTTGATGGCCATCGGCTCGAACTCGAAGTCGTTCACGGTCGTTCTTCTGAGCCAGCTCGTCGACGAGGGAAAGCTCGATTGGGACAAGCCGGTGACGGACTATCTGCCGGACTTCCAGCTGAAGGACGAATACGCCACCAAGAACTTCCGCGTGAAGGACCTGGTGACGCACATCTCGGGACTGCCGCGACACGACGCGCTCTGGTATGGGCGCAGCAACACCCGGAAGGACGTCTTTCAGCACCTCAAGTATCTCGATCCGTCGACGTCATTCAGAGGTCGATGGCAGTACAACAACCTGATGTTCATCACGGCAGGGCTGCTGGTCGAGCAGTTGAGAGGTCAACCGTGGGATCAGGTCGTGCGCGAACGGATCTTCAAGCCGCTCGAGATGGCGCGCACGAACACGTCGACCAACGACATGCCCGGCTCCGGAGATTTCTCGTATCCGTATCTCCTGTCCGGCGGGAAGATCGGGCGGGTTCCGTTCCGGAACATCGACAACGCCGGTCCGGCGGGCTCGATCAACTCGAGCATCGAGGAGATGCTCCATTACGTCCAGATGCACATCAACATGGGCGAATGGAACGGGAAGCGTATTCTCTCCGCGAAGAACGACCTCAAGATGCAGAGCCCGCAGTCGATCGTGACGGAGCGGATGGAGGATCCCGAGCTCGGGCCCGAGACGTACGGCATGGCGACGTGGGTGAGCAGCTACCGCGGGCACAAGTGGGTGCAGCACGGCGGGGGTATCGACGGCTTCATCTCGCAGATGGCCTGGCTGCCGAACGACAGCATCGGCGTGGTCGTGCTGACGAACATGTCCGGGCCGGCGAATCCGGTGCCTAACGTCGTCGTGAAGCGCGTGTTCGACGACCTGCTGGGCCTACCGCCGGTGGACTGGAATGCGCGTGCCAAACGCGACGCGGACCGGGCCAAGAACGCCGCGGACTCGACGACTCGCGCGCTTCAGTCGAAGCGCGTCGCCGGCACCTCGCCGTCGCATCCGCTGAGCGACTATGCCGGGAAGTACAGCCATCCGGGGTATGGGACGTTCGAGGTGCAGTCGAAGGACGACGGGCTGGCGTTCGTGTACGAGGGCACCAGCTGGCCGATGACTCACTGGCACTACGATGTCTTCTATCTGGATCCGGCGCAGCTCAAGGGCGCGCCGGTCACCGGGCTGGTGCAGTTCCTCACGAACACGGACGGGAAGATCGATCGCGTGGCGATTCCGTTCGAGCCGGCGATCGCGCCGATTGTTCTGACGAGGAAGTGAAGTGCCGGGGACCGGCGACGGGCGACGGGCGACAAAAGCGTGTCATTCCGAGCGCAGCGAGGAATCGCGATCTGACCGGTAGAGGGGCCGAGCCCTCGGTCGGGACGACGGCGATTCCTCGCCTGCGGCGCCTGCGGGCGCCTCCGCTCGGAATGACACGTGCCTTCTGCCGCTTTCGCTTTTCCTCGTCGCCCGTCGTCCGTCCCCGGCAGTCGCCTAGTCCGACCGCAACGCCTGCACAGGATCGATCGACGTCGCACGGCGCGCGGGCAGATACGCAGCCGCCGCCGCGACGGCGAGCAGCACGAGACACGCCGCGCCAAGCGCAATCGGATCCGTCGGGCTCACACCGAACAACAGCGCCGTGAGCAGCCGCGACGTCGCCAGCGCGGCCACGAGACCCACCAGCGCACCGGAGCCTGCAACGGCCGCAGCGCGTCGCAGCACCGCCATGCGCACGCGTCCCGCCGACGCGCCAAGCGCCATGCGGATCCCGAACTCGCGCGTCCGCTCCCGCACGAGCGACGCCATCACGCCGAACAACCCGATCGCCGCGAGCAGCAGCGCCACGAGCCCGAACGTCGACGTCAACAACGCGCCGAGCCTCGGCTGCGCGAGCGGCTCGTCGAGAATGTCATCCATCGTCCGGGGACTCCATAACGCGAGGTCCGGGTCGATTTCGTGACCGGCGGTGCGCAGCGCGGGCAGCAGCGCGTGCAAAGGCACCGTGCTCCGGATCGCGATGGATCCGTGCCAGTAGCCCTGAACCGACGGCAGGAACACCATCGGCGACACCTCGCGCAGAAGGCGCAGGTGCGTGTCGTGCGCGACACCGACCACGGTTCGCCACCCGTCTCCGCCCACGATACCGTCCGGCGTTGCACCCGGTACACGAATGCGCTGACCGATCGGATCCCGACCCGGCCAGAGCTTGCGCGCGACGGACTCGCTCACGATCGCGACGAGCGGCGATGAGGCGTCGTCGAGATCGGTGAACGCGCGCCCGCGATCGAGCTTGACGCCGAACGTCTTGAAGAACTCCGGCCCGACCATGTCGGTCGGGAATAGAGGGTTCGTTACAGCATCGGCGGGAGTCTGGCCGTCGGCCTCGAAGCGAATCTGCCAGACGCCGTTCCCGAGCATTGGCGGCGCGACGAGCTGCGTCGCCGCCGTCACGCCGGGGATCGCGCGAACTCGGCGGTTCAGTCGGTCGCCTAACGCGGTCATCCTCGCGACCGTACTGTCCTTCCGCGCGTTCCACGAGTACCAGAACACCGAGAGATGGTCGCTGACGAAGCCCGTGTCCTGTCTTTGCAGACGCGTGAGGCTTCGCGTCAGCAGGGCCGCCCCGCCGAGCATCACCATCGCGAGCGCCATCTGCGACGCAACGAGCGTCTGCCGCACGAGACGCCGCCGCGAGGTCTCGCCCACGACGAGTGCGTCGAGTCGGAGCGGCGCGGCGAGTTGCCCGCGCGCGATCAGGAGAGCCGGCACCACGCCAAAGAGCAGCACGGCCACGGAGGCGACGGCCACGGCCACGGCGATGGGCGCACCGGCGAGCTGGACGTCGTCGAGACGCGGGATGTCCACCGGCGCGTAGGCGACGAGCAGCCGAAGCGCGCCGACCGCCACGAGAAGGCCCAGTGCAGCACCCGCAGCAGCGATCGCCAGCGCATCGACGAGCAGGTCACGCACAAGGTCGCTGAAGCTCGCGCCGAG